>CAZCDW010000050.1:13043-14976 GCA_964497485.1 uncultured Bifidobacterium sp.
CCCAGCGCATTCGCTCCTTCATCGAGCCGGAAGACAGCCTGCCCGCACCGGGTCAGGGCGCGATGGCTATCGAGATTCCGTCCGGACGCCCCGAATTGCAGGCGCTGCTGGCGCCGCTGAACCACGTCGCCACCGAGCGCGCGGTGCGTGCCGAGCGCCAGCTGTCGCGGACCTTTGGCGGCAGCTGCCAGGTACCGCTGGCCGCCTTCGCCACCGTCGATGGGAATGCGATGCGTTTGCGCGCGATGGTTGCCACCCCTGATGGCAAGCGCATCGCGCGTGCCGATATCAACGGCGCGTCCGAAGCGCCGGAGGCGATGGGCGTGCAGATCGCGCGTGAACTGGAAGCGCAGGACGCCGTCGCCATCCTCGCCGAGTGCAAGACAGCTGACTGAAGATTGCCGCGCCTGCAACGATCGTGAAAGCATCGAGCGTGACCGCAGGCGGGCCTGAATCCTGATGCCCGAGCCGCACTCCCCGCTGACAGTCGTCATCACCCGCCCGCGCGCGCAGGCCGAACCGCTGGCCACACGCCTTGCGGCCATGGGTGTCGAGTCCCGCATCTTTCCTTTGCTTGAGATCCAGCCGCTGGCCGCCGGATCGGCACAGGAAGCCGAACTCAAGTCCGCACTTGGCCGGCTGGCTGACTATGCACTGGTCGCCTTCGTCAGCCCGAATGCCATCGATGCTGCGTTCGCGCACATCCGCGCCTGGCCCGCCGGCGTGATTGCCGCCGTGGTGGGAGACAGCAGCCGTCAGGCGCTGGCCAGCCATGGCGTGACCGAAGCCAATGCCAGCGTCGCCAGTCCCACCGACCCTGATCGTACCGACTCCGAGACCCTGTTGCAGGTACTGGACCTGGCTGCACTGCGCGGCAAGAATGCCCTGATCGTGCGCGCCGAAACAGGCCGGGAACTGCTGGCCGACCGGCTGCGTGAAGCCGGTGTCGAGGTCGAGCAGGTTGCAGCTTATCGGCGCGGTGCACCGGCACTGGATGAGGCGCGGCGCGCGCAGTTGCTGTCGCTGGTTGACGCCGGTGCCGCCTGGGTCATCACCAGTTCGGAAGCGCTGCGTAACTTGCAGGACATGCTGCAGCAAGATCACGTTGTTGCGCAAACCGGTGCCGATGGACATGCCGAACCGCGGTTTGCACCTGTCTGGCACAAGATGCAGCGGCAGATGCTGGTGGTACCGCACCCGCGCATTGCCGAGACAGCGCAAGCGCTGGGTTTTGACACCGTTTTACGCACCGGATCCGGAGATGAGTCGCTGATTGCCGCGATACAAGCGATACAATCGCGTCCATGAGCGAAACCCACGATTCCAAAGGCGCGGGCAAACAGCCCGACGCTGCCGCTGCTGCAGCCAGCCCTGCAGCGACGCCGGCATCGAACACGACTAGCGCATCCCCATCGGCACCGACGTCTGCACCAGCTGTATCGTCCGCGCCGAATTCTGCTGCGCAGCCAGCAAACGCAGCGGCCAATGGCGGGGCGGCTGCGCCTGCGACTGAGGCTGCGGCTGCGGTCGGCACATCGGCCGCTGGCAAGCAGCCCAATGCAAGCGCTCAGGCGGACACCTCCGCGGACGCTTCGGCCCATGCCACGGCTGAACCGGCGTCCGCCGACACCGACGACGCCGACGCCGCCGATCCGGCCAAGTCCACCGCCAATGCCCCGGAAGACACCGATGGCCTCGCCTACCGTCGCCCAAGCTGGCGCCCGCGCATGCCACGCCAATTCGAAACCCGCGAGGGTCGCCTCAAGTTCGCCGCCATCACCTTCGCGGCCTTGTTCATCTGGCAGTGGTGGAGCTCGCGTATCGAAGTCTCCGACTTGCGGCGCGAAGTCGCGCAGCGCTTGCAGAGCGGCGAGAACCTGAACAGCCAGACCAAATTGATCGCCGATCGCGTCGATGACGACCTGCGCGTCCT
>CAZCDW010000051.1:0-13946 GCA_964497485.1 uncultured Bifidobacterium sp.
CCCGAGATCATCGACCCCGTGACCGGCGAGGTGCTGCCCGATGGCGAACTGGGCGAGCTGGTGTTCACGTCGCTGACGAAGGAGGCGATGCCGGTGGTGCGCTATCGCACGCGCGACCTGACCTGCCTGTTGCCGCCGACCTCGCGTTCGATGCGTCGTATGGGCAAGATCACCGGCCGCTCGGATGACATGCTGATCATCCGCGGCGTCAATGTGTTCCCGTCGCAAGTCGAGGAATTGCTGCTGCAGCAGGGCGCGCTGGCGCCGCATTACCAGCTGGTGCTGACCCGCGAGATGCATCTCGACCAACTGGAAGTGCTGGTCGAGACCCGCGAAGACGTACGCCATGGCGACGGCATCCGTGCCGGTGCGGCGCTGGAGCAGATGATCAAGTCGTACATCGGTATCAGCTGCAAGGTGAGTGTATTGACGCCCCGTAGCGTCGAGCGCACCCAGGTCGGCAAGGCCAGGCGCATCGTCGACAAGCGGGTCACGGCCTGAAGCAATTCGCCGCCTGAATTTCAGGTGCCGGGCGTGCCAGTCCGGGCATGGCAGCGGTGATGGGCAGGGGAGCATGGATTCGAACCACGCTGGCTGGTTTGGACACCGGCCTGTCCCCACTGGATCCTCCCCTGTGAGTTCATTGTCGTCGCGCGGCGATCGCGCGACTTGCGGCGCCGCAGGCTGCGCGCTTGCCGCCTTGGGGGCGCTCAAGCCGCGCGCGCCGGCCTGCGCCGACAATCGCTGCTCGTCCTGTCACGCAAAGCCATGGCGCACCTGCCCGAAGCACCGCTGCCGCATCCGTTGGAAGCCTTTGTCACCGTCGACAATGCGCGGCCCGATGCTTGTGCGCCGGTGCTGGCTTGCGAGATCCATGAACATGCGGTGCCGCCTTTCGTCGTTGCGGCGCTCGACCAGCTGTATGGCAGCATGTTCGCGTCATGGCGCCACCTGCAGCTGTCCGAAGCGGACCGGCCGTTGCCGCATAGTTGGGTCGCGTGGCGACATGGCGAGGTGGCGGGCGCGCTGCTGTTTCGCATCGAGCCTGCGCGTGCTCTGGTGCTGACCGAGATGATGGCCATCGACGCCGAGCTGGTTGATGCGTTCTGCCGTAGTGTCTTTGGCCGCTATCCGCAGGTCGGGGTGATCGTGCTCAACGCGGTCGATGTCGTTGGCCGGGAACAGCAGCCTATGGATCCTGCGCGCCAGTCGCTGCGCTGGCCGTCGCAGTCTTATGCGTTTTCGGAAGATTATCTGATCGACCTGCCGGCCAACGTCGATGCCTACCGCGCGCTGCTGGGTAAATCCACGCGCAAGACCATCAAGGGTTATGGGAATCGTATCGAGCGCGAACTGCCGGGGCTGCGCTGGGAATGCCACACGTCCGATGCTCTGAGCCTGCAGCAGCAGCGCTTGCTGGTGCGTACCTTGCAGCGCTTTAAACGTGACAGCATGAAGGAGCGCGGAAAGCGCGCCAACATCGAGCGCCGCGATACCGCACGCCTGCTGATGCTCGCACGGGACTGCGGCATGTTTGGTATCGCGACAGTGAACGGACGCGTGGTCGCCGGCTCGCTGGCTTGTCGCTTTGGCGACCACTATGTGATGTTGTTGTCGGCCGCCGATCCGGCGCTGGCGCGTTTGCGCTTGGGTTTCCTCGCGTGTTACTGGTCAATCTGCGATTGCATCACACGCCGGGCCAGCGCTTGTCATTTACTGTGGGGGCGCTATGACTACAAGGTCCAGCTGCTTGGATGCTTGCGGGTACTTCACCGGGTGCAGATCTACCGGTCAAGGCTGACGATGCTGTGCCAGCCCAAGCCCGTCATCAGCATGTTGTGGCAAGGGGGACTACATCGTGCTCGCCAATACCTGCTGAAATATTCCCGTGAAGTAATAAAACACCTCAATAAATTTCTTCAGGGGAACAACTAACGCATCTGAGGAAAAATTTTTCCTTAAATCCATTGGTGTGAGGAAATTTTCAGCTTCCGAACGCGAGGTCGTCATGTATCCTTTCAGCAAAGATTCTTTTGATACAAGAGTTTTCAGTCTGAAGCGTACTGTTTGCCCGGAACATGACTCGTCCCAGCCAATCATCTCGTCTGCAGAACACACGGTGGAAACGCAGGTCCATGCTGCTACTGCTCGCCTGCCTGCTGCCTTTCATCGCGCACGCGCAGGCGCCAACCGTGATGTCATCAACCGGCTCCGCGACAACATTGGCGCCGGTATGGATAGGCATCGATGCCGAGTTCGGTGTGCTGCGCAGTTCGTCCGCACAGGCCATTGAGTTGGGTGCAGAGACGGCGATCGAAGAGATCAATCGATCCGGTGGCGTGTTGGGCGGGCGGCCGCTGAAACTGGTCACGCGTGACAACCGCTCCGTGCCCGCACGCGGTTTGCAGAACCTGAAAGAGCTGGCCGCCATTCCTGATCTGGTCGCGGTGCTCGGCGGCCGCTTCAGTCCCGTCATCATCGAGCAACTGCCACTGATCGAGCAGTACAAGCTGCCCTTCGTCGCCGTCTGGTCGTCTGCCGACCAGATCACACGCAGCGAAATGCAACCCAACTTCGTGTTCCGGGTATCGCTGCACGACAGCCTTGCGATGCCCTTCATGCTGGACCAGGCCGCGAAGCGCGGCCTGCGCCGTGTCGGTCTCTTGCTCAGCAATACCGCCTGGGGGCGTAGCAACCTGGCCGCCGCCGATGCGCACCTGCGCACCCCCGCCGGCAAGGGTATCGGCATCGTGCGCAGCAGCTGGTTCAGCTGGGCCGATACCAGCCTGGTCAGCAAATACCAGGGCATGGTCGACGCCGGCGCGCAGGCCATCATTGTCGTCGCCAATGACGAGGCCGCGCTGCTGGTGCGCGAAGTGGCCGCCCTACCCAAGGCAAGGCGTGTGCCGCTGATCTTGCACTGGGGCGTGAGCGGTGGCGAGTTCGTCGAGAAAGCGGGCGCTGCGCTGCATGACGTCGATGTGTCGGTGTTGCAGACCTTCAGCCCGCAGCGTGCTGACCCAGTGATGCGTGAGCGTTTTCTGAAGGCCGCCGCCGCGCAGGGCGTGCATCGTTTCGAGGACATTCGCGCCACCGTCGGCGCTGCCCATGCATATGACGCTGTGCACCTGGTGGCGAAGGCGGTCAGCGTCGCCGGCAGCACCGATCGCAGCAAGGTGCGCACAGCGCTTGAACACTTGCCGGCCTGGCGCGGGCTGGTGAAGCATTATGCGCCGGCCTTCACACCGGCCAATCACGAAGCATTCGCACGCAGTGACTTGCAGCTGATGCGCTTCCGCTCTGACGGGGCCATGGTGCCGCGATGACCGCCTGGGTGCACAAGATACGCGCCACGCTGGCCGGCGCCAGTCTCGCGAAAAAATTCGCGATCGGCAGCGCCGCACTGGCGACGGCCGTTCTGGTGATGACGGCGCTCGCCTCCGGCTGGCTGGCGACGCTGCAGGGCAGGGCAGCCGAGCGCATGCTGGTCCAGCGCGAGGCCGAGCACAGCGCGCAACTGGCAGGTACCACCATGCGCGGCATCATGCTGCGCATGGCCGAGCTGTCCGACAGCAGCATCCTGGCGGCCGCGTTGACGGATACCACTGGGCGCGACACCTACCTGCATCCCTTCCTGACCAGTATTCATCATGTCAATGCGATACCGGTCGCGATTCTGTTCACGGATTTCGCAGGCAATGACATTGCCAGCAATGACTACGCCAGTTTCAGCGAAGCAGACCGGCAGTGGCTGAGGAAGCAGCTGGAGGCGGGCACCGAGGCGGCCACGCTGCAAGCGGGACGCGAGGGGCCAGAACTGGTAGCCATACGTCTGATCACGCTGCCCAGTACCGGGCGGCATGAAGGGGCGCTGGTCTATCGCTTTGGCCTCTCGGCGATGCTGTATTCGAAGACGGCATCGCTGGTCTGGGATCCGCGTGTCGGGCTGCCCAGTCCGGAGCCCGGTGAAGTGACGGCGCGCATTGCTCTGCCGGCACCTTTCGACCAGCTGGGGCTGAAAGTCAGCGTACAGGATGCAGCCGTGCCTCAGCTGCACCTCGGCACCCTGCAACTGGCACTGATCGCAGCGCTGGTTTTGGTGATCGCGCTGGCCACGCTGCTGCTGGGCGAACGACTGGCCTTGTCACTGACGGTCGAGCTGCGACGGCTTGAGCAATTCTCACGCGATGTGGTGCGGCAAGGCTTCAGCCACGTACGCGCTGAAGTCCGTGGCAGCGATGAAGTGTCCAGCCTCGCCGGCTCCATCAATCACATGCTCGACAGCCTGAATGAACAGCATGAGCAGCTGCGCCAGGAGAACGAGCGTCGCAACCGGCTGCTGGGCCGCTACCGGATGCTGATCGAAAGCACCAATGCGGTGTCATGGGAAGCCAGCCTGCCTGACGGGCAGTACACTTTTGTGTCGCCGCAGGTCGAGCGCCTGTTCGGCCATCCGGTATCGGCCTGGCACGAATCGGGCTTCTGGGAGGCACATGTCCATCCGGAAGATCTGCAGGGCGCGCAGCATGCGCGTGATGAAGCCATCGGTGGCGGTGTGGAGTTCAGCTACGAGTACCGCTTGAAGAACCTTGCCGGTGACTATTTGTGGGTGGAGGAGATCGGTACTGCCGCGCGCGACGATGCTGCCGGCAGCGAGCATGGCGCGATGCGCGGCATCCTGCTCGACATCAGCCAGCGCAAGGAAGCCGAGTCCGAGATCCAGCACCTGGCCTTCTATGATCCGTTGACTGGCTTGCCGAACCGTCGCTTGTGGCTGGACCGTCTGCACAAGCTGGTCGATGCCAGCCCGCACAGTGTCGAGCATGGCGCGGTGGTCTTCATCGATCTCGACAATTTCAAGACCCTCAACGATACGCACGGCCATGACATGGGCGACCTGCTGCTGAAGGAAGCGGCGTTCCGGTTGCAGTCGGCAGTGCGCAAGAACGACCTGGTGGCAAGGCTGGGCGGCGACGAATTCGTGGTGCTGCTCAAGGGCGGGCGTGAGACGACGGAAGTCTTCCGGCGAAATGCCGAAATGGTGGCCGAGAAAATACGCGCGGCGATGGACACGCCCTACCGCTTGCGGGGCAATGAACACCACAGCACGGCCAGTATCGGCATCTACATCTTCGACACCGCGGTCGACAGCGTCAGTGACATGCTCAAGCGCGCCGACCTCGCGATGTACCAGTCCAAGGCTGCAGGCCGCAATGCGATCTGCTTCTTCGCGCCGGAGATGCAGGACTCATTGTCGCGGCGCGCCGTGCTCGAGGCCAGCCTGCGCAGCGCGCTGCGACAGCAGCAATTCCTGCTGTACTACCAGCCGCAGGTCGATGGCGATGGCAGGCTGCTTGGCTTCGAGACACTGCTGCGCTGGCAGCACCCCGAGCTGGGTTTGCTGTCACCACGCGAGTTCATCGAGTTGTCCGAGGAGACTGGCCTGATCGTCCCAATCGGCATGTGGGCCATCGATACCGCCTGCCGGCAACTGGCGGCCTGGGCCGGCGATGCGACGCACGCCTTGTTGACGCTGTCGGTCAATGTCAGCGTACGCCAGTTCAGGCATGAGCAGTTCGTCGACCATGTGCTCGAGATCGTGCGCCGGCATCGCATCAATCCGCGCCGGCTGACGCTGGAGCTGACCGAGAGCCTGCTGGTTGACAATGTCGACGAGGTGATCCTGAAGATGAAGTCGCTGAAGGCCGCCGGCATCAGCTTCTCGCTTGATGATTTCGGGACCGGCTTCTCGTCCCTGTCTTACCTGCGGCGCCTGCCGCTGGACGAGCTCAAGATCGACCATTCCTTCTTCTGCAACCAGCTGACGGTAGAGACCGATGCCGCCATCGTTCGCACCATCGTCGTACTGGCACAAAGCCTCAAGCTGAAACTGATCGCCGAAGGCGTCGAAGACCAGCGGCAGCGTGAATTCCTCGCCTCGCATGGTTGCCATGCGTACCAGGGCTACCTGTTCGGCATGCCGATGCAACAGGCCGACATGCAGCACTACCTGCAGCAGCGCCTGCCGCTGCCACCTGCCGACCGCGCCGAATTGCCGGCTTGAGCGCGGCCATCTCCGGCACCCCTTCCTGTAAAAAAGCCCCGGCCGGAGCCGGGGCTTACCGATCTGTGCTGCTCGCTGTCAGCCGCCAATCGCGGCAGCAGCGATCGAAGGCAGGTTGGTGCCAGCGCCCGTCAGGGTCGTGATCGGGGTCGTTGTCGTTGTCGTGGTGGTCGAGATGCCGGTGCCGCTACCGAGGTCCATACCGCCGGTTGTGGCCGCTGTATCCGGGGGGAGCGACGTGCCTGTGGTGCCTGTGGTATCTGTGGTGCCTGTGGTACCCGAGGTACCGCCGGAACCCAGCGTGCCCGAGGTACCGGAGCTACCCGAGGTGCCCGAGGTACCGGTCGTGCCCGTGGTGGTACCGGTGGTCGTGTCCGTCGTTCCGGTCGTGGGCGTCGTGATGATCGTCGTGACCGTTGGTGTGCTGGTTGAAGTGCCCGTTGTTGTACCACCCGTACCAGTTGTCGTGCCAGTGCCTGTCGTCGTACCAGTGCCCGTGGTGGTGCCGGTGCCAGTCGTCGCGCCGGTACCCGTGGTGGTGCCGGTACTCGTCGGCGTGGCGGTGCCCGTGGTGGTGCCGGTGCCCGTCGGCGTACCAGTGCCTGTGGTGGTGCCGGTACTCGTCGGCGTGACGGTGCCCGTGGTGGTGCCGGTGCCCGTCGTCGTGCCGGTGCCTGTGGTGGTGGCAGTGCCCGTGGTAGTACCGGTACCCGTCGTTGCGCCGGTGCCCGTGGTCGGCGTACCTGCCGTCGTACCCGAGCCAGTGCCGGCCGGCGTACCGGTCGTGGTGCCAGTTGTCGTGCCGGTACCCGTGCCCGTGGTCGTACCCGTGCTTGCCGACGTGCTGGTTCCCGAGGTCTTCGCGATCTGGCCTCGGATTTCACCGTTCGGGAAGGCGACCGACAAGACTTCGTAGTACAGGTTGCCTGCATTCAGTGCGGAGACCTGCGTGTCATTCAGCGTGGCGCGCGACACCCAGATTCCCGAACCCGAGCTGGTTTCCTGCATGTTCGTCACGACCGGGCCATTCGCATCCGGCGCACCCTGGTGGATGGCCGCGCCGGTGCTGGAGAAGCCTGTGGTGATAACGACCGAAGTAAGCGTCTTGTCACGTGGACGATAGACCGACAGGCCGGTACCGGTACCGGTGCTCGGTGTAGCAGGAACGACCAGCGAACCCGTCAGCACATTCGTGTAGAACACCGGACGCGTGGCCGCTGCCGTCGCCTGGCTGGTCGAACGGCCTGATGCCTGCGATCCGCCGGTGCTTGCGCCGCTGGTATCGCCGCTGGTACTTGCGGTGCTTGCCGTGCCGCTGCCTGTACCGTAAGCCGACGTATCCGTCGTACCCGAAGTACCTGAGGTGCCTGCGGTACCCGATCCGCCAGTCGTACCCGAAGTACCTGACGAACCCGATGTCCCGGTCGTCGCTGTGGTCCCCGTGGTACCCGTGGTCCCGCCCGTGGTCCCAGCGGTGCCGGTCGTGCCGGTTGCGCCGGTCGAGGTGGTGCTCGTGCTGGTCGAGCTTACCGGAACCCCACTCTGCGGCAGCCGCGAAGTGATCTGACCACGAATCTCGCCATCCGGGAAGGCAGCCGAGTGCACATTGAAGTAGTAATTGCCGGTCTGCAGTTGGGTCAGCTGCTCGGTGGTCAGCGTCGCCGTCGCAGTCCAGATGCCGCTGCCGGCCGATACCTGGGTCAGCGGGAATATCACGGGACCCGCGACACCGCGCGCGCCAACGTGGATATGGGCAGCGGTGCCATTGATGTCGGCGGACACGATGGTGGCTTTCATTACCCGCGTTGTCGTATCCACCACCACCACACCGGTACCTGTCGCGGTACTGCTGTTGGGCGGCACTTCTTCGCTACCCGTCAGGGTCGCTGAAAAGACATTGCGCGGTACGGTACTGTTGACGGAACTGACCTGGCTGACACCGGCGGCCGTCGGGTTGATCGGATTACTGTCGCTGCCGCATCCCGCCAGCACCGCCAGCGACAGCAGTGCTGTCACCCATGGTGTCAACGTTCGCAAAGAAAAGACTTTCATGTTCATCCTCTGGTCTGTGTGTGATGCTCCCTGCTGTCGCTCGCTGCGTGAACCGCAATCTGTGCTTGCCATGAATGGCGCTGAGTCGAGAGCTGGTCGCTGAAGCAGCGACCGTGCCCGGCGGGTGAGACGACCGCATCTTGCGCATTACGCGCGTTGGCGATTAAGGGAGGACAAGGATGTACGGGCGGGACGGGTAAGAACTACCTGCGTCGATGAAGAATGTTCGGACGCTGCTACCATGTCGGCCTTGCAGGAGAACATTCCACCATGGCAGAAACAGAAATCCGCGAAGGCCAGTCGATCGAGTTGCTGAAAGCGCTGCACATACTGACGCGCGACGGCAAGATGAACCAGGACAGCCGCCGCAAGCTCAAGCAGGTCTATCACCTGTTCCAGTTCATCGAGCCTTTGCTGAAACAGGTCGATTCCGACCAGCTGAGCCTGGTCGACCATGGTGCCGGCAAGTCTTACCTTGGCTTCATCCTGTATGACCTGTTCTTCAAGCAGCGCAATGACGAATCGACCATCCATGGCATCGAGACCCGGGCCGAGCTTGTCGACAGCACCCGCGCACTGGCGCAGCGCCTCGGTTTTGACCGCATGCATTTCCATCACTTGTCGGTGGCGGAGTCCATCTTGTCCGATGCGCTGCCAGCGAGCGTGGATGTGGTCACCGCATTGCATGCCTGCGACACCGCCACCGATGATGCGATCAGCTTTGCGTTGAAGAAGCAGGCGCGTTTCATCGTGCTGGTGCCATGCTGCCAGGCGGAAGTGGCCGCGACGCTACGTCGCCTGAAGGGCCAGGCGCTGGGTCGCGATGCGCTCACCGAGATCTGGCGCCATCCTATCCACACCCGCGAATTCGGCAGTCACCTGACCAATGTGCTGCGTTGCCTGCAGCTGGAAGCCCACGGTTACCAGGTGAACGTGACCGAACTGGTCGGCTGGGAACATTCGATGAAGAACGAACTTATCATCGCAACCCGCAAGGAACAGCCGCAGGCCAGAGCGGCCCGTCGACTGGCCGAAGTCTTGCAGAGCGTGGGGCTGGAGGAAATGACCGGGCGATTCTGGTTGCCCGAGTCGCTGGCGTCCTGAAGTCGGGCTCGGATACTGGCCGCGATAACGCAGCCTGGCGGCATCAGCCTCGGCCGTCAGGCTGGCGCGCAGGATGCAGCGCCGTGGTCGGCATCGTGTGGCTGGCGATGAAGATCTCGTGCAGGAACAGCGAGAAGCTGGCGATCAGCAAGAGCATTGCCCCCACGAACAGCAATGCAATCAGGGAATCGAGTGCGAGCTGGAACGCATCGTCGACGAACAGGGCCACAACGACGGCGCAGACCAGTATCAGGCAGGTCGCCGAGAAACCGACGGCGCGGTGTATCACATCGGCACGCCGACCCAGCACATCCAGCTCATGGACCAGCACTGGTCGCCGGCCGGACCCGCCGGACAGCCGCTGCTGCAGTGTTTCGCGTCGGTCATGGATGCGGTCGAGGCGATTGTTCAGCACGCGCATCAGCATCAGTACGCCCAGCAACAGGAAAGCGGGCGTGATGGACAGGCTGATGATGTTGCTGATGTCACCGAACAGGGGGAGCATGGCTGGCTGCATTTGAAGTCTATGTACCGAGAATACACAAAGCCAGGTCGGCCTGCACGCGCCAATCGATCTTCAGTCGATGTTGGCTGCGTAAATCTCTGCAAATCGATGACTGACTTGTGTAAAGGCTGATAACACGGCCGGGTCGAAATGCTCCGGTTCGGTGCGGCCGTCGCCTTCCAGGATGACGGCGCAAGCCTTGTCATGGCTCATGGCCGGCTTGTATGGACGGCGTGAACGCAGCGCGTCGTATTGGTCGCACAGCATCACGATGCGTGCTGACAGCGGCACCGCGTCTCCGGCCAGCCCGTTGGGGTAGCCACTGCCATCCCAGCGTTCATGGTGGCTGAGTGCAATGTCGGCCCCCATCTTCACGTACGGCGACCCGCCCTTGTGCAGGATTTTCGCGCCCAGCGTGCAATGGGTCTTCATCATCGCCCATTCGCTGGCATCGAATGCGCCCGGCTTCAGCAGCACCGCATCCGGGATGCCGATCTTGCCGACATCATGCATCGCCGAAGCGTAAAAGATCTGGTCGCAGAAAGTCTTGTCCATGCCAAGGTGCTCGGACAATTCTAGGCAGAAAAAGCTGATGCGCTGCACATGCGAGCCGGTGTCTTCGTCCTTGTACTCGGCTGCCTTGACCATCGTGTAGATGGTGTCACGATAGGCCTCGGTCAGCTGGCGAGTGCGTTCTGCCACCTGATCGGACAGGCGGCGATTATGGGTCGACAGCTGGTCCTGGTAGGACTTCAGCCGCAGCAGGTTGCGGACCCGCGTGCAGAGTTCGGCCTGGTCGACTGGTTTGTTGATGAACTCTTCGACACCGGCCGACAGCGCATGCATGCGCGACGCATGGTCCGACAGGGCCGTCAGCATGATCACCGGGATATTGCGGGTACGCGGGTCTTGTTTGAGTGCGAGTGCGACCTGCTGTCCATTCATGCCGGGCATCATGTAGTCGAGGATGATCAGGTCGGGCAGGCGATCCCGGATCTGGGCCAGTGCTTCTTCACCGGATTGCGCGAGCATGAAGCTGAAATGTTCGCTCCCCAGCTGCGCCTGCAGCAAGCGCGCATTGCGCGGCTGGTCGTCGACCAGCATCAGGACGGGCCTGAGGCCGGCGCTCGGGGTGGAGACGATTGTGTCGTCGAGGTCGGTGCCGGGGTAGTTCATGTCGGTCTATTCAGGTTCAATGGGGAAGGGGGCGCAGCAATGTGTCTGGTAATGCGATCGGCAGCTGGCCTGAGCTGTCCGGATCGCGCAGCGGCAGCCAGGCGGTGAAGCGCGTGCCTTTGCCGGGCACGCTCTCCACCAGCAAGGCCCCGCCTTGCAGCTCGACCAGACGCCGCACCATGACAAGGCCGAGGCCAGTGCCCTCGAACGCGCGGCTGCGCGATGCATCAAGCTGCGTAAAAGGCTGGAACAGTCGAAACAGGTCGGATTGCGCGATGCCGACACCGGTGTCGCTGACCGAGATTTCAAGGAACTCGAGGAAGGCCGAGGGCTGCAGCGCAAAGAGGCGGCGGGAGTCACCTGGCTGCTGCGCCTCCACCTGGCTGCGCGGCACCAGGCGCATCGCCAGCCTGACTTCGCCGCTCTGGGGCGTGAACTTCACCGCATTCGACAGCAGGTTGAAAATGATCTGCCGGGTCTTGCGCGGATCCAGCCATAGTCCCCGGATCTCGGGCGAAATGGCCTGCACCAGACGGATGCCGCGCGCATTCGCCTGTTCGCGCATGATGGCCATGCCGCTGGCTGCGAGATCGTTGCCATCCACGATGCCAGTCTCCAGTCGCATGTTGCCGGATTCGATGGTCGACAGGTCGAGGATGTCATTGATCAGCTCCAGCAGATGGCGGCCGCTGTTGAGGATGTCGTCTGCATATTCCCTGACGGTGGGATCGACCTTTCCGGCCAGGCCATCGCGAATCACACTGGAGAAGCCGATGATGGCATTCAGCGGTGTACGCAACTCATGCGACATGGTGGCCATGAACTCGGTCTTCAGGCGGGATGCCTGTTCGATCTGCTTGTTCTTCTCCGCCAGCTGCCGCTCGGCTTCTTTGGCGGCGCTGATATCCCGCGCAATCGTCGACAAGGTGATGCTGCCATCTGACTGGCGGTGTGCGATCAGCACTTGTGACACCGGTACCGGTGTGCCGACGGCGGTCAGCCACACGGTCTCGCCCGACCAGCTGCCATGCCGGATGGCATGCGGTATGCCGATGTGCTGCACCACCTTCAGTGAGTCGGCGTGATAGACACGCTCGCGCTTGATGTCGGCAGCGGGCAGATCGCCAATACCCAGCAAATCGCGCATCGCCCGGTTCACATACGCGACTTCGCCCGCTGGCGTGCTCATCGCGATCAGGTCCGGCGTACGATCGATCACATCGACCAGTCGGTGTGCTTCTTCTGTCAGCTTTTGCTTGTCGATGAAAGCGGCACGCAGGCGGCTGTACAGGAAGGGTACGGCCAGCAGCACCAGCAGCAGCAAGGCGAAGAAACCGATGGCTGTCAGCTGCGCGCGGCCGGCCTCGATCTGCTCCCGGTGCTTCAGCAAGCGCTGCTCTTCGTCATACATGTCACCGGCCATGATGTCGATCTGGCGATCAAGGCCGGTGCCGGCAGACACGTCGAAAGCTGTGCCGCGCAGCGCCGGGGAGGACTTCAGCTCGATGTTTCGCTCGAGCCAGGCAATGCGTGCATCGGTGAGGAGCTTCATCTGGCGCGCACGGGCTGATTGCGGGGGGTTATCCGATACCAGTCCGTTCAGCTGCTGCTGCTCTCTCTTCAGCGAGTCCAGCGCTTCCCGATAGCCCGCCAGATAAGCGCGATCACCTGCAATCAGGAAGCCGCGTTGCTCGGACTCGGCCAGATAGATGTATTGCTGCACGCGGCCAATGCTGGCCAGGACTTCATGCGAATGAATCACGAAGCGCGTCGCATCAATGCCCTTGAGGGAGAAATGCCAGGTCAGCCCGGCCAGCAGCAGCAAAGCGGTCGCGCCGGCCGCGAAGCTGGCGAATAGTCGTCGTTCGAACGTCGACGCCGGGAGCAGGGATTTCATCACTGGTGTTGCGACGGCTTTTGTTATCCGCTCGCCCGCTTCCATGGTTTAACGATGGAGCA
The DNA here is from genome assembly GCA_964497485.1 of uncultured Bifidobacterium sp. Taxonomy (GTDB): domain Bacteria; phylum Pseudomonadota; class Gammaproteobacteria; order Burkholderiales; family Burkholderiaceae_D; genus Pernthalerella. The sequence continues at coordinate 12,861 of CAZCDW010000051.1, forward strand.
TTCAAGAAAAATTCAGTAAAGCAATGGCAGCTTATTCCGACTACCGAACACTCTCTTGTGATGTATCAATGAACGAGTGACTACGGGGAACTCCTGAGGCTAGAGCCGCTTCAAGCCGGTCTCGCGAGACCTTTGCCTGACGCAAACCTGCTTGGTCGCGTGCATGGCTAAGATGAAGCCCGGCATCAAGGCAGTGGCAGGCGCGCGACGATCAGCCGGGCCGGGCATGGATTCCCGATGGAAATATTGCTCTGCGATATGCAAACGATCGGTAGAAGATCAAATTATTCATTTTGTTTTTTCTTGGAAATAGAATAAGTTGTCAGGCTTCCGGGCCAGGCGGCATCAGACCAGCCGGCCCGGCATCAGGCAGGGGTTGAAAAATCAGCGCCTACTTAGCAAAAAATAAAAACACCGGAGACACATCAGCATGGCTGCCCCCAACCAGGCCGTTTCGGCCGCTTGCAGGTCCTGAGCAGGAGCCTTCATGTCGGACATCATTCTGGAAACCCGCAAGCTGACCCGCGAATTCAAGGGCTTTGTCGCCGTCAACGAGGTGAACCTGCAGGTGCAGCGCGGACATATCCACGCCCTGATCGGCCCGAACGGCGCCGGCAAGACCACCTGTTTCAATCTCTTGACCAAATTCCTTGCGCCGAGTTCGGGACAGATCCTGTTCAACGGTCGTGACATCACGATGGAAAAGCCGGCGCAGGTGGCGCGCATGGGCATCATCCGTTCGTTCCAGATCTCGGCCGTGTTCCCGCATCTGTCGGTGCTGGAAAACGTGCGTATCGGGCTGCAGCGCCGGCTCGGTACCTCGTTCCATTTCTGGAAAAGCGAAGCGACGCTGGATGTGTTGAATGAACGCGCGACGGCACTGCTCGATGAAGTCGGCCTGTCCGGTTTTGCCGACAGCATCACCGTCGATCTACCGTACGGGCGCAAACGTGCGTTGGAGATCGCGACCACACTGGCCATGGATCCGGAGCTGATGCTGCTTGACGAGCCGACGCAGGGCATGGGCCATGAAGATGTGCAGCGCGTGACCGACCTGATCAAGAAGGTCTCGGCGGGCCGTACCAT
>CAZCDW010000051.1:13956-14637 GCA_964497485.1 uncultured Bifidobacterium sp.
AAAGGTCAGCGCCAACCGACCCATCCTGATGGTCGAGCACAACATGAACGTCGTATCCGGCATCTGCGACAGCATTTCAGTGTTGCAGCGTGGCGCCATCCTCGCCGAAGGCGATTACGCGACCGTATCGAAGAACCCGCAAGTGCTCGAAGCCTATATGGGCAGCAGCGCCGCGCTCGAAGGAGCTCACTGATGAGCAAGGCACTCGAGATCACCGGGCTGCAGGCCTGGTATGGCGAATCGCACATCCTGCATGACGTGAACCTGTCAGTCGAGCAGGGTGAGGTCGTCACGCTGCTGGGTCGTAATGGTGCTGGCCGTACCACGACGCTGCGCGCGATCATGGGCCTGACGGGTCGTCGTACCGGTTCGGTGAAGATCAATGGCGTCGAAGCGATCCAGATGCCCACGCATCGCATTGCGCACCTCGGCGTCGGCTACTGTCCGGAAGAACGCGCGATCTTTTCCTCGTTGTCGGCTGAAGAGAACCTGATGCTGCCGCCGATGTTGAAGGAAGGCGGCATGTCGGTGGCCGAGATTTACCAGATGTTTCCCAATCTTGAAGAGCGCCGCCACAGCCAGGGTACGCGCCTGTCCGGCGGTGAACAACAGATGCTGGCCGTCGCGCGCATCCTGCGCACCGGCGCCAAGCTGCTGCTGCTCGACGAGATTTCGGAAGGT
>CAZCDW010000052.1:0-14610 GCA_964497485.1 uncultured Bifidobacterium sp.
ACCACCTTCGGTGATGCAGTCGGCGGTGCGGCCAACAGCGCGGACAACCTGACCAGCCTGACGGTGAATTCGACCGGCGGCAGCGTGATCAACGGCGGCTCGGTATCGACCAGCGGCGCGCAGACCTATGCGGCCGGTGTGGTGCTGGGCGCGGATACGACGCTGAGCGGCAACGGCATCACGTTCAGCTCCACGCTGAAGGGCGCGCATGCGCTGACGATCAATGGCAGCGGCAGAACCACCTTCGGTGATGCAGTCGGCGGTGCGGCCAACAGCGCGGACAACCTGACCACGCTGGCCGTGAACTCGACCGGCGGCAGCGCAATCAATGGTGGCTCGATATCGACCAGCGGCACGCAGAGCTATGCGAGGGCTGTCACGCTGGGCCAGACCACGACCCTGGACGGCAGTGGCATCACGTTCAGCAATACGGTGGATGGCGCAACGGGCAGCAGCGTGGGACTGACGATTGTCGACAACGGCGCGACCGTGATCAATGGCGCCATTGGCGACACCACACCGCTGACGACCCTGACCGTGGGCTCGGACAGCGGCACGACCATCGGCGGCGGACGCATCACCACCACCGGCGCGCAGACGTATGCAGATCCGGTGACGCTGACCGCGAACGCCGCTTTTACCGGCGATACGATCAGCTTCCAGTCCACCATCGATGGCGCCCATGCACTGTCCATCGTCGATGGCGGCACGACCACGCTGACCGGCGCAGTCGGTGCCGGCGCGAAGCCGACCTCGGTCAGCATTGATTCGCAGGCGATGCAGTTCTCGACGACCAAATCCAGCGGGGATGTCAGCCTGACCAGCAAGACTGCGCTGCAGCTCGGGAACCTGGACGTCGGCGGCGACCTGACCGTGACCATTGGCCGCAGCAACAACAGCGGTGGTGTCACGCAGGCGGCTAATGCCAGCTTGCTGGTCGAAGGCGATGCGGTCTTTATCGCCGATACCAAACAGGGACAAGTCGCGACGTTGACCAATCCGAGCACCGATTTCCGTGGCACGGTGGCCTTCACCAACGCAAACAGCGGTAGCTGGCTCGACCTGACCGTCGCCGACACCTCGGGCAGCCTGGCGATGGCCAACGTCACTGCGACCGGCGCCGTGACGCTGACTTCGCCGGGTACGCTGGCGCTAGGCAGCGCAACGAATGCCGGCACACTGTCGATCACCGCGAATGGGAACGTGACGCAGGCCGGCCAACTGACCGTGGCAGGTGCTGCGACCATCAGCGCCGGCGTCGGCAGTGTCACGCTGGGCAACGCCGCCAACGACTTCGGCGGCCTGCTGACCCTGTCGGCTGCGAGCGCGAACGTTGTGGACGGCACGGGCGGCCTGTTGCTCGGCAATGTGACAACCACAGTCGGCGGGCTGACACTGCAGAGTGACAGCGGTTCGATCACGCAGGATACGAATACGGCGATCACCACGGCGGCAGCCAGCAGCATCACCGCCACCACGGCTGGCCCGGCATCGGCGCCGGCGGCCATCACCCTGGCCAACGCCGGCAATGATTTCAACGGTACGCTCGCGGTGACCGGTGCAAACGTGCAGGTAAAAGACGCCGGCGCGCTGGCGCTGGTCGTCAATCAAGTGACGGGCAACCTGACCGTCGACGCTGGCGGCGCCACCAGCATCGTCGCGGGCAGCTACCAAGCTCAGCCAGGCGGCGCCGTGAGCGGCACGATGACTGTCAATGTCGCGAACGCCGACCTGAGCATGGGCGGGCTGAGCGTTGGTCAGGCCGCTACCATCAACACCCTGGGCGGCAACATCACGCAGAGCGCACCGCTGGCGTTCTCCGGTGCGGTGGCGCTGGGCAGCGGCGCAGGCGCGATCACGCTCGGCCAGGCCACCAACAGCTTCGGTGGCACGGTCACCATCACTGGCGGCGATACGACGCTGGTCAGCAGCAGTGCGCTGACCATGGGTGCGACCTCGGTCACCGGTAATCTGGAATTGACCTCGACAGCGACCGGCGACGCGATTACCCAGAACGCAGCGATGACCGTGACCGGTACCTCCAGCGTGACGGCAGCCAGCGGTACGGTGAAACTGGACAACACGAACAACGACTTCACCCGCGCCGTGTCGCTGACCGCTGCTGACGCAACCGTGACCGACAAGAACGCGCTGGTGCTTGGCAGCCTTGCGATTGCCAATACGCTGGACGTGACCAGCACTGGCGATCTGACTCTCGGTACCGGCACCGTCGGTACCACAACGAACAACGTCGCGACCGGCACGCTGACGGTCAACACCAACAACGGCAACCTGACCCAGCAGGCCGGCGGCATCACGGTGGTCGGTACCACGACGCTGCAGGCCGGCACCGGCACGGTCACGCTGACCGAGGCCAACAACGTGTTCAGCAGCAGCGTGAATGCCAGCGCTGCATGGGTCGATCTGAAGGCCGCCAGCGCGCTGACCATCGGCAGCCTGCTGGCAACGGATGCGAAGATCGTCAGTGACCAGACCGTGGCCTTGGGCACGGTCAACGTGACCAAGGATCTTGAGGTCAAGGCTGCCGATACCATCAGTCAGGCGGTCAATGCGTTGCTGAGCGTTGGTGGTGAATCGAAGTTCGACACAGCCAAGGATGTGAACCTGACCAATACCACCAACCAGTTCACTGGACCGGTACTGCTGGCTGCGAACAATGTGACCCTGTTGAGCGCATCGCCACTGGTACTCGGCGATGTCGATGTGAAGACTGACCTGACGCTGAATACGCTGGGTACGGCGATCACGCAGACGCCGACGGCGAAGCTGGTGGTGAAGGGCGATACAACGGTGAACACCAAGGATCCGGTATCCAGTGCATCGGGCGATGTCTCGCTGTCCAACAAGACCAATGATTTCGTGGGCACCGTCACCGCTACCGGCGCTGCGATCACGCTGCGCGATGGCGTCGGCGAGATGACGATCGGGAATATCAACGCGACCGGTATGTTCGACGCACGAGCGACCGGCGGCCCGATCAAGCTGAAGCCGGGCACGCTGATGTTCGCGAAGGGCGGCATCATCCTGGTGCCGGATCCGCGCCCGGCTGGCGTTGATTATCCGAAGGCGCCGATGGAGAGCCTGGCCTCTGCCCGCGGCAATGCGGTATCGGCATCGGCGAGCTCGTCATCGACTGCGCGCGGCTCGGCCGTGATGCTCGCGACTGACCAGAGCGCGGGCGGTGACAGCGGCAGCTCGATGATCAAGGTCAGTCAGGTGCCGCTGACGCAATCGGCCCGTAACGTGATCCCGGTCGGCAAGGCGATCGCGCTTGACGCATCGGCGAAGGCGAACGTGATCCAGAGCGCATCGTTCGAGGTGGTGGATGGCTTCGCGTCGGGTAATACGACGATCGAGGTGGCGCCGGCAGCTGCCAGCCCGGTGCCGGCGCGCGTCGACAACAGCGCGGGCAAGGTGACGCTGTCAGGCGAGGCCAGCGCTGCGGACTACGACAAACTGATCCAGAGCATCAAGCTGCGCGTCGGCGACAACGTGCCGGACAATGCGGTGTTCCGTATTCGTATCACGCTGACGGACCAGAGCGGCAAGACGGAATCGAAGACGGTGACGCTACAGCTGAACAAGCCGGATCAGATCTCGAGTAATCGCTAATGATTGGATAGCTTGCTGCAGCTGTTGATAGCGCAGGCATTACGCCAGCTACCGGTCTTGTGAGGAATGGCGGCGATTTAATCTGACGCCGGCAGCATCGCACAGGTCTATGGGTCCCAGCTTGCGCTGGGACGACGGTGTTCATGGGGCAGGCCCCCAAACGTCATCCCAGCGAAAGCTGGGATCCAGTGACTTTGGTTAACCGCCAATAGTTTTCGCGCTTGACCGACACGCATCACGACGCTCGCAGTTCAGCGCATCAATCGAAAAAAGCCGAGTAGCGCAGCGCGAACTCGTTACCGAGGCGGTAGCCATTGTCGATCGCGGCGTCGCGCGAATATCGGAAGTGCAGTTGCTGTTTGCCGGCGTCGATCAGCATCATCCCGGCATAGACGCGCGTATTCCCCGGCGCGCCCTGGTTCAGAGCCGGATAGCCTGCGACCTGGGTCGCACCGCCACCATTGAAAACCGTGCCGCCGTAGAGCTGGAAGGCGGGTGTGACGCGATAACGCAGAATGCCTGTCAGCGCATACGATACGTCCTGCGACAGGCGCTTGTTGCCCAGATATTCGGTGTTGTCGCCGTAGTAGACAATTTCCGGCGCGAGATCGATCACCCACTTGTCACTCAGTGAGCGCATCCAGCCGGCCGCCAGCACATAGCGGTAGCGATTCTCGCCGTAGTTGAGTGCCTTGGTCTTGTCATAGGTGCCGGTCGGCAGGATGGCTGACGCGGACACCATCGCGTATTCGCGGTTCTCGCGATCGATATGGAACCAGAGCGCGGAACCGAGGCGCAGATCGCCGTAGCCGGAGGCCTCTTTTATCCCGGTCGCGCGCAGCGTCGCATTCGGCGTACCTTCGCCCCAACTGAGCACAGCCAGTGGGCCAAAGGTGTACTTGTCGTTCTCGCCGAACGAGAAATGCTTGCCGATCCGCAGCGCATACAGGTTGGCGGTGATCTCGCCGTCCCTCTGCTTGTTCCCGTTCTTGTACGGGCCGAGGTTGTCCTGGTGCAGCGCGTACAAAGCCACGTTCTTCTTCCCGTCGGGCAGGGCAATATGATCTGTCGGGAAAATATCATTAAGGGCCGCCACCGCCAGACCCGGCAGACATGCCATCATTGCACAGAGAGCGCGCTGCAACCTCGCCATGACCACTCCAGATTCTTTTTTTTGTAGGTTTCCTGTAGTGTAACCGAGCTTTTCTGCAGGAAGCTTCTTGTCCTGGAGTGGGTTATCCTTTCGGCATCGTTTTGCATACTCATTTGCCGAGCCTCAGAGTCACCACTTCGCATCCTTTCCATGTCCGCTGACCGTGTCATCAAGCTCCTGTCGTCCAGCCACCGGCTGTGGCCGCGCACGCCTGCGGCATGGGCGGCTGCAGTGCTGGGCCTGTTCGTGCTGGCACTGGCCTGGCTGCTGTTCGTGGGCATCGAGCTCAGCGGCGAACCCTGGCGACCCGCACTGGCGCGCATCGCATCCCGCCAGCTTGATCGCGAGCTGCGGCTCGATGGCGAGCTGAAGCTGCGCATCAGCCTGAAGCCAGCGCTGCTGGTGCGCGATGCGCGCCTGCTGCAGCCACGCGGCTTTGAAACGGTGAATGAAGATTTCGTGCGCGTGGGTGAATTGCAGGTGAAGCTGGACCTGTGGCCCTTGCTGCGCGGTCGGCTGCGTGCGGATACCTTGTCGGCCAGCGACGTCACGCTGGCCTTGGTCCAGCATGAGGACGGCAGCAGCAATTGGGCCTTCGGTGCGCCGCAGGCAAAGCCCGAGGTGCCCAACGCGAGCGGTGACGACGCGGGCTTCAGCGCCAGCGACGCCGCGGCCATCGATATCCGTCGCCTCGTTCTGAAGAACATACGCGTCAGCTATCGCGGTGACGATGGCAAGCCGATGCAGGCCTCGCTCGATACACTGGAAGCGTCGGCGCCGGCCGGCGGCAAGCTCGCGTTGCATGCAGAGGGCAGGCTCGAGCAGCGGCTGCCTTATGCGTTGCAGATCGATGGGGGCAGCTGGACGGATTTCGCCACCGGGCGCGCGGGCTGGCCGCTGGCGCTGACGCTGGATTTCGCCGGCGGCCGGCTGTCCGTGCAGGGCACGCTGCGCGAGGCGGACAGCCAGCTGCGCTTCGGCCTCGGTGCACCCGACCTTGCGGGCTTTGGCAAATTGCTCGGCGTGCCGCTGCCGAACGCGGGCACGGCCGGTGTGTCGGGCGCGGTCCGCCTCCGTCCCGGACGCATCGAGCTGTCGGATCTGTCGGGCATCCTCGGCAAATCCGCGATGCGCGGCAGCATGGGCATCGACAGCCGCGGCGAGCGGCCGCAGCTGCACGGCGACTTGCGCTTCGCCACGCTGGACTTGCGGCCCTTCCTCGGCCAGGACAGCGAGCAGGATCCACCGACCGATTGGCAGGCGCTGTACAAGAGTCTGTCGAACGCCACGTTGGATCTTCAAGCGCTGAAGGACGCCGATGCCGAGCTCAATCTGTCGGTTGACCAGTGGTTGAGCCTGCCTGGCCGCATCGACCACGCAATGCTGAAGCTGACACTGGCCGGCGGCAGGCTCGGCATGCCTGTCGCGGCGGTGGTCGAGGGTGTGCCGTTGAAGGGACAGATCGATGCCGACGCGAGTACAGACACGCCCGCGTTGCGTATCGCATTCCATGCACAGAACGCAGAAGTCGGCGGCCTTGCGCACATGCTGACCGGCTTGCCCGGCATCGAGGGCCGTCTGGGACGGCTGCAACTGAACATCGCCGCACGCGGCAGTCAGGGGCGCGAGCTGATGCGCTCGCTGGCGATCGATACCGAGCTCGTGAACAGTCGGCTCAGCTATGGCGGTAGCACCGGCAGCAGTACCGGCAGCGGCACGGCCAAACGCGTGGGCTTCACGGTCGAGCAGCTGAAGATGAACGTGGCCGGCAAGCAGCCCTTGTCCGGCCAGTTCAGGGGCACGCTGCTGGGCAAGCCTTTGCAGGCGAACCTCGCCGGCGAATCCTTGATATCGGCGATGGACAAGGGCTCGTCACCGGTGACGCTGACGCTGCAATCGGGGAATATCGTCGGCCGTTTCGCCGGCGTGATCGACGGTTCTGCGCAAAGCGCGGATTTCACGTTCAGCCTCGGCGCCGGCAAGGCCGGCGATGTGGCGGCCTGGCTGGGCTTGCGGCCGGATTCGACGCTGCCCATCGCACTGGCCGGCAAGCTGCGCGGCACGCCGCAGAAATGGTCGCTGTCGCAGCTGCTGCTGCAGGTGGGCGACAGCAGCGCCTACTCCGACATCGACCAGGTGCAGAAGGCCGACAAGTCGCATCTGTCGGTGCTGGTCGATATCGCAAGCGTGAACCTGAAACAGCTCGATGGGCTGTTCGATGGGCCTGCGGATGCGAAGTCCACGGACACAAAGAACAAACGCGCGACGACGCTGGACATCCCCATCCTGCCGACCGGGCTGGTGCTGGACGACGCCGATCTGCGGGTACGCGCCCGCGACGTGCGCGGCACGCAGCTGGTGCTGGGCGAGATGGGCTTCGATGGCCGCGTGCGCGACGGCTACATGCAGAGCTCGCCTTTCTTTGCCCACGTGTCGGGCTCGCGTTACGAGGGCGCGGTGATGCTGGACCTGCGCTCGGCCGAGCCGCATGCGCAGCTGTGGCTGTCGGCGGCCGGCGTGGACGTCGGGCTGCTCGCAAGGCAGCTGAAGCTGGCGAAGCACATCGACGCCAGCCTCGACCGCGTCGCACTGTACCTCGACACCCGCTCCAGCCAGCTGTCGTCGCTGATGGCCAATGCAAGGCTGCAGGGCGAGGCCGTGGGCGGCAAGCTGGCGCTGCGCGACCCGAACACGGGCTCGGAACTGCGCGCAGCGCTCGAACGCCTGTCCTTGTCGGCCGCGCCGGGCGAGCGCATTGCGGTGCAGGTCACCGGCAGCATCGACGACCAGCCGCTGCAGGCCACGCTCAGGAGCGCGACCGCAAAGGAACTGGCCGACCCGACGCGACGTGTGCCGTTTGACCTGCAACTGGACGTATCAGGTGCGACGAGGCTGCGGCTGTCGGGCAGCATGGACCGCGACATCGATGCGCGCGACGTCGAACTTGCGCTAGAACTCACCGGCGAAAAGTTCAACCGCCTGGACAAGCTGCTGCGCGTATCGCTGCCGCCGTGGGGACCGTGGTCGGTCGCAGGTCGCTTCAAGATGAACACGCGCGGCTATGCGGTGGACGACATGCTGCTGAAGGTCGGCAGCAGCTCGCTGAAAGGGCGTGGCCGCATGGACACCGGCAGTGGGCGCGCGAAGCTCGACATCGCGCTGGGTGCGCCGCTGATACAGCTGGATGATTTCAAGCTCGATGGCTGGTCGGCGCTTGGCGACGATGCAGGCAAGGACAAGAAGCCGGCAAAAAACAAGGGCAGGGAAGAGAACAAGGAAGACGGCAAGGAAGAAGCCAACCATGCGCAGGCGCTGCGCAAGAAGGCCATCGACGCCAGTGACCAGGTGCAGGCGCTGCTGAGCCCGGCAACGTTGCAGCAGGCCGATGCAACGCTGTCAGTGCAGGTCGATCAGGTCCTGTCCGGCAAGGACAGGCTGGGTCAGGGCAGGCTGCAGGCAAAACTGGCCAATGGCCGCGCCGAGATCGGGCCGGTGCAAGTCGAGATGCCGGGCGGGCAGGCGAAGCTGGCCTTGTCCTATGAGCCGCGCGAAAAAGAGGTGCTGGCCGACCTGAAGCTCGATGTCGACAACTTCAATTACGGTGTGCTCGGTCGCAGGTTGAAACCCGACAGCGATCTCGATGGCCGCTTCTCGCTGAAGATGGATGTGAACGCGCGCGCGCCGCGGCTGTCGCAGATGCTGGCGCATGGCAATGGCCGCATCGACTTTGCCGTGTGGCCGAAGGACTTGCGTGCCGGCGTGTTCGACTTGTGGGCGGTGAACCTGCTGGTGGCGCTGCTGCCGACGGTGGACCCGAAGAATGAATCGACGGTGAACTGCGCAGTAGGTCGCTTCGCGCTGAACGATGGCAAGCTGGCACAGAAGCAAATGGTGATCGATACCAGCCGCATGCGGGTGACGGGCACGACCGCGGTCGACTTCGGCAGCGAAAGGGTGCACATGCGCCTGCAGCCGCAGGCCAAGGCTGCGCAGTTCCTCAGCCTGGCGACACCGATCGAGGTGCGCGGCAGTTTCACCGACTACGACATCGGACCCAATCCGGGCGATGTGATCGAGACCGCGGTGCGGCTCGCAACCTCCATCGTGTGGGTGCCGATCAAACGGCTGTTCTCGGAGAAGGTACCCGCGGATGGGCGTGATGTCTGTGTGACTTCGCTTCAGTAGGTCTCGGGATCGGCGCTCTCGTGCAGCGTTGCGCCAGCGTCGGGCTCCGTCTGCGCGCGCCACGCCTTGTCTTCGTGCCCGACTGCCAACGCTTCGAACGCTGATGCCGACAGCGCGCGGCTGTACAGCCAGCCCTGCATCTCGTCGCAACCGAGCGCGCGCAGTATGGCCAGCTGTGCGCTGGTCTCGACGCCCTCGGCAATCACGCGCAGGCCGAGGTTGTGCGCGAGCTGCACCAGCGTCCTGACGATCACTTCGCCATCGGTTGAGCTGCCTTGCTGGCCGAGGTCGACCACGAACTGCCGATCGACCTTCAGGCAGGACAGCGGCAGCTGCTTGAGGTAAGCGAAGCTCGAATAGCCAGTACCAAAATCATCGAGCGCAACCTGCACGCCGCGCTCATGCAGCGCATGCAGGATCTCGAGCGTGAGCTCGATATTGGTCATCATCAGACTCTCGGTCAGCTCAAGCTCCAGGCAGTCGGCCGGCAGCCCGGACGCGGCCAGCGCCTCATCCACCAGTCTGATCAGTTCCAGACCGCCAAGCTGCCGGAGCGACAGGTTGACTGCGATCCGCAAGCGGCCGAGCCCGGCACGATGCCATGCGGCGCACTGTTGGCAGGCTTCATTCAGCGCCCATGCGCCGAGGCGATTGATCAGCGTGCTCTCTTCGGCAAACGGGATGAAGCGATCCGGCAGCAACAGGCCGAGCTCGGGGTGCTGCCAGCGTATCAGCGCCTCGGCGCCGATCAGCTTGCCGTTGGTGAGGCTGACTTGCGGCTGGTAATGCAGCACAAGCTGGTTGGCCGCCAGTGCCGGCAGCAGCGTGCTCTCGATCAGTGCGCGCTCCTGAACGCGGGCGTGAATTTCGGCGTTGTAGAACTGGCTGACATTGCGCCCGGTCTCCTTGGCGCGGTACATCGCGGCGTCGGCACGGTCGATGAGCGTCGCCGGTGTATCACCGTCGGCAGGGAAAGCAGCGATGCCTATGCTGGACGTGATTATCAGCGTGTATTCGTCGATGACCATGGGCTCGCAGACAGCGGCCATGATGCGGTCGATGGCCTGGGTGCTCAGCTCGTTGCGCGCATCGCCCTGCAGCACGAGGATGAATTCATCGCCGCCATAGCGACCGATCAGGTCGTCACGACGCAGCACCTCTCGCAGACGCGAGCTCAGCGTGATCAGCAGGCCGTCGCCGATGGCGTGGCCGTAGCGGTCATTGATGTACTTGAAGCGGTCGAGGTCGATGAAGGCGACCCAGACCGGGAAACCATGGCGCTCGGCACTGGCGAGGATGCCTTCGAGCCGCTCGAGCAGCGCCTTGCGGTTGAGTACTCCGGTCAGCGCGTCATGCTCGGCCTGCCAGGCGAGCCGTTGCTGGCTCTCGCGCAGCGCATCCATTGCCTGCTGGCGCTCTTGCGCCTCGATGAAAAGCTCGAGGCTCTTCTGTTCGAGCAAGGATTCGGCCTGCTTGCGCGCGCTGATCTCGCGCTCGAGCCGTCGTCGCTGGATCTCATCTTGCGTGGACATCCGCGCTCCGTGTCAGCGTGAAGCGGGTATGCGCGCCTTTTTCATCAGCAGGAAGGTCGACACGGCTGACCTTGATCTGCTCGCCGAAGTGCGCGATGCAGCCCTCGATCAGCCCTTCGGCAAAATCCGCCAGCGCGCGGTGCGAACGATAGTCGAAGTGCATGCCGCCATCCGGCAGTGCTTCATAGCTGAAAGCCGGCAGCTCGGCGTCGTTGTACAGCTTCTTCACCTCGACGTGGATGTTCCCGTCCAGTTGCTTCAGAAGCTCGAAGGCGCTGTGGTAGCTGGTGACGTACTGCGGATGGATGACCGTGAAGCGCAGGAACAGGTGGCGACCGAAGTGGTGCAGCAGTGCTGGAACCGACTGCCCTGTCTGCTTCGACAAGTTGGTCACCAGTGCCACCATCTCCGAATGAGGATAGGTGCCGACCGAGGTATACGCGCCGTCAGACGACAGGTTCGAGGCGGTGATGATCGCGTCCGCAGTCTCATGCGAGAACTCGGCCTCGACCATGTCGATGAACTCCCGGAACACGATGCCTTTCATCGGGTCTATCCCATTTTTCTTCTAGGCAACAGAATATGTTCTTTATATCTGACGGCTGTATGTCCGACAAGTGGAATTATCTATGGGGCTTATTAATTTTTGTGCGTGATTTCATATACGAAAACCACTGCGCACCAAAATGAGGAGAAATGGGCCGCGCTCTGCGGCCCTGAGGATATCGGTCAGTTCCGATAAGGCGCGACCGGCAATACGGGCGCGATTGCGAAGTGCTTCGGTACTTCACCGGTCAGGGTATGTAGGAAGGCGACCAGATGCTTCACGTCGTCGTCGCTCAACTGACGGCCAAGTTGCAGGCGCGCCATGATGCGCACTGCATCATCGAGCTTGTCGACGCTGCCGTCATGGAAGTAGGGCGGGGTCATCGCCACGTTGCGCAGCTGCGGTACCTTGAAGATGAACTTGTCTTCTTCTTTCTTCGTATCGTGCCAGCGGCCCATGTCGCGGCCTTTCAGCTCGGGCATTTCGACGCTGCCGGTCGCTTTCCAGTAGTCCTCGGTGAGGCCGAATTTCTGGAAAGTCTGGCCGCCGACGGTGGAGCCGTTGTGGCAACCGGCGCAGCCATAGCTCATGAATTTTTCGAGTCCGATCTTGGCCTCGGCGCTGATGGCCTTCGTGTCGCCCTTCAGGTAACGGTCGAAGGGTGCGGGCGTCAGCAGCGTGCGCTCGAAGGAGCCAATGGCCATCGACCAGTGCTCGGCGCTGACCGGGTCTTTCTCGTTCGGGAAGGCTTTCTCGAAATACGGCTCATAGCCGAGCGCTTTCATCCGCCCTTCGGCTTCCTCGAAAGTCTTGTTGCCATACGCGAGAGGGCTCGTCAACGCCTTCAGCGCCTGCTCCTCGACGGTATGCCGGTTGCCGCCGTAGTGCTGTGCGACCAGCAGCGGTGTGTTGAATACGGTATTCGCATTGCGCGGCAGCTTCTGGCCACGCACGCCTATCGACAGCGCGCGCGAATCGGCGCCATGGAAGGAAGGGCTGTGGCAGGACGCGCAGCTGGTGCTGCCGTCGACCGACACACGGGTCTCGAAGAACAACATCTTGCCGAGCTCGATGCGATCCTTGGAGTGCGGATAGTCGTCCACCCGCGCATGATCGGGCAGCGGGCTGAACAGGGTCTTGGCGCGATCGAGCAGCGCCTGATCGGTATCGGCAGCCGTCACGACGGTAGCGAGGCCGGCCAGGCCGAGTGCGGTGATGCCGGCGGCTGCGAGCATGACACGGCGGACAGAAGGATGAAAGTTCATGGTCGAATCCCGGGAGTTGTTGCAGTCGGCGCCTGCCGCTGCGTTTCAGTTTTTCGCGATTGTGCGTGAAATCGGTCAAGGTTGCACGGGTCGACAGGCCGGCTCAACAACGCGCTTCCGGAGCGAACTTCAGAAGCGCTTGAACAGTCCCGCGTGCCAGTGGCCGCCGCCAGAGCGCCGTTCGTGGCCCAGCTGCAGGTAGAGCATGGTATCCGGCGACAGATAATGCTCATAGCCGCCGCCGATCTCCTCGATCGGCTGCCAGGCGCCGTATTTGCTGAACACCTGCTCGCTGCGCACCAGCACCAGCTTGTATTCGCCGCCGGTGACCGGGAAGCGCGCCGTACCTATCCAACCCCACGGGCTGGCGTTCGGGCGCACGAATGCCGGGTCGGTATCGGTGATGTTCATGTCGCGGGTCGAGTACAGCACTTCGGTCGCCAGACGGGCGCCGCCGGCCTGAGCCCATGCGCCGGCGACGTAGTTGCGCGCGCGCGGACCGAAGGTGTAATAACCATTGGCTTGCGGGTGCCTGCCCGGCATGTCGACGCCCGCATGCGTGCCCCACTCCTGACTATCCCAGGTCAGCAGCAGCTTGAGCGCGTTGCTCTCTCCCGCCGACTGGCGAGCGGCGAACTGCACGCTGGCCTGCAAGCCATCCACCACCGGGCTGACCCAGGTCAGCGAATTGGGGATGCGGAACAGGCCGATGGCGGCCATCTGAGCGAGCAGGATCTTGTCCTGCACCAGGCCGTCGTTGACGAAGGGGTCGACGCGGCTGGCGACACCATTGATCAGGTCGCGCGTGCGGCCATAGCGCAGGCTGCCAAAGTCGCCATACACACCGAGGGTCGCCTGGCGGTCGAAATAGAATGCGTGATTGGCGTCGAGCGTGCCTTCCAGTCTTGCCTCGAGCTTGTTGCCGCCGCCAAGATCTTCGAAGGCCTCAAAGCCCAGCCGTGACGTATAGTTTTGCCGCATGCCGCTGCCATTGCCGGCATACCAGTTGTGGCGCAGGTCGTTATCGGATGCAGGTATGTGGCGATCGAAGCCGCCAACCAGACCCAGATCCAGCAGCCCGTAGATCCGGGCCTGTGCGGAAGCAGTCGCAGGCAGCCACGCCGCGATCGCCGACAGTAGCAATCCGGCCCAAAATTTTTTCATCGCTCGCTTTAGTTATTTTGGTGTGCAGCGTAGCGCAGCACTAATCATGATTTTGCGTATTGTTAACATAGCATGCGCGCTTTAGACTCGGTTCAAAAATACCAAACACACACCGGGGGAACCGCCAAAAGCGGGACCATCACACCATGAGACACCACCGACTTGCGCAGTCGGCGTTGCGGGCCTATCCGGCCACGCAGGCCGAGGCTGCCGCATCGCCCGCTTTTCCTGCAACACGCCTTCCCATAATGAAAACACTTCGGACTTACGCCGCCGCGCTCGGCCTGTCGGCCGCTGCACTGGTGCATGCCGCGCCTGCGCCCTCCCAACCTGACTGGCAGGACGACCTGCGACCCTTGCCGGCATCGGCCTGGAGCCGCGAGCGCGCCGCGCACCTGCTCGAACGCGCCGGCTTCGGCGGTACCCTGGCCGAAGTCGACAAACTGGCTGCGATGTCACCGACCGACGCAGTGCGCGCGCTGGTGCGTTACCAGCGCATCCCGGACAAGCTGCCGGCCTTCGATGAATCCGGTGCCTTTGATCCAGGCCTCGAACCGTTCGCCCCTTCGCGTCCGGCGGCCACCGACCTCGGCAAGGAGACCGGCGAATCACTGGGCGTGAAGTCCAAGCCCGAGGGCAATCGCAAGCTGCAGCAGGTCGCCGACCGCTTCCTTTACTGGGTGCGCGCGACCAAGCTCGAGACCCAGCGCATCAGCTACTGGTGGGCCAATCGCATGCTGGTGACGCAGCGCCCGCTGGAAGAGAAGATGACGCTGTTCTGGCACGGCCATTTCGCGACCGGCGACGAGAAGGTGCGTGACTATCGCAAGATGCTGAAGCAGAACATGCTGCTGCGCGCCAAGGCGACCGGCAATTTCCGCGATCTGCTGATCGCCGTGTCACAAGACCCGGCGATGCTGGCTTACCTTGATGCGGCGGTGAACGTGAAGGGCTCGCCCAATGAGAACTTCGCGCGCGAGATCATGGAGCTGTTCTCGATGGGCGTCGGCAATTACAGCGAGAAGGACATCCGCGAAGCGGCGCGCGCCTTCACCGGCTGGAATTACAAAGGGCTGAAATTCGTGATCGACCCGGCGCGCCATGATGCCGGTCCCAAGACCGTGCTCGGCC
>CAZCDW010000053.1:0-14543 GCA_964497485.1 uncultured Bifidobacterium sp.
GCCGCCGTGCGATCTCGGTCTTGCCGACACCGGTCGGCCCGATCATCAGGATGTTCTTCGGCGTGATCTCGTGCCGTAGCGGATCCGGCACTTGCTGGCGGCGCCAGCGGTTGCGGAGTGCGATCGCGACCGCGCGCTTGGCGCGCGACTGGCCGACCACATGCTTGTCGAGTTCGGCGACGATTTGTTGCGGAGTCAGGTTCATGATGCGCTCACAGCGTCTCTATGGTGTGCGACAGGTTGGTGTAGATGCAGAGCTCGCCGGCAATCGTGAGTGCCTTCTTCACGATCTCGTCCGGTGCCAGCTCGGTGTTCTCGTACAGCGCCTTGGCGGCGGCCTGCGCATAGCTGCCGCCGGAACCAATGGCACCGATGCCCTGCTCGGGCTCGAGCACGTCCCCGTTGCCGGTGATGATCAGCGTCGCATCGCGGTCGGCGACCAGCAGCATGGCTTCGAGCCGGCGCAGCATGCGGTCGGTACGCCAGTCCTTGGCCAGTTCGACGGAGGCGCGCATCAGGTTGCCCTGATGTGTTTCAAGCTTGGATTCAAAGCGCTCGATCAGCGTGAACGCATCAGCGGTGCCGCCGGCAAAGCCGGCCAGCACTTTGCCATGGAAGAGCTTGCGTACCTTGCGCGCCGTGCCTTTCATGACGACATTGCCGAGCGTGACCTGGCCGTCGCCACCGAGCGCGACGACATTGCCGCGCCGGACGGAGAGTATGGTGGTGCCGTGGAATTGTTCCATGTGTATCCAGAAATACAGGGTAGCCCGCGCAGACCGCGCAGCAGACCAGCGCCGCTGGCCGCGCACCAGACGCTCAGGGCTTGCGGTTGATGATCCCCGGCATCGTGTTGCCGCAGCTCAGTCGCAGCAGCGTCGATACGAGGAAAGAAACTCCCTGCCATTCTACCGGTTTGCCGGCAGCGAGTTCGACCAGTGACGCCTGTAATGCAGCGGCTGCGTGGAAGTCGATACGCTGCAGCCCACGCGCATCGAGCACCAGTGCCGGTGCGTCGGCGGCAGCGTGTCGAACATGTGCGCGCAACGCGACCAGCAAGCCATCGACAGGCAGAGTGATGGTGTCGGGTAGCACGAATGCCGTGTGGCTTGCCGGCCGCGCTTTGGTGGCATGCCGGTCTGCCCGCGTCGCGTTCGTCGCGGCATCGCGACCGGCGGCGGGCGGGCCAGCAGACAGGTGCTGATCGTTGATGGTGGCTGGCGCTGCAGCGGGCACGTTAGCGGGCACTGCTACGGCCGGCGGCGACACTTCGTACGTCAGGCTGTAGGCGAGGCAGGCATCTTCGTAGCGCTCGACATCGCCGGCCAGTCGCAGTAATTCAATCAGCAGCCGCCATCCGGCATCGTCGTCATCGCGGCGGCCTGACTGTATCAGTGTGCGCAGCAGCGTCAGTATCGCCTCGCAGGGCCGTAGCTGTACCCGTATGCCGCGCTGCTGGCAGGCTTCAAGCATCGAGAGCAGGCTGTGACAGCCGGGCAGTGCGACAGCGGTGACCGACGCGAGGTCGAGCGTCAGTTCGGTCGCCATCGGATGTTGCCGCTGCCATTGCGCGAGCATGGCTTCGACGCCGGCATCGAGGCTGCCTTGCAGGCGCAGCAGCGGCGATGGGGCGGTGGGTATCGCGCGTGTGGGTGCGTCGCGTGTATGTACATCACGTTGGTGTATCGCTGCGCCGGTAGCGCGTGGTCGCCATTGCGGAGGTGATGTCTCGAAGCGTTGCGCATAGGCGAGCGCAGTGCGGTCGAAAGCAGTTTGCTGGCCCAAGGCCTCATGCAGCTCGAGCAGCATCCACCACGCTCGCTGCTCGGCATCCGTTGCCGGCGGCAGCGGCATGGCAAGCGCGGCGTGCAGCACGCTGATCGCAGCCTCGGCTTGCTCGGTCGCATACAGCAAGGCGGCTTCATCGAGTTGCCGTGCCAGATGCGCGACAGTGTGGTCGCTGTCTGTAGCAGCCATCGACGATGGACGCAGGCCGGACTGTGGCGCCTTGGGTGCTTCGGCGGGTGTTGCATCGGCAGCAGGACGTTCGCCGATAGTGACAGGTGCGGCAGCAGAGACTGCCCCCGTATCGGGCGCCATCGTTGCCTGATCTGGAGCAGCTTCGGGTACTGAAGACCGACGCAGATACTGCGGCAAACGCACGGGCTTGTTCAACAGGTCGAAAAATTTCACGGGCGACGTCTATGGTCGGAGACAGACGGCATTACAACCAGTGGCCTGTCAGCTGTCAAAGGCGCGGACAGGCGCCGCTGCATCGCCTGCGATCATTGGGATACATCTGTTGGCGCCTGTTGCATGCTGCCGACAGCGCATTGCGCGACAGCATGTCGTCAGGCATGCATCAGAAGCGCGTTCTTACGCCAACGATGAAGTTGCGCCCCGGCTGTGGCACATAGTCCTTCAGCAAGGATGTCGACAGCCGTATGTCCTGATTCAGCAGATTGCGCGCCAGCAGGAACCAGGTCAGATCGGTCGTGCCATAGCGCTGCACATAGCTGAGGCTGGCATCAAGCTGCGTATACGCGCGGGTCGCAGTCTCTTGCGAAATGCTGGCCGTTGCAATGCGCGTGTGCGCATTCGCATGCACCGCCGACAGCGACGATTGCCACGGCCCCTGACGATAGCCCAGTGACATACCCACACGTGTCGCCGGCTGCAGCGGCAATGCGCCCTGGCCGTCGAGCGTGCCGCGTGATGTATCGAAGAAGGCGCGTGTCGACAGGCCCGGCTGGTTCTGGCGGTAACTGATCTCGGCTTCGACACCTTGCAGGGTCGCATCGGCTTGCGAGAAGTCGCGGTCGAAGGCCAGGCCCTGAGTGCCAGGACTGATGCGGCCGTAGATGAAGTTAGCCACGCTGTTGCGATACAGGTTGGCTTTCCAGCGCAGGTCGTCGGCGGTTTTTTGCAGTGACAGTTCGAGGTTGCGCGAGGTCTCGTTCTTGAGGTTCGCGTTGCCGCGATCGAAGGAGTCTGTCGGATGATGCTCGCCGTTCGCGTACAGCTCTTCTGCGGTCGGCGCGCGCTGCGCCAGCGACAGTGTCGTGCCGAGCCCGTAGCCGGGACGGAAAGACCACAGTGCGCCGAGCGAGGCCGAACCGAGGCTGAACTTGCGCGCAGTGGCATTCTCCGGGTCGCGCGCCACATGCTCGTAGCGTGCCCCCGCATTGATGCGCAGCGCGCCGAAGTCACGCTCTTCCACCAGAAAGCCCGCCATCATTCGCGAGCGCGTGCGCGGAACCGTCGCGTTGCCCCCGGTCAGGCTCGCCGCCTGTGTGTCGGCATCTTCGGCTTGTACGCCAAGCTTGCCGCGCCAGCCCTGCACCGGCTGATGGGCCAGTTCCCAGCGCGCGTCGGCCACCTTGTTGGTGAAGCGCACACTGGGGTCGGTGCCATTCTCGAGTTCGGTATGCCGGTAGTTGGTGTAACCGAACTTGAACACCAGGCTGTCGAAGCCCTCGAGCGGTGACTTGAGCAAGCTGTCGATGTCGAAGCGCGTGCGCGACAGGTCGATCGCCGAGTTCTCGTCCTTGCCATGCACGCCGTAATGCTTGTCGAGCTGAGCCAGCGATGCGCCGACACGCCCCCAGTCCTGCATCAGCGTCGCACCGACGCCGACATTGCGCTCGCGCTGCCCGCTGAAGGACAGCTTGCCGCGATCGCCAGTGCCGTCGACATTCGCGGTACCGGGTATCCGGTAATCACCGGCGTCGCTGGAGCTGCCATCCACATGCAGGCCAATGTTGCCTGCCGAGCGCTCGGCAGAAAAACCGAGGCCGCTGCTGCGATCGACGCTGCCAGCACGCAGCTCCGCCTCGCCCGACGCGCGCGGTGCCAGTTCGGTCGGAATGCGGTCGTTGACGATATTGACCAGGCCGCCAATGGCGCCGGAGCCGTAGGCCAGCGATGCCGGCCCGCGCAGGATCTCGACCTGGCGTGCCGTCATGAGGCTGGAACCGACCGCATGGTCATTCGATATCGCCGACAAATCACCACTGCCCATGCCGTTTTCCAGCACTTTGATGCGCGGCCCTTCGAGGCCGCGTATTACCGGCCGCGAGCTGGCAGCGCTGAAGCCGGAGGCCTGCACGCCGAGTTCACCGTGCAGCGTTTCGCCCAGCGACAGGCCGGCCTTGTTTCGCAGTTCATCGCCGGACAGCACTTTGGCAGGCGCGAGGATCATCGCATCTTCACCAGCGCGCAGCGGGTCGGCGGTGACGATCACGGGTGACAGGGTCTTGCTGGCTTCCTGTGCGGAAGCGTTGACGAATGCGAGCGCGCCAAGGATGGCATGCGCCAGCGCGGACTTCTTCGGGAACATGAAGCACTCCAGCTTGATTGAACGCCGGCTGCAGACGAACAAGTTCGTGCAGCCACCTGTGATGCATCAGGCGTTCAGCGGTGGTGCGCGCGTGGAGAAGTGTGCCGAGAATACGGGCAGCCAGCGCTGGTCGATCAGGGTGACCGCTGGCAGCCGGGGTGCGTGCACTGCTGGCAGGGCGAGGTCGTTGCTGCACAGGCCAGCGCCCAGCGTGGCGGCGTCGAGCGCGATACAGGCGCTCGATGCTTGCTGGTGATCGAAGAGGCCCTTGCCGGCATCGGCAACGCGCTCTGCCTTTGACAGATGCGCAGCGGCGTTGCCTTGCCCGTGACCGTGCGCGATCGCATGCGCATAGCCCACCCACTGCGCAAACAGCAGGCACAGTACCAGCATCGCGCCGATCAGGGCGCGATGCCGCGACATCGGGCGTTCGCCGGTGGTGCTGTCGGTAGGGGGGGCTGGGTTCAGGATCATGCGCGTAGCTGAGTTTCCGGACCTGATACTAACGCACAAGACTTGCCGTTGTCATTTGCATCCCCTTCACGTTCCGTTTTCATCCCCCGAGCGCTGCAAAAAGAAAACCCCGCGCAGTGCGCGGGGTTTTTCCGTGGGCGTGTGGCACAGGGTGGCATGCCGACATCGGGGCGACGAGCGGTGGGCGCGCAGTTGACGCCCGGTCGCTGCTCAGTTGTTGCTCAATCGCCGTACAGCTTTTGCTTGAGCTCGCGGCGCTGCTGCGCTTCGAGCGACAGCGTCGCGGTCGGGCGGGCGAGCAGGCGTGGAATGCCGATCGGCTCGCCGGTCTCTTCGCACCAGCCGTAGTCGCCCGAATCGATGGACTGCAGCGACTGCTGCACCTTCTTCAGCAGCTTGCGCTCGCGGTCGCGGGTGCGCAGTTCCAGCGCATGTTCTTCTTCGATGGTGGCGCGATCCGCGGGATCGGGCACCAGCACGGTCTCGCGCAGGTGCTCGGTGGTCTCGCCCGCGTTCCTGAGCAGATCTTTTTCGAGCTGCTGCAGGCGTGCCTTGAAGAACGCCAGCTGCGCCGGGTTCATGTAGTCCTTCTCATCCATGGCCAGGATCTGCTCTTCGGTGAGCGGTGCGCTGGCGGATGCCTTCGAGCTTTTTGTATTGGTTGCCACGTCGCTTGCTTTCGTCACTACGAAACGATGAATGTAACCCGGCGGACCCGCCAAATGCTTGCTGCTGCGCAGTCTCATCCGGTCGTGGTTCCGGGCATCCCGCTCCCCCTCGGAAGGGTGCCCGGCTGAAACCGGCGGCTATTGTAATCGCATTGTCACCCTGCCCGACAAGCTTTGCATGATTTTTAAGGACTTTCGCAACAGGAAGAACTTGCGCCGTCAATAAAGGTTTTCAAGTTTATACCAGACACTGCGTCAATCCCTCGATAAACACCTGTTTCGGCAAGTCCTGACCAATAAATACTATCTTGCTGCCGCGCACTTCATTTTCGCCCCAGGGCGCGCCCAGGTCGCTGCCCATGGTCTGGTGCACGCCCTGGAAAATCACCCGCCGGCTCGCGCCTGACAGCCACAGCACGCCCTTGTAGCGCAGCATGCGCGGCCCGAACGCCTGTACCAGGCCGCCAATGAATTCCTCGAGGCGCGGCGGGTCGAACGCGCGGTCACTGCGGAACACGAAGGCCGCGATCTGGTCGGTATGGCCCCCCTGCCCGTGCCCATGTTGATGATCATGATGATGATGGCCATGCCCATGATCGTGACCATCATGGGCGCAATGCTCGTCACAATCATGATGCTCGTGCGCGTCGGCCTTCAGGAAGTCGGGGTCGATTTCCAGCTTGTCATTCAGGTTGAAGCCACGAATGTCAAAGATCTCGGCGATGGCGATCTTGCCAAAGTCCACCCGCGCGATCGGTGCGCGTGGATTGATGCGCTTGAGTCGTGCTTCCAGCGTGGCCACTTGCGGCGGCGCGACCAGGTCGGTCTTGGACAGCAGCATGCGATCGGCAAAGCCGACCTGCCGCTGCGCTTCCTCGAACTGATCGAGTTGTTGCATCGCATGGCTGGCATCGACCACCGTGATCACGCCATCCAGCAGATAGGACGTGGCGACATCCTCGTCCATGAAAAAAGTCTGTGCCACCGGACCCGGGTTGGCGAGGCCGGTGGTCTCGATGACCACGCGCTCGAACTGCAGCTGGCCATCGCGCCGCTTCTGCGCCAGCTGCGACAGCGCCGCGATCAGGTCGCCGCGCACGGTGCAGCAGACGCAGCCATTGCTCATCTCGACGATCTGCTCATTGCTGTCCTGGACCAGGATCTCATTGTCGATGTTCTCTTCGCCGAACTCGTTTTCGATCACGGCGATCTTTTGCCCATGTGTCTCATGCAGGATGCGGTTGAGCAGCGTGGTCTTGCCGGCGCCGAGGAAGCCGGTGAGTATGGTGGCGGGAATCAGTGACATCGCGGGGGAATTTCAAAAAGGTTTCCGGGAAGCGCGGCGGCGAAGACCGCAAGCGGCCAGTGATGGTGCAGCAGGCACGTCAAGACTTTGGGCTCAGTCTTGTCCGCCCTGCTTTTTTGCGCGCGGATGAGCAGCATCATATACCTGTGCGAGGCGCTGGAAGTCCAGCGCCGTGTACACCTGGGTCGATGCTATTGACGCGTGGCCCAGCATTTCCTGCACTGCGCGCAGGTCGCCCGAGGATTGCAGCACATGCGATGCAAAGGAATGCCGCAACATATGCGGGTGGACATCCGCGGCAATGCCCAGTGACTGGGCATGCGCCTTGATTCGTGTTTGCACTGCGCGCGGCGTCATACGGCGTCCGCGTGCCGTCAGGAACAGCGCATGCTGGTCATCGGGACGGACCGCCGCCTTGGTGTTGCCGGTGTTGTTTTCGGCGTCGTCCGTGTGCTTGCCATCCGTCGTCACTGCCGGGTCGCCGCCACGTACGGCCAGCCAGGCCCCCAGTGCCGCCATCGCCGCGCCGCCCATGGGTACGGTTCGCCGCTTGTTGCCCTTGCCGGTCACGGTCACCTCGCCTGCATCGAGGTCGATCCAGCCTTGCGATTCATGCGCACCGTCGCGCACATAGCAACGGTCGAGGCTGGTCAGTTCAGAGACCCGCAGGCCGCTCGAATACAGTAATTCGAACATGGCTTTGTCGCACAGACTGCGCGCGACATCGTCATCCCTGACGGTCACGTCCGACGACACCAGCTTGACCGCATCATCGACGCCGAGTGCCTTGGGAAGGGGCTTCGCGCGCTTCGGGGGCTTGACGCCGTACACCGGATTGGCGGCCAGCGGGCCTTGCTGCGCGAGCCAGTTGAAGAAGCCGCGCCAGGCGGACAATTTGCGCGCAATCGAGCTGGCCGACACGCCGCGCGCATGCAGCTGACTGGCAAAGCGGCGGATGTCGAATTGGGTCAGCTGTCGCAGCTGTGCGCCCGGCCGCTCCTGCATCAGCGCCAGCATTTGTTCCAGGTCGCGCTGGTAGTTATCCCGCGTGTGGCCGGAGAGCTTGCGCTGCACCTGCAGGTACTGCAGGTAGTCACTGAGCTCGGCCGGCAAGCTGCCTGTGGCCACGGTATCAGGCTGCCAGCCCTTGCAGGCTGGCGCTGGCGGCTTCGCCGATCCGGGCGAGGAAGTCCGTCGCCAGTTCGCTGGAGAAGCGCTGCGCGTCGGGCGAGCCGAGCACCAGCAAGCCGAAGCACTTGTCGCTGCCCGCCTTGCGCAGCGGCACCAGTGCCGCCGATTGCATGCTCGCTGCATCATCGAGCCACTCGACGCCAGGCTTGCCGGCCGCCGGGCCGCAGGACGGGCCGGCTTGTTCGTCAGCCCAGGTACGCGCTGCGGCGAGGTCGCCGTTGGCGAACCATGCATTTTCATGGCCGTCGGCCAGATCCCACAGCCGCAGCGTTGCAGCTGGCACCTGGAAGCTTTCTTTCATTGCCGTGATCAACGTGTCCGGCAGGCTGTTGACATCGCGCTCGACCAGCAGCCGCAGCACCCACTGGTGGAAATTGCTGATGATGGCATCGTTGCTGCCAGCCACGCGCGTCAGGTTGGCGAGCTTCAATTCCAGCTGGCGGATTTTCTCGCGCAGCACTTCGACCTGCCGCTCTTGCAGCGAGACAGTGCGGCCGCCGAGCGCCGTGGTCAGGCGCAGGCCGGCGATCAGGTCGGGGTTTTGCTCGAAAAAGTCCGGATATTCCTCGAGGAAGAGCGCAACAGCGTTGGCGTCGGGCAGGGCAGTCATTGGCGGGTCGTTGGTGGTAAATGGAAGACAGCCGGGATTGTAGCCGGGGCCGGCGATCGTCAGCGAACTTCGCGCGCAGAAAAAGATGGCACCCGAAGGTGCCATGCAAGAGAGGAGATTACTCGCAGAAGACTCTGCAGGCCGTTGACCATGAAGCTGCCGGCCTATCCGACCCCTGCCCGGTACATCAGGCAGGCGCCGAATCCATTTGCGGGCCGTAGGACCCGCGAGATTCAGAACAGGTGGCGCACGCCGAAGTTGAATGCCTTGTTACCCAAGCCGGCTTCGGAGTTGTTGCCGACGGTATAAGCTGCGGTGCCGTCGTTGCTGATGCGGCCATACGAAGCATAGACGTTGGTACGTTTCGATAGTGCATAGGTATAGCCCAGTGCCCACTGGTCAGCGTCGCGCGCTGCGTTCACACCACGCCCGTCTTTTTTGATGTAAGACGCGATGAAGTTATGCGGGCCCATTGGAACTGTGGCGCCGATCAGGTAGTCGCGGCTCTTGCCACCCAGAGCCAGCCAGTCATTGTCCGTAACGGCGGCAAACAGCTTGGCCACGCCCAGATCAAAGTTGCCAGCCAACATCAGGCTCTCGATGCTGTCGGTGTCCGTGTCGTTGTTTTTGCGGTAGTAGGCGACGCGCACATTGACGGGATTCTGGCTGTAACCGATCGAGCCCGAGATCACGCGCCGGGCTCCGCTGTCAACCGCAAGTTCGCCAAATCCGTAGGCAATCTCGCCACTGATGCCTGCGAACACCGGGGTGGTGTACTTGATCGTGTTGTTCATCCGGATTGCGCGGTCCGGTTCTATCGAACTGCCCGGCAACATCAAGTTCTGCGCAGCGCCGGCCATACCGGCCGCGAATGGATCGGCAACCGTGAACAGCGTCAGGAAATAAGGTGTGTACTGGCGACCCAGCGTGACGGTACCGAAATCACCCTGCACACCGACAAAGCTCTGCCGGGAAAAGCCATTGCCGACCGAGCTGCCGATATCCATCTGAATGCCGGTCTCGAGTACGAACAGGCCTTTCAGGCCACCGCCTAGATCCTCGGTGCCCTTGAAGCCGATTCGGGAGCCGGACTGCACGCCGCTTTGCAATTTGCTGCCGACGGCCGGCGATGTGCTGACCACGGTGCCAGTCTCGCGTACGAAACCCATGTCGGCCACGCCGTAAATCTCGATCGCCGACTGCGCATGGACGGCGCCACTGAAAGCACCGGCAAGTGCCAGTGCGACAAAAGACTTCTTCATGTTTTCCATCCCTAATCAAGGTTTTATCAAGCGATCCGCGCTAGTCGGATTCGGAAACCTTAATTTCTAAAATGGAAATTATTTGAAGATCGGTGGTGCAGAAAAACACAGTTTTGGGAAAGCGATGCCAGTTCGCACGACATGTTGTTTTATTGGCAGCACGACGCGTTGACTGCCCTTCATGGAACCCGCAAAGTCATATTTTCACTTTTGATAACAACGACTTTGTTTCGTGTTCTCCGCCCATGGCCAACCGAGAGGAATTGCTGATCATTCGCGCTGCACGCGCCGGCCAGGGCGCCGCCCAACTCGCGTTGGGAAAACGCTACTTGTTTGGCAGCGCCAGCTTGCCCCAAAGCCATATGACCGCGCTGCACTGGCTGGAAAAAGCCGCCGAGCAGAACCAGCAAGATGCCTGGATGCTGATCGGCGAGCATGTGCCTTTCGCGGTGGCGCAGCAGGTCGGCGATCCGCTGCGTGTGGCCTTTTGGTACGAGCGCGCTTTCGAGGGGGGATCGGCGCGCGCCGGCCTGGTGCTCGCGATGCTGGTCTTCAACAGCTGGGAGCGCGCTGATCCTACTTTGCGCCAAAAATCGTTGCGGGCCCTGAAGTCAGCGGCCGAGGCCGGCATCCCGGACGCGCAATGGTTACATGCGCAGCAGCTGGGCATGCGCGAGATCGCGGCACAGCCTGTACCACTCGATCCATCCCCGCAATCACGGCAGCGCGCCGAGCTGGCGCTCGACTGGACGACCAAAGCGGCACGCAATGGCGTGCAGGATGCACAGCGCACGCTGGCCGACTATTTCTGGGTGCGCAGGGACTATCTGAAATTCCTGTTCTGGGCTGTGCCGATGGCTCAGGAGCTGGACCGCCGCAACGCCGGCAATCCGGCTCGACGTCGTCCTTACGTAGCCCATGAACTGGTGCTGATAGGCCGGGTTGCGCAGGCGATGCTGCTGACTGCCGACCCGAATACACGGCTGATCGAGCGCTACCTGCGTATCGCGGCCGAGGGCGGCGCCGGCGACTCGCAGCAGGCATATGGCCTCTGGATCGCGCGGATGGATGAACAGGGGGCGCGGCTGGCCGGCGTGCCGGGCGTCGCGCATTACAAAAAGGCGCTGCGCTGGCTGCAGCTGTCGGCCGAACAGGGTTCAGGCATTGCGTGGTACGCGATGTCGCGCATTTACCTGAAGCCGGAGTTCTCGCGTCGCAGCGTCACCGAGGCGCGGCGCTATCTGGAACTGGCAGCTGCGGCCGGCCATGAGAAGGCGCAGCTCGAACTGGGGCTGGTCGCGTGGCGCGTGCGACGTGTCGAACCCGGCGCGGATATCCGCGCGGTGTACTGGTTGCAGAAGGCGGCGGGACAAGGCAACAAGGAGGCCAAGCTCTTGCTCGACAAGATCGCGCCGCCGGTGCGGCGGGCCGAATGGGCCTACCAGGCGCGCGACAGGTTCAGTCGCGAGCTGTGCAACCAATACCCATTCCTGTCGGCACGCATCGAGCTGGGCTACTGGTTCGGGCTCACGCGTGCGGAAGCCTTGCTGATTGATGTGGAAGCCGCTGACCATGGCCATTGTCTGGAGGTCGACATACGCGACACGCATCCGCGTAGCCGGCGCCGGCTGATCCAGATCCTCAGCGGCGACCAGCGGCAGGCACTTGACCGCGCAGCGCGCATGTTCGATGTCGTCGACGGCAAGAGTGAGCACGGACCCGAGGGCAATTACCGACAGCGGCTGTACCGCTTCCGCAACCTGATGACGCAGCGGCATGCCGCCGTCGCGCGCAGCGGCGTGCAGCAGCGCAGCAGCCGCTGAAGATCATCGCGCCCTGATCAGATCTCGACGCTGCCCTCGAATACGCTGACTGCAGGGCCGGTCAGCAGCACTGGCGCAGTGCCGCCGTCCCACGCAATCGACAAGTCGCCGCCGCGCGTGGCGACCGCGACCGGTGAATCCAGCAAACCTTGCGCGATACCGGCGACCACGGCCGCACAGGCGCCAGTGCCGCAGGCCAACGTCTCTCCGGCGCCACGTTCGAACACGCGCAGACGGATCTGGTGCCGGTTCACGATTTGCATGAAGCCAGCGTTCACGCGCTTGGGGAAGCGTGGGTGATTCTCGATCAAAGGACCATCCTCGGCGACTGGCGCCGCGTCGACATCGGCCACCACTTGTACCGCGTGTGGATTGCCCATCGATACCATGGCGAACTCGACCGTCTTGCCTCGGATGTCCAGCGGCCACAGCTCGGCACTGCCGACTCTGCGCGACTGAAGTCCTTTGCCGTCGAACGGCACTTGTGCGGTCGCAAAAATCGGTGCGCCCATATCCACCGTAATCCGACCGTCATCCTCGAGGCGAGGCGCGATCACGCCGGACATGGTCTCGACGCGAATCTCGCGCTGCTCGGTCAGTCCCTTGTCGACCACGAATTTCACGAAAGCGCGCGCGCCATTGCCGCATTGCTCGACTTCGCCGCCATCTGCATTGAAGATCCGGTAGCGGAAATCGATGCCCTGGCCACTCGGCCTTTCGACGACCAGGATCTGGTCGGCGCCAATGCCGAAACGGCGGTCCGCCAGCCTTTGCCATTGAGCGGCCGTGAGGTTGACTTGCTGGTTGATCGCATCGATGACGATGAAATCATTGCCGGCGCCATGCATCTTGGTGAACTTCAGTTTCATGCGGTATCGGGTAGGTTGCGGTGAAGTGGTCCAGGTCGGCCTCAATCGTACACGGAGGGCGTACCCTCGGGCCGAGTCTTGAAGCGCTTGTGCGACCAAAAGTATTCTGCCGGTGCTTCGCGCACGCGCTCCTCGATGAAGGCATTCATGCGTCGTGTCGCTGCTTCAATGTCCTCGCCGGGGAAGTCCTGCCACGGCGGGTAGAAGATCACGCGCCAGCCCTGGTAATCCGGCAGGAAGCGCGTGACCACCGGGATCACTTGTCCGTCGGTCGCCATCGTCAAACGTGCCGGCGCGGTCAGCGTTGCCGCCGGCACGCCAAAGAAAGGCACGAAGATCGACTCGCGCGGACCGAAGTCCATGTCGGGCAGCATCAGGAACGGACGGCCGCCGCGCATGGCGCGGATGATGGGCTTGATGCCGGCATCACGTGCCATCAGGTTGCTTTCGTCGGGCGTGAAGCGCAGCCTGCCCTTGCGCAGCGCTTCGTCGAAGACTTTGCTGCGCTGGCGTGAGTAGATCGAGCAGGCCGGGCCATCCATCGTGATCGCGACGCCGGCCACTTCGAGGCAGACGAAATGCGGGCACAGGAAGATGGTCGGCCGCTCGGCGGCGAGCGCGGTTGGCACCGCCGGTTCGACCCTGATCAGTTTTCTCAGTCGCGCTTCCGGCGCCCACCAAAGGATCGCGCGCTCGAGCACGCTGCGCGCATAGCCCTGAAAATGTTCACGTGCGATGCGATGTCGCTCGTCCGCATTCAGTTCGGGCAGACAGAGTTCGAGATTGCGCAGCGCGATACGGCGCCGGCTGCCCATCCACCAGAACAGCAAGCTGCCTGTGCCCTTGCCGATGCGGCCCAGCACCGGCAGCGGCAGCCAGTGCAGCAGCCACATCAAGGCCAGTAGCGCCCTCATGCGGCCTCCGTCACGTCAGCCGGCAGCGGCGTGCCCTTGTAGCGGTTGTAGCTCCAGAAGTACTGCGCGGGGCAGCGCGCGACCAGCGACTCCATCGCTGCGTTGATAGCGCGTGCCTGCTGCTCGGGGCTGCCCTCGAGCACGCCGTCGAAGCGCACGAAGTGCACCGCGTAGCCTGCGCCGTCTGGCAAGCGCTCCGCATACGACAGCACCAGCGGCGCGCCGCTCACCTGGTGCAGCTTCGCAGGCAGCGTCATCGTGTAGGCGGGTCGGCCGAAGAAAGGCGTCCACACGCCTTCGCCGAATTGCGGCACCTGATCGGGCAGCAGGCCGATCGCCCCGCCACTGCGCAGCGTCTTGATCAGCGTGCGTACGCCGGCGAGATTGGCGGGTGCCAGCGACAGGTCGCCGCGCGCACGCGCCTGTTCGAGCAGTGGGCGCAATGCTGCCTGCTTCGGCGGCCGATACAGCGCCGTCAGCGGTGCGCGGCTGGCAATGGCCTGCGCGATGATCTCGAAGCAGCCGAGGTGCGGCGTCAGGAAAATCACACCACTGCCGGCGTCCAGCGCCGCCTGTGCAACCTCCCAGTCATGCAAGGTCGCCGTCTGCAGCACGCGCTCGGGTGGTGCGCACCAGATGAAGGGCAGCTCGAGCACATTCTTGCCCGCTTCGACGATCGCCTGCGGCAGCAGCTGCGGGTAGCCGGCGCGCTGCAGGTTCTCCTTTAACCGTCGTCGATAGGTTGGCGACAGCAGGTAGACCAGCCAGCCCGCAACGGCGCCAAGCTTGTGCAGCAGCGGTAGCGGGAACAGCGACAGGAAGCGGAACAGGCGAAGCAGCATCAGGCAAAGTCGGGTGAAAAGCGGGCGCGAAATCCGGGAGATGGTGATGAATTTTGCTGAATTGAAGCAAGTTGCGTAAAATAGCACGAGCAATCACCGCCGAGTTAACAGACAACTTGCGAGGCGGTCTACAAATCTCGCTAAAGCGTCGCAGGCTCACCTGGTTGACCGCGACACGACGTCAACATTCTTTTTAGGGGAGCTTGCATGTCAAACGAATACCTGTTCACTTCCGAGTCGGTGTC
>CAZCDW010000054.1:0-14529 GCA_964497485.1 uncultured Bifidobacterium sp.
TTCATGCCGCAGCCATTCGATCACGGCCAGGTGCGCCACCAGCACCAGCAGCAGAAAGCCCAGCATGAAGCCCAGCTTGCGCCGCGCAGGGCGCAACGATGAAGTAAGGGCTTCGCGCATTGACATGGCGCTAGTGTAATGAAATCAGCCCGTCCCAGCCGGGCCGCGCAGGGGATCAACTGTAAGCAAATGCAAGCTGCCATCTGCTAAGCTGGCACGCATCAGGCGCAGTGGCGGCGGTTCCGCCCCGTCCCGACATGGAGGCAGCGATGTCCGGCAGCATGAATGGCATTCCCGGCGCAAATGCGATGGGCGATACGCTGGAGTTCGTCAAGAACCTGTGGGGGTCGATGAAGATACCCGGCATGGCGATGCCATCGATGTCGCCCGAGGAAATCGACAAGCAGATCGCCGACCTGAAAGCTGTCGAGTCCTGGCTGCAGATGAACATGAACATGCTGCGTGGCTCGATACAGGCGCTCGAGGTGCAGAGCGCAACGCTGTCGGCCTTGCGCTCGATGAGTGAAACCTTCGCTCAGGCCGCGTCCGGTGCCGGGTCGGCAGACGCTGATGGCAAGCCACCATTCGAATCTCCCTTCCAATCGCCTTTCAAGTCACCCTTTGAATCACCGTTCAGCTCAGCGAAAGCAGCGGAACCAGCGGACGTTGATCAGACATCAGCCGCAGCGGCAGACACGACCCCAGCAGCTGGCATGGCGACGCCCTTTGCCAATCCGGCCGCATGGTGGAATACCGTGCAAGACCAATTTACACAGGCAGTCAATCAGGCCATCGCGCCGGCAAAGAAGCCTGCGCGCAAAGCATCGACGGCGAAGAATACAGCGTCGAAAAAAGCGGCCGGCACGTCCAAACGGAGCAGCAGTAGCACCGGCAGCCGTACCCGGCGCAAGTCTGGCGAGTCAAAGTAAATTCGATCAGCCGACTGACGGCAGGCGCGCTTCAGTTGCGCGCCAGCCGCTTCAGTCCGCGCATCAGGCTGCCTACCAACGGCAGCTTTTCATACAGCTCCTCGGCCGCATCCCAGTAATCGCGATGGAAATTCGCGCGCCCATCGGCGACGAACTTCAGGTGGGTTGCGCCGCGTATGCATTGCACCTCATCCGAGAAGCGCTTCATCCGGAACAGGAAGTCCCAGGTCAGGAAGGCCTGATCGCCTTGCAGCACGCTGCCGGTGACCACGAAGCGCGGCCCGTCGACTTGCGTGAACATGTGCGTGAAGATGCGCATCACCTCGGGCAGGCCGCGCACTTCATTGAACGGGTCCTTGAAATACACATCATCGGTATAGACCGCGGCGAGCTGGTCGACCGTGTCCGGCGCAATGCTCTCGAAGAAGGCGACCAGCCGTGCAAGGCTGGCGTCATGGTTGGGGATTGCCGTCATAAACCGGTCACTTTGTGGATCAGCCAGAAATACCACCGATAGGGTAGCACTCGAGCGAACCGCAGCCAGTTCGTGAATTTGCGCGGGAAGTGGATGTGGAAGACGCCACGCTCGATGCCGCGCAGGATATGCGCGGCGGCTTCGGGCGCACTGATGAGCGCCGGCATCACGAAATCATTGCCGGCCGTCGCCTGTGTGGCAACGAAGCCCGGGTTGATCAGATAGACCGAATTGCCGCGCGGATGCAGGTCGAAATACAGCGACTCGGCAAGATTGATCAGCGCGGCCTTGGTCGGGCCATACGCAAGCGCGCGTGGCAAGCCCGAATAACCTGCGACCGAGGAAACGATGCCGATGCCACTGCCCGCTTGCTTCAGCAACAGCGGCAGTGCCGCATCAATGCAATGAAATACGCCGCGCAGGTTCACGTCCAGCAAGCGGTCCACTGCCTGCATGTCGAAATTGTCGACCCGCATCTCACTGTACGCACCCGCCACGATCAGCACCAGGTCCAGCCCTTGCCATGCGCTGACCAATGCATCGCGTGCGGCCAGCACCTGCGCATGCTGCGTCACATCCAGCGGCAGCACCAGTGCATCGCTGTGTCCAGCGGCGATGGCGTGCAGCGCATCGGCCTTGCGTGCCGACAGCGCAACCCGCGCACCGGCTGCCATCAGGCGGCGCGCCGTCTCGGCACCGATGCCGGTCGATGCGCCGATCACCCACACGCGACGACCTTTCCAGTCGCGGATGGGTGGATTCATGCTCGAGGACAGGTGCAGCAACGGCGCACCTTGCATGCGTACCGGGTCGGTAGACTGCAATGGCAACATGTCAGCTCGGCCTCTTGCGGAACGACAGCGTGACTTCGCCAAGGCGGAAGCCAAACTTGCTCATCACCGCGCGGTTGAGCATCACGTTGTCATCCATCTGGTACATCCAGTCATCGAAGTTCACGTGCCAGACCCGGCCATCGACAGGCAGCGCCAGTACGTAGCTCCAGTTCAGCGTATTGCCACCGGTCTCGCCGATGGCCTCGCCGACCACATCGGACGCCGTGCCGATGTAGCGGTTCTCGCCGACTTTCTTCAGTGTCCATACACGCTTCTGTGTGGTGCCGTCCGAATAGGTGAAGTCTTCGTCTAGCACGCCGGTGTCCCCGTCCCAATGGCAATGCATGACCACCGTGAAGCGCTTGATCACCTTGCCCGAGCGGTCCTGGAACATGCCCCAGGCATCGACGGTGCCGTTGAAGTAAGTCTTCAGGTCCAGTGTCGGCTTTTCGGCGGCGTAATCAGCGGGCTTCATCGTCGCCCCGCAGCCGGCCAGCAAGCTCGCTGCCAGCAATATCGGCAGCAGCAGTCCTTGTCGAATCCAATGCGGCCATCGTGGCCCCCGTGATTGCCATGCACTCATCGTCCTTCCTTTCCATCAATTGCGTCATGCCGTCGCTTTCCATCATTCGCCAGCCTTCATACGTCATCCAGCGGCGCACGCCACAGCAGTACAGCGGCCGCAGCCTTCAGTACACAGGGCAGCACCGCGTACGCGATCACCAGCGCGTGCGTGCCGTTGGTATCCGTGTTGCCGGGCACATAGCCGAGCAGCTCCAGCAGCGGCAGGGCGATGCCGGCCGCCAGCGCGAGATTGAGTTTGGTGATCCAGCTCCACAGACCGAAGTAGGCGCCCTCGCGCCCGCTACCATGGCCGGCCGCGTGAATGACGCCTGCCAGCAGTGCCGGCGGCAGTGCCAGGTCGGCCCCCAGCGCAATACCTGACAATGCGCAGATCATTGCGAAGCCGGTCAATGCGCCGCTCTCGAGTTGCACCGTCCAGATGAAGGCTGCAATCGCCAGCACCATGCTCACCATCCACGCGCGCTTCTCGCCGATGCGCGCCGCCAGCGACGCCCACAGCGGCAACGCGATCGCAGCCGCAACGAAATACAGCACCAGGAACAGTCCCGCCCAGGCACCCAGCTGCAAGCGGTCCGATGCGAAGAACAGAAACAGCGTGGCCGGGATCGCGGCGGCGATGCCATTGATCGCGAACACCGCGAGCAGCCAGCGGAAGCGTGCGCTGCGCAAAGGCACGCGCCAGTCGATCGCGTGGGCATCGCTCGCCACCGCTGCGAGCACCGGGCGCGGCGCATGCCTGAGCAAGATCGCCGCCGCCGTCAGCAGCAGCACGATGAAGCTGGCCGACAGGGCTGTCAGTCCGGCCAGTGCAGGCAAGGCCGCAGCGATCACCACGCCGGCCAGTGCCCAGCCCTCGCGCATCGC
The DNA here is from genome assembly GCA_964497485.1 of uncultured Bifidobacterium sp. Lineage (GTDB taxonomy): Bacteria > Pseudomonadota > Gammaproteobacteria > Burkholderiales > Burkholderiaceae_D > Pernthalerella. Next base: position 3,687 of record CAZCDW010000054.1, read on the forward strand.
AGTCAGCCGCGCACGCTCGCCACGCGCCGGCGCCAGCGCCGCGCCCCAGCTGTTGTGTGCAATCGTCGCGAGGCTGTAGCCTGCATACACCAGCACCAGGCTGGCCCCGAACCAGATGCCGAGCATCAGGTTGCCGGTCGCGCTGCCGCGCTCCATCGGTGGCGGATGCATCAGCGCCAGATAGCCGACGGCCAGCAGCGGCACCGCCAGCAGCACGAAGCCTGCGTGGCTGCGCTGCTGAAGGGGATGGTGCGTGCGGCGGTCTATCCACAGCCCGAGCAATGGATCAATGAATGCGTCCAGCACGCGCGCCGCCAGCAGGATGGCGCCGACCACCGTCAGCGACAGTCCAAGGCTGGCCGCATACAGCTGCGGCACCAGCACATAGACCGGCAAAGCCACCAGTGCCAGCGGCAGGCCGAACATGCCATACGCGAGCAGCGCGCGCGTTGACAGTATCGGCAGTGCCGGCACGCTCATCGGCGGGGCAGCGATTGCGCTCATGGCTTGATTCCGAACAGCGCATGGCGCAGCCTGGCAGCGCTGGTTTTCGGGTGCAGCCAGATCGCGAAGAAAGCCTTGCCGAAGGCCGGGTCGGCAATCTCGCCGACCGACTGCCCGTCGCGCAGGAAGAGCGTCGGGCCGCCCGGCTGGTAGATGCCTACCAGTTGCGTGCCTTCCGTCACGTCAGGGAATACGCGCCTCATCGCTTCCAGCCATGCGGTGTGCTGCGCGGGCGTGCCGATGTCCAGCTTTTTGATTTCGTCGATGCTGGCCTTCGCGATCCGTTCGCCATACAGCTCGCGCGCATAGACCAGCTCCAGTGCCAGCGGCGTGCTTTCCCAGTTGTCGGGCGCAGCGGCCTTGCGTGTGGCCCACAAGCGTGCGTCATACAGCTTCAGCCCCAGCCAGCGAAAGCTGCCGCTGCCGACCAGTGCCGCGTCGTCCAGCGCCGCGCGTATCGCCGCAGGCACGGTCGGCGGTGTCTGCGCAACGGTGGCCGGCAGCAACGACAGCAGCAACAGCGATATCAGCAGCGCCAGCGACGCCAGTGACACGGTAGCGGAGCGGTATCGCAGCGCCACGCTGTGCTCCCTCAGGCCTTCTCCAGCGTGAACTGGAACAGGTCGATATTGTGTTCGCGGAAGCCGGCCTCGCAGTAAGCGAGATAGAACTGCCAGGTGCGGATGAAACGTTGGTCAAAGCCCTGCGCCTCGACGGCCGCGTGTTCGCGCAGGAAGCTCGCATGCCATTCGGCCAGCGTGCGCGCATAGTCGAGGCCGAACGCCAGCTCATTGACGACCTGCAGCCCGTGCTTGTGCGCGTGCTGGCGGAATACCGACGGCGACGGCAGCATGCCGCCCGGGAAAATGTACTGCTGGATGAAGTCGGTGCCGCGACGGTAGCGCTCGAACAAGTCATCGGCAATGGTGATCGTCTGTATGCAGGCGCGGCCGCCTTGCTTCAGGCGCTGTGCGACACAGGCGAAATAGCTGTCCCAGTACTGCTCGCCAACGGCCTCGAACATCTCGATCGATGCGATGCCGTCGAACTCGCCGCGCACATCGCGGTAATCCTGCAGCCGCAGCTCGGCGCTGTCGGCCAGGCCTGCTTGCTGCAGCCTTTGCTGTGCATAATCGAGCTGCTCGGTCGACAGCGTGAGACCCGTCACATGCGCGCCCTGTCGGGTGGCCAGCTCGGCGAAGCCGCCCCAGCCACAGCCAATCTCGAGCAGGCGTGCGCCCGGTGCCAGCTGCAGCTCGTCGCAGATGCGTTGGTACTTGGCCTGTTGTGCCTGCTGCAGGCTCATCGCCGGATCGCTGAACAGCGCACTGGAATACGTCATCGACGGGTCCAGCCACAGCTGATAGAAGCTGTTGCCGATGTCGTAGTGCGCGTGAATGTTGCGGCGGCTGCCGGACTTCGAATTGCGGTTGAACAGGTGCTTGACGCGATACAGCAGCCCGCCCCACCAGCTGCCATAGATGGCAGTCTCCAGCGCCGCGCGATTGCGTGCCAGCAGCTGCAACAGGCCAGCCAGATCATCGGTATGCCACTGGCCGCTGATATAGCTCTCGGCGAAGCCGATATCGCCGGACTTCAGCGCCGCGGCGAACGGCTCCCAGCTGTCGAGCCGCAGCGAGACCGGTACGGTGTCGTTGTCACTGCCGAAGGCCAGCACGGTGCCGTCCGGACAAGTGATGCGCAGCGACCCGTGGCGCAGTTTCTGCAGCATGCGCAGTATCAGCCGGGCATGCGCAGGCACGCCGGCAGAGCTGGCATAGCTGGCGGTGATCTCGCGGTCGAGCGCGACGGTAGGCATCAGGGGCTGGTTCATCGTGTGACAGTGCTCGCAGGAGGCAAGGGTTTGCGGAAGAAAGGCACGCGCTTGGCGAACAGCCTGAGCGCCTGCCAGTGGATGCGGACGATCACGCCCAGTGTCATCAGCGGGTGGCGAAGGAAGGCCAGCGCCGCGCTGACATCGGTCAGCGGCTGCAGCCGGCCCGATACGCTGGTCAGCAGCAAGGGGCCTGCGCTGTCGTCGTAGTCGATGCGTGCGACGATGCGCTCGACGTCTTCACTGCCGACGCGCTGCGTGGTGCGCATGAAGCGGAAGCGGTAGCCGCCTTCGACGCTGCAAAATGGCGATACATGAAAGACCTTGCGTGCCGTCAGCGTCACGCCCCACGGCATGATGCCGCCGGTGTCGAGCAGGTAGCAGTGACGCTCGCCGAAGGTGTTGTTCACTTCACAGACGATCGCGCGCAGCGCGCCATCCTTGCGGTGGCAGAACCAGAACGACACCGGATTGAACACATAGCCGAGCACGCGTGGAAAGGTCTGCAGCCATATCTCGCCGTCGGCGTCGGTGACGCCCTCACCTTGCAGCAGCTGGTCTATCCATTCCACCAGCGGTGTCCGACCGTCACCATGATCGGTGTCGTAGAAGGACAGCAGGTTGAAGCGATTGCGGGAGCACAGGCGCGATGGCAGCGCCGCATCGCCCAGCGTACGCAGCGGCAGCATCAGCGTGTACACGCCATAGCGAAAGCTGTTGAGGGCCGGGCGCAGGCGGCTGTGGCGCACCTGTCCCATGCTGATCAATGGCTGTTTCGCGAGGCTGTGCATTGTTCGGATGTCTTTTGCTGTCGTACGCCGGTCAGGCGGCCATCAGTCCGGGCAGCGATACCTGCTGCGCGAGCGCATCGATCGCCGCGGCCACCGACAGCCCGGATTTCAGTCCGTCTTCGTGGAAGCCATAGCCAGTCCATGCGCCGGCGAACCAGGTGTTGTGCTGGCCTTGGATATCGACCAGTGCGCGCTGTGCAGCGATGGCAGGGCCGTCGAAAACCGGGTGCGCATAATCAAAGCGTGCCAGCACCTTGGCCGGATCGATGTCGTGGATCGGGTTCAGCGATACGATCACCGGTGTCTGCACCGGCAGCGGCTGTAGCTTGTTCAGCAGGTAGTGCACGCAGACACGGGTCTCACCGGCCGCATCGCCGGCGCTTTCATAATTCCAGGCGGACCATGCCTTGCGTCGTTCCGGCAGGCAGCTTGCATCCGTGTGCAGTACTGCGTGATTCGGCTGGTAGGCTACTGCCGCCAGCAGCGCCCGCTCGTTTGCGCTGGCATCCTGCAGCATCGCCAGTGTTTGGTCGCTGTGGGTCGCGAGCACGACATGGTCGTAGTCCTTGCTGCCGAGCTTGGACTCGACACGCACCTGCTGCACCGCGCCTGTAGTGATGCGCGTGACGCCACTGACCGGCGTAGCGAGGTACTTGTGCGGGATGCCAGCCAGTATCTTTTGTACATAGTGGCGCGCGCCACCGGTGACGGTATGCCACTGCGGGCGATCGCTGACCTGGATCAGCCCGTGGTTGTGGCAGAAGCGCACAAAGGTCGCCAGCGGGAAGGCCAGCATCTGCGCGGTGGGGCAAGACCAGATGCAGCCCGCCATGGGCAGCAGGTACCAGTCGCGGAATTCAGGGCTGTAGTTGTGCTGGTCCAGGAAGTCACCGAGCGGAATTTCTTCCATCGCGCCCGGCACCTGGGCCATTTGCGTGGTCTCGCGGTTGAAGCGCAGGATATCTTTCAGCATCCGCAGGAAGCGCACATCGAGCAGATTGCGCCGCTGCGCAAACACCGTGTCAAGATTGGAGCCGGCCCATTCCAGCATGCGTGTACGCTGGCCGGAACGCCCCGCACTGATCGGCATCTTGACCGCGAACGACATGTCGCTGGCCGTGGTGTGCACCTTCAGTTCGTCGAACAGGCGCACCAGGTTCGGATAAGTGCGATGGTTGAAGACCAGGAAACCGGTATCGACACCAAAGCGCTGTCCATCGAGTTCGATATCTACCGTGTTGGTGTGGCCGCCGAAATAGTCGCCGGCTTCGTACAGCGACACCTCATGGCCGGCGCGCGACAGCTGCCACGCAGAGGACAAGCCGGAAATCCCGGCGCCGATGACTGCAATCTTCATGCGTAGTCCCCAGGGCCTGAGGCCCGCGGTAGGAATAAAAATGCTGCGATGCCCGTCGGACGAAAATACGGGTTGGGGGAAGATCGCCCCGACTTGCCACCGGCCAGGGGGGCCGGGAGGCATCACAGCGAAAACTTAGGGTGTTGCCAGCGCCTTCTCGAGCGCCGCGACGAAGGCCTTGTCATCCGGCCGGGTCATGCTGTTGTAGCTGCCGACCAGTTTGCCTTCGCGATCGATCAGGTACTTGTAGAAATTCCAGCCCGGCTCTTTCGCACCGGCCTTCACCATCGCCGCGAACAGCGGGTTGGCTTCTTTACCCTTCACCGAGGTCTTCGAAAACATCGGGAACTTGACGCCGTAGGTGTTGTAGCAAAAGTCGGCGATCTTCTTGTTGTCGTCCGGCTCCTGACTGAAATCATTGGACGGGAAGCCGAGCACGACCAGGCCCTTGTCCTTGTACTTCGCGTACAGCTTCTCCAGGCCTTCGTACTGCGAGGTGAAGCCGCAATAGCTGGCGGTGTTCACGACCAGCGTTACCTTGCCGCTGTACTGGCAAAGATTTTGCGGCGATTCGTCCTGCAGCCGTTTGAACTGGTGGTTCAGCAGCTGCGGGCAATCGGCTGCCTGCGCAGCGCGCGGCGCCAGAGCCAACAGGGCCAGCAGCGTGGCAAGCATGAGGCCACCGGCAATCAAACCGATGGGGCGCTTCAGGGATGCAGTCTTGGACGTTTTCATCGCCGAATACCAAAAGGTTTAAAATTGAACTCTTCGGTCATTTTAGCGCAGTCATAGAAATTGTGTGGGGAATCAACGAAGCGAATGCATTTGTTGCGCCTAAGACAATTTTTCTGCACCTCCGCGGAAATGGTTCTTCCGATGTGAATATTATTTTCAAATAGAAATCATCTAAGCCATGCGTTCGCTGATCCTGGTACTGGGCGACCAACTCGACTCCGGCAGCCCGGCACTGGCTGACTTCGATCCGGCGCAAGACCGGGTGCTGATGATCGAGGCGCCCGGTGAGGCCACTGCCGTCTGGTCGCACAAGGCACGCATTGCCCTTTTCCTGTCGGCGATGCGCCATTTCGCTGATGTGATCGCGAGTCGTGGCTGGCCGATCGACTATGTCGCGCTCGATGAAGCTGCCGGCGAGCAGGCGCCGGGACCGGATTTCGGGCAGCGCCTGCAGGCAGCACTGCAGCGGCATCGTCCTCAGCACCTGAAGGTGGTCGAGGCTGGCGAACTGCGCATGCAGCAGCTGATCGAAGACGCCTGTCGCAGCGCCGGTGTGGCCTTGCAATGGATTGATGACACTCACTTCATGTGCAGCAAGCAGGCCTTCGCCGACTGGGCGCGCGGCAAGAAGGAATTGCGCATGGAGTTTTTTTACCGTGTGATGCGCAAGCAGTACAAAGTGCTGATGGATGGCGCCGAGCCCGTCGGCGGCGCCTGGAATTTTGATGCAGACAATCGCAGCGCCTTCCCGAAGCGCACCGGCCCCGGTCAGATACCAGCGCCGGCACACTTCGCGCCGGATGCGATCACGCGCGATGTCATTGCGCTGGTCGAGCGTCACTTCCCCGACCACCCCGGCGCGCTCGCGCAGTTTGGCTGGCCGGTCACGCGCGAGCAGGCGCTGCAGGCACTCGAGGTCTTCATCGACACCCGCCTCGTCAACTTCGGCCAGTATCAGGATGCGATGTGGACCGACACGCCGACCGGCTGGCATTCGCTGCTGTCGGTGGCGCTGAACCTGCACCTGCTCGACCCGCGCGAAGTTGTCAGCGCAGCCGAGCGCGCGTATCGCGAAGGCCGCGTGCCCGTCGAGGGTGCCGAGGGTTTCATTCGCCAGATTCTTGGCTGGCGCGAATTCATTCGCGGCGTGTACTGGCTCGACATGCCAGGCATGAAGGACGCGAACCATTACGACCATCAGCGCGAGCTGCCGCGCTGGTTCTGGACCGGCGATACCGCGATGGCCTGTGTGCGTGATTGCCTGAAGCAGACGCTGGAACTTGGTTATGCGCACCACATACAGCGCTTGATGGTGACCGGGAATTTCGCGACCCTGGCCGAACTGTCACCGCAACAGGTTTGCGACTGGTACCTGGCCATCTATGTCGATGCGATCGAATGGGTGGAATTGCCCAATACCGCGGGCATGGCCTTGCATGCGTGTGGCGCACGCTTCACCAGCAAGCCCTATGTGGCCAGCGGCGCCTACATCCAGCGCCAGAGCAATTACTGCACAGGTTGTCGTTACGATCCCGCGCGCCGCCATGGCGACGATGCCTGTCCGTTCACGACCTTGTACTGGCATTTCATCGACAAGCACGAGCCGGCCCTGGCAGGCAATCCACGTACCGCGCTGATGGCGAAAAATCTGCAAAAGCTGTCCGCCGATGAGCGTGCCGCGATCCGGGACCACGCAGCGGACTTGTTAAGTCATCTGGATGCGCTGTAATGGCGAGCTGCTGACCAACCAAAGCCAGCCAAAGGTGCGCCTCCAGGGCTGGTGGCGGGCAGCGAGGGCCGTCCCTGAAGAACATTGGCGCAGACCGCAAGCCGTCGGTTTTTGCATAAATGGAACTTAGCCGGAAAGACCCTCGACATTGATTTTCCGGTCATCGAACTTTCATGCTTTGTTGGTAGAATCGCCGCACTCCAAAATTGCGATAAACGATCATGCTGTTCCCAGAACTCTTCCGCTCGCTCGAACAAGTCCGCTGGAACATGGAAACCGATATTCCATGGGACCAGTTCGATGCCAACAAGCTCACGGATGAGCAGGCGCGCACCATCAAGATGAATGCGATCACCGAATGGGCTGCGCTGCCGGCAACGGAAATGTTCTTGCGTGATAACCGTCACGACAGCGACTTTTGCGCGTTCATGTCGGTCTGGTTCTTCGAAGAACAAAAGCATGCGCTGGTGCTGATGGAATACCTGCGTCGCTTCCGTCCGGACATGGTGCCGACCGAAGAAGAGCTGCATAACGTGCGCTTCGAATTCGATCCCGCGCCGCCGCTGGAAACCCTGATGCTGCACTTCTGTGGCGAGGTGCGCCTGAACCACTGGTATCGCTGCGCAGCCGAGTGGCATACCGAGCCGGTGATCAAGCACATCTACAAGACCATCAGCCAGGATGAAGCCCGGCATGGGGGCGCATACCTGCGCTACATGAAGAAGGCCATTGCCGAGGTCGGTGATGTTGCGCGTGCCGCTTTCGCGAAGATTGGCGTGTTGATGGCTTCGGCGCGTCGCACAGACAAGCCGCTGCATCCGACCAACCTGCACGTCAACCAGGCGCTGTTCCCGAATGACACGGTGCAAAGCCGACTGCCGGATCCCGACTGGCTCGAAGCCTGGCTGGACAAACAGATCCGCTTTGACGGCGAATGGGAAAAGAAAGTCGTCGACCGTATCCTGCACAACCTGTCGCTGCTGTTCGAGCGTAGCTTCGAGACCGTGCAAGACCTGAACCGCTACCGCAAGGAAGCTGCGGCGCGCGTCGCGCCGGCTGCCTGATCGACGGCGCGCATGGCGCCTGAGTGGCGCCTGAACAGCGCCTGAATGGCGTCCGTACCGTGCCGACCTCTGCCGTGGAGCGCGTTCCGGCCTTGCCTCGGAATGCGCGATGAACACGACCATCCCCGACTTCGAAAACAAGTTGTGTGCGCCCGCCGCGCTTGCCGCGCGCATGCGCCGCCTGCCGCGTCCGCTGGTGATGACGAATGGCGTATTCGACTTGCTGCACCGTGGCCACGTGACCTGCCTTGCGCAAGCGCGAGCGCTCGGTGCGTCGCTGCTGGTCGCGGTGAATGATGATGCGTCGGTGCGTCGGCTGCGCAAGGGCAGCGGGCGCCCGTTCAATCGATGCGAGGACAGGATGGCCGTGCTGGCGGCGCTGGTCTCGACCGACCTCGTGACCTGTTTCGATGGCGATGATGCGCTCGCCATCGTCGAAGCGGTACAGCCCGATATCTATGTCAAGGGCAGCGATTACGACATCGCCACGACGTTCGAAGGACGTGCGGTGCTGGCGCGTGGCGGCATCGCTGCAGCGCTTCCCTTTGTGCACTACACTTCCACCAGCCAGCTCGCGGCCCGGATACGCCGCAGCCGCAACTGACACAGGAAACCCGACATGCAACGACGCACGATACTGAAAGGCGCAAGCATCGCCTTGCTGAGCTCCGTCACCGCCTCAATGCTTGCGCACGCCGAGCGCAAGCCGCAGATCACGGTGTACAAGACGCCGACCTGCGGCTGCTGCCATGAATGGGTGGCCCATCTCGAGGCCAACGGTTTTGCGGTGGTCGCCAATGACGTACCGAACACGGCGCCGTATCGCGAGCGCTTCGGCGTGCCGAAGGAGCTGGGCTCTTGCCATACCGGTGTGGTGGAAGGCTATGCGCTCGAAGGCCATGTGCCGGCCAGCGAGATCAAGCGCCTGCTCGCCGAAAAACCGCAGGCGCGCGGGCTTTCGGTGCCCGGCATGCCGGTCGGCAGCCCAGGCATGGAAGTCGAAGGCACGCGCCGCGATGCTTTCGACGTGGTGCTGTTTGCCGATGGCGGGCGCCGCAGCGTCTATCGTCACTACGACGCGCGCCAGTAAGCGTCGCTCCGCCTTCGATGGCGGCCACGGCGGCCGCCGCGATCAGTCGTGATGGTGGTGCTCGTGGCCTTCGTGCTGCATGCCGCCGCCCTTGCCCGGCATCGCAAGCTCTTTCACCGTCACGTCGACAGTCACCTTGCCGGCCTTGCGGAAATTCAGCGTCAGCGGGAAGCTCTCGCCCGCCTTCAATGGCTGCTTCAGTCCCATCAGCATCACATGGGCGCCCGAGCCCGGCTGCATCGCGATCTTTTCGCCGCCCTTGATCTCCAGCTTGTCGAGCGCGCGCATCTTCATCACGTCGCCCTCCATCGTCATCGTGTGAATCTCGACTTTGGCAGCTACCGGTGCGCTGGCCGACAGCAGCACATCATCGCCCTTCGCCGACAGTTGCAGGTAGGCCGCGCCATTGGCTTGCTTGCCGACCGTTGCGCGTGCAAACGCGCCATCGACCGTCGCTTGTGCCTGTGCGGCGCCGGCGGCGGCCGCAAGTGTCAGAGAAAACGCAACCGAGAGGATGGAACGCAGTTTCATGGGGACTCCTGTAAAACATCGCAATGGCGATCTGTGCGCTTTGGGGGCCAAGGTCTATGGGGGCCAAGGTTTGCCCGCAGGCGCAAGTGCAGATCGAATCTTGGAATTATAGAGTGCAGCGCGCGCTCGCGATTCAGCGGCCGCCGGCGTAGTCGTTTTGCCGCCAGGCTTCGAACACCGTCACCGCGACTGCATTTGACAGGTTCAGGCTGCGGTTGTCCGGTTGCATGGGCAAGCGTATTCGCTGTGCGGTCGGGAAGCTGTCGCGGAAGGCCTGCGCCAGTCCTCGCGTTTCGGAACCAAATACGAACACATCGCCCGGGCGGAACTGCAGCGATGCAAACAGTCCGGAGCCATGGGTCGTGAAGATGAAAATGCGCTGCGGGTCCGGTTGCGCATCGGCGATGAAAGCATTCCAGTCCTGGTGTACGCGCATGCGCGCGAACTCGTGGTAATCGAGCCCGGCGCGGCGCATGCGCGCATCGTCCAGTGGAAAGCCCAGCGGCTCGACCAGGTGCAGCTGTGCGCCGGTATTGGCGCACAGACGGATCACATTGCCGGTGTTGGGCGGGATCTCGGGTTCGACAAGGACAACATGAAACACGGAAGGCTCCGGCCCGTCGCCTGTGCGCGTTTCAGCGCGCCGGTGTTCGGGCTATCACGAGGTTAGTCACATGCGTAGCGCCATGACGCTTGAGGCAGGCAGCGAGCGCCTCAAGCGTATGACCGGTGGTCATCACATCATCGACGACCAGTACTGCCTTGCCGGCGATAGCCTGCGGGCGTAGTACGGCGAACGCGCTGCGCATATTAACCCGCCGCTCGGCCAATGGCAGCGAGGCTTGCGCATCGGTATGCCGCGGGCGCACGCACAAGTTGGTGGCAATCTCCAGTTGCAGCGCCGTGGCCAGCGGGCGCGCGATTTCATGGGCCTGGTTGAAGCCGCGCTCGACAAGGCGCTCGCGCGACAGTGGCACCGGCAGCAGTATCGGGGGCAATATCGGCACTGCCGCGGCTTGTACGTTCATGTGCGAGATGACTTGTGCGATCGAACAGGTGTCGGCAATGGCCGAGGTCATGACTTTGCGCGCCAGCAGGCAGCCCAATGCCTGCGCCAGCGGCAGGCATGCGCGGAACTTCAGGTCCAGTAACAGGCGATCGAGCGGCGGTGCGTAGTCGCCCAGCACGATAGTGCGATCGAAAGATGG
>CAZCDW010000055.1:0-14172 GCA_964497485.1 uncultured Bifidobacterium sp.
AGCAACAGCCGCTCGGCCGTCTTCTTGCCGATGCCAGGAATCTTGGTCAGGCGCCCCGCCTCCTGCAGCGTGACGGCCTGCGCGAGATCTTTCACCGACATGCCGGATAGGATCGCCAGCGCTGTGCGAGCACCGATACCGCTGATCTTGATGAGCTCGCGAAACAGCTCACGCTCCTGCGAAGTGCCGAAGCCGTATAGCAGCTGCGCATCCTCGCGCACGACCATGTGGATCAGCAAGGTGACTTTCTCGCCGGTCGACGGCAGATTGTAGAAAGTGCTCATCGGCACGCCGACTTCATAGCCGACGCCGTTGCAGTCAACCAGCAGTTGCGCGGGATTCTTGTCGAACAGGATGCCGGACAGGCGACCTATCATAGGGAGGCCTCAGGAATAAGATGGCGCGATGATAACGCAGCTAGCCACAAAGACTCACCGTCATTGACCTCTCCCCACGGTTTCGCTTGCAAGCGAAACCGCTTCGGCAGGCGGCGCGCATGCGCGCCGAAACCCCTGCCTCACCCGACGAGCCGACCGCCACGCACGCGCAGGCCCTTGCGTGCGAGTTCCGGCGCCAGGCCGCCGAGCATCTCGCGCCCGACGCCAGCATTCGCGTGGCAGATCGCGACGCCGAGCGCATCGGCTGCGTCAGTGCCGGGCAGACCGTCGAGCTTCAGCAGGCGCTTCACCATGGCCTGCACTTGCGCTTTCTGCGCCTTGCCATGCCCGGCGACTGCCTTCTTCATTTGCAATGCCGTGTATTCGGCGACCGGCAAGCTGGCATTCACCAGTCCGCAAATGGCCGCACCACGCGCCTGCCCGAGCAACAGCGTCGATTGCGGGTTCACGTTGGAAAAGACAATTTCGATCGCAGAGCAATCGGGCTGGTAAGTGCGGACGACCTCGCCGACGCCATCGAGAATGACCTTCAGCCGCGACGGCAGGTCGCCGTCGGGGATGCGGATCGTGCCAGAGGCGACGTAGTGCAGGCGATTGCCCTCCTTTTGGATCACGCCAAAACCAGTGATCCGCAGGCCGGGGTCGATGCCGAGGATTCTCATGGGGGGATTATGACAGGAGGGAGGGGTATAGGTCTTGCCAGCGAGGATTGGCTTGTTCGATCAGTTCGATTTTCCAATCGCGCTTCCAGGCTTTCATCTGCTTCTCACGCTCGATAGCGGCGACGACTGACCCACAATGCTGGTACCAGACCAGATACGTCACGCCGTACCGGCTGGTGAAGCCGGGAACAAAACCGGATTTATGCTCGAAGACGCGCTTGATCAGGTCGCGAGTAACCCCGATGTAGAGCGTGCCGTGCCTGCAGCTGGCGAGGATATAGACGTAAGCCATCGGTCTTGGCGAACATGGATCCCAGCTTGCGCTGGGATGACCGTATCAGAGGTCAACGAATTCCTTATACGTCGTCCCAGCGAAAGCTGGGACCCATCGTCGCAAACCGACAACATATCAATGCCTGAAATGCCGCGTCCCCGTCAACGCCATCACGATGCCATGCTCATCGGCGGCATCGATCACTTCCTGATCGCGCATCGAGCCGCCCGGCTGGATGACTGCGGTCGCACCGGCGGCGACGACGACGTCCAGGCCATCGCGGAACGGGAAGAAGGCATCCGAGGCCACCGCCGACCCCGCCAGTTGCAGGCCCGCGTTCTGCGCCTTGATCGACGCGATGCGCGCGGAATCGACACGGCTCATCTGGCCGGCGCCGACGCCCAGCGTCATCCCGTTGCCGCAGAAGACAATGGCATTCGATTTCACGAACTTGGCGACGCGCCACGCGAACATCATGTCCTGCAGTTCTTTCGGCGTCGGCTGCTTCTTGCTGACGATCTTCAGCTCGGCAAGCTGTACGTTCTTTGCATCCGGGGATTGCAGCAGCAGGCCGCCGCCGACACGCTTCATGTCATAGGCATTGCTTGCATGCCCGAGCGGGATCTCGAGCAGGCGTACGTTCTGCTTCGATTCAAACACCTTGCGCGCATCAGCCGTGAAGGCCGGTGCGATCAGCACTTCGACGAATTGCTTTGCCACGGCCTCGGCCGCCTTGCCATCAAGCTCGCAGTTGAACGCAATGATGCCGCCAAAGGCCGAGGTGGGGTCGGTCTGGAAAGCCTTCGCATAGGCTTCGGCCGCGTCAGCGCCCACCGCGACACCACAGGGATTCGCATGCTTGATGATCACGCAAGCTGCACCGTCGAAGGTCTTCACGCACTCCCACGCCGCATCGGCATCGGCAATATTGTTGTAGGACAGTTCCTTGCCTTGCAGCTGGCGATAGTTGGCCAGTGCACCATCGACGACGGTGACATCACGATAGAACGCTGCCGACTGGTGCGGGTTTTCGCCGTAGCGCATGTCTTGCACCTTGGCGTAATGCAGGTTCAATGTCTGAGGGTAGGCCGAGCGCGTCGCATGCTGACGATCGTCACCCAGCGAGGTGAAGTAATTGGTGATTGCGCCATCGTATTGCGCTGTATGCGCAAACACTTTCTTGGCCAGCGCGAAACGGGTTTCGTACGATACCTCGCCCTGCTTTTCGCGCATCTCATCGAGCACGCAGACATAATCGGCCGGATCACAGATCACGACCACGTCCTTGTGGTTCTTCGCAGATGAACGCAGCATGGCAGGGCCGCCAATGTCGATGTTCTCGATGGCGTCCTCCAACGAGCACTGGTCCTTGGCGACGGTCTGCTGGAACGGATACAGATTGACCACGACCATGTCGATGACCGGAATCTCATGCTTGCCCAATGCTGCCATGTGCTCGGGGAAATCGCGACGCGCAAGTATGCCGCCATGGACTTTCGGGTGCAGAGTCTTCACGCGACCATCGAGCATCTCCGGGAAACCGGTGTAATCGGCGACCTCGGTGACAGCGAGGCCATGATCCGCCAGCAGCTTGGCCGTACCACCGGTCGACAGCAGCTTCACATTCATGGCCGCGAGGGCGCGAGCGAATTCCAGCACTCCCGTCTTGTCCGAGACCGAGATCAGCGCTTGTTTAATCATGGCGAGGTAATAAATGAAAAGATGATGGGTCACGCATTCGCTTGTGATTCAAGCGAACACTCAGAGCAGGCCGTGTTGCTGCAGCTTCTTGCGGAGGGTATTGCGGTTGATGCCCAACATTTCTGCTGCATGCGACTGGTTGCCGTCGGCACGCATCATCACGGCTTCGAGTATGGGCTTCTCGACGGTGAAGACCACCATGTCATACACGTTCGTCGGTTCCTGCTCCCCCAGATCGCGAAAGTATTTTTCAAGACTTTTGCGTACTACGTCCTGGATGTTGTCTTTGCTCATTGAAAATCTTCGGGGGAAATATTGCTGAATTACGCCGCCAGCAGTTCTGCAGCGGGCGCATATTGTAACCGGTCGCCGTAGACCAATTGCGATTCGAAAAAGGCATCGACCGCAGCCAGCTGGGTATCACAATCTTCGATACGGTTCATCTGCTGTCGGAAAGTTTCACCTTCCGCAAGATCACGCACATACCATCCGATATGTTTACGCGCGGTACGCACGCCGAGATAGTCGCCATAGAACGCGTAATGCGCACGCAGGTGATGCTTCATCAGCTGTCTGACTTCACTGATGAGTGGTGGAGGCAGCAGCGTGCCGGTGCGCAGGAAATGATCGATCTCGCGGAAGATCCAGGGGTGCCCCTGTGCCGCACGACCAATCATCACCGCATCGGCGCCAGTCTTCTGCAGCACGAATTTCGCTTTCTGCGGGCTGTCGATGTCGCCGTTCGCAACGACGGGAATCTTCGCCTGCGCCTTCACCGCAGCAATGGTGTCGTACTCCGCTTCGCCCTTGTAGCCATCGGCTCGGGTACGGCCGTGCAGAGTGAGCATGGCAATACCGGCGTCTTCGGCGATGCGCGCAATCGTCAGCGCATTCTTGTGGTTGCGGTCCCAGCCGGTACGGAATTTCAGCGTGACCGGCACATCGACCGCAGTGACGACCGCCTGTACCAGTGCAGCCACCAAAGGCTCATCGCGCAGCAGCGCAGAGCCGCACCAGTTGTTGCAGACCTTCTTCACCGGGCAACCCATGTTGATGTCGATGATCTGCGCACCGCGTGCGACATTGAAGCGCGCGGCTTCGGCCAGCAGCTGCGGATCGGCACCGGCGATCTGCACCGCCTTGGGCTCCATCTCGCCATCGTGGTTGATGCGGCGCGCAGTTTTTTCGCTGGCCCACACGCGCGGATTGGACGCCGCCATTTCCGACACCGCATAGCCAGCGCCCAGCTCCTTGCACAGCTGACGGAACGGCCGGTCGGTCACGCCGGCCATCGGCGCGACGAACACGTTGTTGCGAAGTTGATAGGGGCCGAGCTGCATGGCAATCGCTGTGCGAGACGCATCAGGGAAATGACGAAGGGTGCGTATTGTATACGCATTGCTGCCTAAATTTTCATCAGGCAGTGCGAGCCTGGCAGCTTATTTGTGTTGTATTTCGTAGAGAGTTAAGCATCGCGCAACGCTGCTCGCGAATTGGCGCGCTTCAGGCCGCAGGATGCGAGCGATCGATCTCGTCGAGGCCGGCAGCTTCCAGATGGCTGGCATCGGACCATTGCACGATATGGAAGCGATGGCCATCCCATTGCAAGCGGTTGATCGCAGCGTTGACGATGCCGAAATTGCGCTCTGCCTCGATGCGCATGCCGGACGCTTCACGGTACAGGCAGTCGAGCACGCCACCATGGGTGACAACGACAAGCTTGCCGGCGGGGTGAGTACTGACGATGTCGGTGACGGCCGCCACGGCACGATCATGGAATTCCTGCTGAGTCTCCGCGTCGCGCTCGCCGGAAGGGAAACGCGCATGCAGCTCGCGCGCACGCCATGCGGCAAAGGCTTGCGGATAGCGCTGGCTGATCTCGTCATACAGCAGACCTTCGAATGCACCATAGCAGCGCTCGCGCAGTGATGCACGCAGGATCACGGGCAGGTTATGTGCATCGGCCGCGGGTTGCGCGGTAGCGCGTGCACGCCCGAGGTCGCTCGAATAGATCGCCAGCGGCCGCTCGGACGCCAGCGCACGGCCCAGTGCCTGAGCCTGCCTGAGACCGGCCTCACTGAGCGGAATATCGATGTGGCCCTGCATGCGGCGCTCACGGTTCCATGCAGTCTCGCCATGACGGATCAGCAGCAGATCGATCATGCGGATGCCCGTGGTGAAGAATTGTTGGCCGATGCCGCGTCGATGGCAGTCGCAGGCGGCACCACTTGCAGCCAGAACGTCACCGGCCCGTCATTGACCAGGGCGACTTTCATGTCGGCGCCGAAGCGGCCGGTCTCGACAACCGGATGCGCAGCGCGTGCGCATTCGACGGTGTAATCAAAGAGTTCTCGTGCGAGTTGCGGCGGCGCGGCCGGCGTGAACGAAGGCCGCGTGCCGGAGCGCGTATCAGCCGCCAGCGTGAATTGCGGCACCAGCAGCAAGCTGCCGCCGACTTGCGCGACATTCAGGTTCATTTTGCCGTCTTCATCGTAGAACACACGGTAAGACAGCAGCTTGGCCAGCAGCGCATCGGCCTCCTTGCGGGTGTCGCCGCGCTCAGCACAGACCAGTACCATCAGGCCGGGGCCGATCTTGCCGACGCATTCACCATCGACAGTGACGCCAGCCTCGGAGACGCGTTGCAGCAAGCCGATCATACGACTCGGCTCAGGACAGCGTGACGCGCGCGAACTTGCGCTTGCCGACCTGAACGACGAAAGTACCGGCCTCGACCTTCAAGCCCTTGTCGCTGATGGTCGCGCCATCGATGCGCACGCCGCCCTGCTCGACCATGCGCAGTGCCTCCGACGAGGAAGCGCACAGGTTGGATTGCTTGAGCAACTGACCAATGCCGAGCGGCGCGCCGGACAGCGCCACTTCCGGCACATCGTCCGGAATACCCCCGCGCGCGCGATTATTGAAGTCGGCCAGCGCATCCTCGGCCGCCTGCCGCGAATGGAAGCGCTCGACGATTTCCTGCGCGAGCAGCACCTTGATGTCGCGCGGGTTACGGCCGCCCTCGACCTCGGCCTTGAATTGCGCAATCTCGGCCAGCGAACGGAACGACAGCAGCTCGTACCAGCGCCACATGGCGACATCGGAAATGCTCATCACCTTCGCGAACATGGTGTTGCCCGGCTCGGTGATGCCGACGTAGTTGTTCTTGGACTTGGACATCTTCTCGACGCCATCCAGGCCTTCGAGCAGCGGCATGGTCAGGATGCACTGCTGCGACTGGCCGTAGTCTTTTTGCAGCTCGCGGCCGACCAGCAGGTTGAACTTCTGGTCGGTGCCACCGATTTCGAGGTCGGACTGAAGTGCAACCGAGTCATAGCCCTGCATCAGCGGATACAGCAATTCGTGTACCGAGATCGGTGTACCGGCCTTGAAGCGCTTGGTAAAGTCTTCACGCTCAAGGATGCGTGCCACCGTGTAGCGCGCGGACAGCTGAATCATGCCGCGCGCGCCAAGCGGATCACACCACTCGGAGTTGTAGCGAATTTCAGTGCGGGCCGGGTCGAGCACCAGGCTGGCTTGCGAGAAATAGGTCTTGGCGTTTTGCTCGATCTGCTCGCGGGTCAGCGGCGGGCGGGTGACGTTGCGACCCGACGGATCACCGATCATCGATGTGAAATCGCCGATCAGGAAAATCACCGTGTGGCCCAGATCTTGCAGCTGGCGCATCTTGTTGAGCACCACCGTATGACCAAGGTGCAAGTCGGGCGCGGTCGGGTCGAGTCCGAGCTTGATGCGCAGCGGCTTGCCATTTTTCTCGGAGAGCGCCAGCTTCTGCGCGAATTCAGCTTCGATCAGCAGTTCTTCGGCTCCGCGCTTCGCGATGGCCAGCTGCTCTTTGACCGCATCGGAAAGGGGCAACGGGGGCGGGTTTGCACCAGTCTGGGCCGCGCCCGGCGCAGCGCTGGATTGCTTGGAATTGACGTCCATAAGTACTTGTATCTGCTCAAAAAAAGGCGTTTCGCCTTTGATATAATTCGCGCTTTGTTTGTTGAGTTTCCGGGCGGCTTCAATTCCGCACAGGCGGCGCCGAAAAACCCCAAATTTTATCTGATTGCATGAGTCTGAGAGCCAAATTCCTGGAAGCCGCCGCCGCGCTGTGGCCGACCATGCGTGCTTCCCGCAAGATGCGCGTGTTTTCGGGCCTCGCCACCGGCCTGTCGCTGGTGGCCTTCGGCGCTGCGGGCGTCGCGCCGATGGCGCCTGATGCAGCGGACTTGCCGGTGACGGTGGTGGTGGAAGAACTCGCACTGCCCGATCTCGCGACCCAAACCGAAAGCTTGCGTACCGGTGCCCGCTATGTGACCGAAGAGCGTGTTCGACCCGGTGACAGCCTGGCCGCGCTGCTCGATCGACTCGGCGTGCGCGATGCACAAGCGGCCGGCTTCATTCGCAGCGATGCCGCAGCACGTGCGCTGCTGAACCTGCGCCCGGGTCGCCGGGTGCAAGCCACCGTCGATGCCGATGGCCGATTGCTGTCGGCCTCGACCCTGCTCGACGGCAAAGACGAATGGAAGCGCCTGTTGGTCGAGCGCCAGACCGAGGGCTTTGCCGCGCGTGAGGTGCCGGCAGCGATCGATACACGCATGGAGATGCGATCAGGCGAAATCCGCTCATCGCTGTTCGCGGCGACCGATGCGGCGCAGGTGCCTGATGCGGTGGCGATGCAGCTGGTCGAAATTTTTTCGTCCGACATCGACTTTGCCTCTGATTTGCGCAAGGGCGACCGCTTTCAGGTGGTCTATGAGACCCAGTGGCAGGATGGCGAACCGGTGCGGTCCGGACGCGTGCTGGCCGCAGCCTTCCAGAATGACGGCAAGACCCATTCGGCAATCTGGTACGGCAAGCCGGGCAGCGACGACGGCGCGTACTATGATCTCGACGGTAAATCGCTGAAAAAGGCTTTCCTGAAATCGCCGCTCGAATTCTCGCGCGTGACCTCGGGCTTTGCGATGCGAACCCACCCCATCTCCGGGCAGTGGAAACAACACAAAGGCATCGACTTTGCGGCGGCGACCGGCACACCCATCCGCGCGACCGGCGACGGCATCATCGATTTTGCCGGTGTACAGGGCGGCTATGGCAACGTGGTCGTCGTGCGTCACGGCCCGGTGTATTCGACCGCATATGCGCACATGAGCCGTATTGCCGCAAGGCGCGGTGCCAAGGTATCGCAGGGACAGGTGATCGGCTATGTCGGCACCAGTGGCTGGTCGACCGGCCCGCACCTGCATTACGAATTCCGCGTCAACAATGATGCACGCGACCCAAACTCCATCGTCGTGCCGCATGCACCGGCGCTGGCGGGCACGGAATTGCAGCAATTCCGCAGCCTGGCGAGCGACATGCGTCATCGCTTCGCGCTGCTGGCACCCACAGCGTTACAGGTCGCCTCGCGTTGATCTTTGCATCGCCGGGTTCGGTTAAGATCCGGCGATGACCTCCTCCCCGCTCTATATCGGACTGATGTCCGGCACCAGCCTTGATGGCGTCGATGGCGTGCTCACGTCTTTCGATGCCGCGCCTGTTGCTGCCCATATTCCCTTTGCCGACAATTTGCGTCGTGAACTGATGGCGCTGCAAGCGCCATCGGACAACGAGATACATCGGGAAGCACTGGCGGCCCAGACCATTGCGCGTCTGTATGCAGAATGCGTGCACCAGCTGCTGGCGAAATCAGGCCTGAAAGCCACCGACGTGAGCGCCATAGGCGCCCATGGCCAAACCATCCGGCATCAGCCGGCGCTGGGTTACACGCGGCAGATCATCAATCCGGCATTGCTGGCCGAACTGACAGGCATCGACGTGGTTGCTGATTTCCGCAGTCGTGACATTGCCGCCGGCGGACATGGCGCGCCGCTGGTCCCGGCCTTCCACCAGGCCGTGTTTGGCAGCAGCAAGGCCGTGCGTGTGGTCGCCAACATTGGCGGCATCAGCAACATCAGCATCTTGCGTCCAGATGGCAGTGTGAGCGGTTATGACACAGGTCCCGGCAATTTGCTGATGGATGCGTGGGTGCAGCGACACAAGGGCGCTGCCTATGACGCAGGTGGCGTATGGGCAGCGTCAGGCAAGATCGTTCCTCCATTGCTGGATCGTTTGCTGCAAGAGCCCTATCTGGCGCTGCCGGCACCGAAGAGCACGGGCCGCGACCTGTTCCATGCCGACTGGCTGGCCACGCAGCTGCGCGGTTTCGAAACTTCCGATGCAACAGACGTACAGGCCACACTCGCGGCCTTCACGGCGCGCACGGTCGCTGCTGGCGTGAAGCGCGATGCCCCGGATGCCGATGGGGTTTACGTCTGCGGTGGCGGCGCCTTGAATGGAAACCTGATGGCGATACTGCAGGCAGAACTATCGATGCCTGTGCTGCAAACCGATGAACTGGGCATCGCAGCCATGCATGTGGAGGCGCTTGCCTTTGCCTGGCTGGCGATGCGCTTCTGTCAGCGATTACCGGGCAACCTGCAGGCCGTCACTGGCGCGGCGGGCCCGCGTTTGCTTGGCGCGCTGTATCCGGCCTGAGGTGACGCTCCTAGCGCACGACCGCAATTGCGGACAGCGCCACGATGAACTTGTGAACAACAAAAAAGCGCGGACTCGTCCGCGCTTTTTCTTCGCCGGGAAACCGGCTGAAGGACCGTGTCAGGCCGAGAACGACGAACCGCAGCCACAGGTCGTGGTGGCGTTCGGGTTCTTGATCACGAACTGGGCGCCTTCGAGGTCATCCTTGTAATCGATTTCAGCGCCGACCAGATACTGGTAGCTCATCGAGTCGATCAGCAGCTTGACGCCGTTCTTGTCCATCGTGGTGTCATCGTCGTTGACGATTTCGTCAAATGTGAAGCCGTACTGAAAGCCGGAGCAGCCGCCCCCCTGCACGAAGACGCGCAGCTTCAGGTCCGGGTTGCCTTCTTCATCGATCAGTTGCGCAACCTTGTTCGCGGCGCTGTCGGTGAAGATGATCGGTGCCGGCATTTCGGTGGGTGCGTTCATGTGAAACTCCTGCTGTGAACCAATGGTTCAAATTATAGGCCCGCCGTGAAATTGTCGTCGGGACTGCTGACTTGGGGATTATGCGGCCTCCCCGGGGTAATTCAACCCTGCTAGACGCAGGGATAAGCGGGCGCTGACCTGACAAAAGCCAGCTCAGGGCAAGATCGGCACATGCTTCAGGCCCGTGGTCTCGTCCAGCCCGAACATCAGGTTCATGCATTGCACGCCCTGGCCGGCCGCCCCTTTGACGAGGTTGTCCTCGACCACCAGGATCACCAGCAGGTCGCCGCCGCCCGGACGGTGGACGGCGATGCGCAGCATATTGGACGCGCGCACCGAACGGGTCTCGGGATGGCTGCCGGCCGGCAGCACGTCGACAAACGGGTCGTTGGCGAAATGCTTTTCGTACAGCGATTGGAAGTCGACGTCGCGTGCCTCGGGCATCAGCGTCGCGTAGAGCGTCGAGTGGATGCCGCGAATCATCGGCACCAGGTGCGGCACGAAGGTCAGGCCAATCTTGCGACCGGCGATCGCTTCCAGCCCCTGCACGGTCTCCGGAAGATGGCGGTGGCCTTTCACGCCGTAGGCCTTGAAGTTGTCGGCGGCTTCGGCCAGCAGCGTGTGTACCTCGGCCTTGCGGCCGGCGCCGGATACACCGGACTTGCAGTCGGCGATCAGCGCCGATTCATTGACCAGCGGCTTGCCCTGTGCCAGCAGCGGCGCAAAACCGAGTTGCATCGTGGTCGGATAGCAGCCTGCGAGGCCCACCACGCGCGCCGAGCGTATGGCTTCACGGTTCACTTCGGCCAGACCATATACCGCCTCTTCGAGGATGTCAGGGCAGGAATGCGGCATACCGTACCACTGCTCGAACACGGCAGTGTCCTTGATGCGGAAATCGGCAGCGAGATCGATCACCTTCACGCCGGCCGCGAGCAACTCCCTCGCCTGCGCCATCGCCACGCCGTGCGGGGTCGCAAAGAACACCACGTCGCACTGGTCGAGACGCGCCTTTTCCGGCGCGGAGAATGCCAGCGACACATGGCCGCGCAGCGACGGGAACATCTCGGCCACCGGCATGCCGTCTTCCTTGCGCGACGTGATCGCGGTCAGCTCGACACCCGGATGCGCTGCGAGTATGCGCAACAGCTCCACGCCCGTGTAACCGGTACCACCGACGATGCCTACCTTGATCATGCGAGACTCCCTTGCCGCCATCTGTTTGTATAGGCCTCGGCTGGACAGGCCGACCGAAAGGTCAGGCTATCGCAACCGTCGGGCCCTGCGCATACATATTCCGAATGAAAAAAAGCCGTCGGAGCAACCCGACGGCTTTGATCTTGCAGAAGCTTCGGATTAACGCTTCGAGAACTGCTTGGCGCGACGTGCTTTGCGCAGGCCGACCTTCTTACGTTCAACTTCGCGTGCATCACGGGTCACGAAGCCGGCCTTCGACAGCTCGGGCTTCAGCGCTGCATCGTAGTCGATCAATGCGCGGGTGATGCCATGGCGCACAGCACCTGCCTGGCCGGACTCGCCGCCGCCATGCACGTTGACCATGATGTCGAAACGCTCGACGTTGTTGGTGAGTTCCAGCGGCTGGCGAATCACCATCAGACCGGTCTCGCGCGAGAAATACTCGCTTGCGGCCTTGCCATTGACGGTGATCTTGCCGGTGCCGACCTTGATGAACACGCGAGCCACTGCACTCTTGCGACGGCCGGTTCCGTAGTTGTAGTTACCGATCATGGCTGTTCCTTAGAGTTCGAGAGGCTTGGGTTGCTGAGCGCTGTGCGGGTGCGAGCCATCAGCGTAAACCTTCAGCTTCTTGTGCATCGCATAACCCAGCGGGCCCTTCGGCAGCATGCCCTTGACAGCCTTCTCGAGCGCACGGCCCGGATGCTTGCTCTGCATGTCGCGGAAATTGGTCTCGTAGATACCGCCCGGATAGCCCGAGTGACGGAAGTACTTCTTGTCGAGCGTCTTGGCACCGGTCACGCGCAGCTTGGCAGCGTTGACGACGATGATGTAGTCGCCGGTATCGACGTGCGGGGTGAATTCAGGCTTGTGCTTACCGCGCAGACGGCGTGCCACTTCGCTGGCGACACGTCCGAGCACCTTGTCGGTGGCGTCAATCACAAACCAGTCGCGCTGGACTTCATGTCCTTTGGCGGAAAAGGTTTTCATGTCAAAAATCCTGATAAAGGGTGAATGCTCTGAGGTGGTTCCGCGTGCCATGTCGACTGCCCATGTTGCCGGCCGCGGACGCAGCCTTGTTATGTTTTCCCCGAGAGCAAACCGGGGAACCGGCAATTATAGTGTTTTCAAGGACTTGGCGTCAATTCCCGGCTCGGAGCGCGTGGTGGACCAAGGCCCGGTGACGAACTGTTAGCAAGTTAATAGCGGCACAGCCCCGCCCGGAATTCGGCTCACGCGTAGCCGGGATCCCCGCAGGCAAGCCGCGCCGGGGCTACAATGTCGGCCTTTTTCCCCGCAGGATTTCACATGGAATGCACAGTTCGCTGGACCGGCCTGTCCGGCATGACCTTCACCGCCGAGACCGGCTCTGGCCACCTGGTCACGATGGATGGCGCGCCCGAAGGCGGCGGTCGCAATCTGGCGCCGCGCCCGATGGAGGTCGTGCTGGCCGGCACCGGCGGCTGCACAGCCTATGACGTTGTTGTCATTCTGAGAAAAAGCGGCCAGGACGTGCGCGGCTGCGAAGTCAAGCTGACGTCCGAGCGTGCGGAAAAGGATCCGAAGGTCTTCACCAAGGTGCACTTCCACTTCACCGTGCGCGGCCGTCACTTGAAGACCAATGTGGTCGAGCGTGCGATCAAGCTCTCACACGAGAAGTACTGCTCGGCGTCGATCATGATGGAAAAGACGGCAGAGCTTACGCACTCGTTCGAGATCATCGACGACCTCACCGAACAGCCGCCGGCTATCTGAGTCACACGCCGAGGCCCTGCGCGCGCAGGGCCTACATCACAAATAGTAGGCCGTCGTCGTCATTACCCTGGCCATGCCGCGCATCGCATGTCGAACTGGCGCCGGCAACTCCGCCGCACCGAGCTCCTTCGCAGCGTCACCATGCTCGATTTCGTCATCGCGCATCTGCGTGACGATCGCGCGTGAGCGCAGGTCTTGCGCTGGTAATTCTTCGAGATGACTGTTCAGGTGCGCCTCGACCTGTTTCTCAGTCTCTACAACAAAACCCAGGCTGACTGCATCGCCCACCTTGGCTGCAACCGCACCGAGTGCATAGGCTCCCGCATACCAGAGCGGATTGAGCAGGCTGGGGCGGGAACCCAGTTCATTCAGACGCTCCGCAGTCCATGCCAGATGGTCCATTTCTTCCTGTCCCGACTTCACGAACTGCTCGCGCGTTTCATCATTTTTCGCAAAAGCAGCCTGCGCTTCGTACAGGGCTTGCGCGCACACCTCGCCGACGTGATTCACGCGCATCAATCCGGCGCTGTGCTTCTTTTCGTCGTCTGTTAACGAATTTTCAACCAGCTTGTCCGCCGGATTTTTGCGATGAGCGACCGTTACGCCGCTAACCACACGCAGCGTTCGATCAAAGGCGCATATAAGTGTGTCGATCTGCATAAAGTTATTAAGATGCTATCTAATCTCGAAAAGTGTTGTATTCAAGCGACGAAATCTTAGCAATTTTTCTACGAATAAAAAATTAACTTTGCCGCTATCTCTATGTTTTGCTTCAATGCACGCTGACTTTGAGATCCACTGGTCTTGGAGCGTCATTTTCGTTGAAAGAGCCGTTCAACGGCCGTCCAGCGGAAGCGAAACTTTAGCATTACAACATTTTGGAGATTATGAAATGAGAAAGACTCAAGTTGCTCTGGCAGCACTGGCACTGGTGGCTTCGTCGGCTGCTCTGGCGAATGGCGTATCGATCTACGGTAACGTCGACGCAGGTATCCTGTCGACTGGTGGCAAGACCGCTTTCTACGGCGGCGGTAACAATGCCACCACTCTGATGGGCTTCCGCGGCTCGGAAGACCTGGGCTCGGGTCTGAAGGCAGGCTTCCAACTCGAAGCTGGTCTGGATCTGTCGAAGGGCCAGTCGGGTGCTAACGGCGGCGGCAATAGCAACCTG
>CAZCDW010000056.1:0-14109 GCA_964497485.1 uncultured Bifidobacterium sp.
AGTCAAGGAAGTCATCGCTTCGCGCCGCCTGACCCTGGGCATGAAACCCGAGAACTGGCCGCCGGCCGGCCTCGAGAAATAATCGGGATTTTACGCAAACAATCACCGGCCCGCGCTGCCCCGACGAAAAGCTTCGGAAGGGCAGCGATAGAAGAGCTGGATAGAAGACTCTGAAAAGGAAACCATCATGCGCCATCGTAACGGCCTCCGTAAGCTGAACCGCACCTCGTCGCACCGCCTCGCGATGCTCCGTAACATGACCGTATCGCTGCTGCGTCACGAAGCGATCAAGACCACGCTGCCGAAGGCGAAAGAACTGCGCCGCGTCGTCGAGCCGATGATCACTCTCGGCAAGGTCGATACCCTGGCCAACAAGCGCCTGGCGTTCTCGCGTCTGCGCGACCGTGAAATCGTCGGCGCGCTGTTCGCCGAGATCGGCCCGCGCTACAAGACCCGCAACGGCGGCTACCTGCGCATTCTGAAGATGGGCTTCCGCGTTGGCGACAATGCACCGATGGCCTACGTCGAGCTGGTCGACCGTCCGGAGCCGACCGAGGCCGTGGAAGTGGCCGAGTAAAGCTCGCCACCCCGCTGTACAAAGGCCGCATGTGTGCGGCCTTTTTCTTTGGTGCCTTGCGTAGTGCGATACAGAACGTCATTGCCCCGACTCATACCCTGCGCGTCCGCCATTCCGCCTCGGGAAGCTTCACGCGCTTTATGGCAAGATCAAGCCCTTGTCCCAAACCTGCAAGCCCCTGGCTGATTGCTTCCGATGTCCATCCTACGCGTCCAAGACCTGCATAAATCCTATGGCAAGGATGCTGAACGCCGTTCGGTCATCAATGGCGTCTCGTTCGAGCTCAGGCGCGGCGAATGCTACGGGCTGCTCGGGCCGAACGGCGCAGGCAAGACCACGACGCTGAAGCTCTGTCTGGGGCTGACAGCACCAGACAGCGGCAGTATCACGCTGGTCGGCCGAGATATTCCGGGCGACGCGCGGCAGGCGCGTGCTCGCATCGGCGTCGTCCCGCAGATCGACAGTCTTGACCCCGATTTCAGTGTCGAAGAAAACCTGATCGTCTATGGCCGATACTTCGGCATGAAGCGCGCTGACATCGTCGCGCGCCTCGACTGGCTGCTCGAATTCTCGAACCTGACCGCCAAGCGCAAGGCCACCATCAATGAACTGTCGGGTGGCATGAAGCGGCGACTCACACTCGCACGCGCGCTGGTCAACGATCCCGACATCATCTTCATGGACGAGCCCACCACCGGTCTTGATCCGCAGGCGCGTCACATGATCTGGGAGCGCCTGAAGGCACTGCTGGCAGCCGGCAAGACCATCTTGCTGACCACGCATTTCATGGATGAGGCCGAGCGCTTGTGCGACAGGCTGGCCGTGATCGACCACGGTCGCCTGATTGCCGAAGGCGCACCACGCGAGCTGATTGCGGCACATATCGAATCCCAGGTGGTCGAAGTCTATGGCGATGGTGCGCCTGACTGGGCAGCCCGAAACAAGGCGGCGGGCAAGGCAATCGCCGAGCGGATCGAGATCAGTGGCGAGACCGTGTTCTGCTATACCAACCACGCCGATCCCTTGCTGCAGGAGCTGTCCCATGCGAGTGGCCTGCGTTACCTGCATCGCCCGGCCAACCTCGAGGACCTGTTCCTGAAGCTGACCGGCCGCGAAATGCGCGATTGAGGAACCACCATGTCGAGCCTGATCTACCGCCTTCCGGGTTTCAGCCTGCGCTTCCTGCCGGTCTTGCGCCGTAACCTGCTGGTATGGCGCAAGCTGGCCGTCGCCAGCGTGATTGGCAATATCGCCGAACCACTGATCACATTGGTGGCTTTCGGCTATGGCCTCGGCAGCCTGCTGCAATCCATACAGGGCGTGCCATATATCGAATATCTCGCCAGCGGTGCCATCTGCATGTCGGTGATGATGGCCGCGTCGTTCGAGGCGATGTATTCGGCGTATTCGCGCATGCACGTGCAGAAAACCTGGGAGGCGATCATGAACACGCCGCTCGGGCTGGATGACATCGTGCTCGGCGAGATGCTGTGGGCGGCGACCAAATCCATGATCTCGGGGACGGCGATACTCGCGGTGCTGTTCGCGCTCGGCATAGGCCTGCACCCGACCATCCTGCTGGTGCCGCCCTTGCTGTTCCTTGTCGGCGTCACGTTTGCGTCGCTGGCCCTGATCATGAATGCCGTCGCAAGAGGCTATGATTTTTTCACTTACTACTTCACGCTGCTCCTGACGCCAATGATTTTCGTGTCCGGTATCTACTATCCGACCACGCAATTGCCCGACTGGCTGCAGCTGCTGGCCAGCTGCCTGCCGCTGAGCGCTGCCGTGCATCTTGTGCGACCATTGATTCTCGGTTATTTGCCCGACGCGCCGCTGACCCACATGGCAATCTTGTTTGTCTATTGCGCGATCGGCTACTACCTGGCGACTGTGTTCACACGTCGCCGCCTGCTGAAGTAAGGCTTCCGACCGCAAGCGCTCGACGACATGGACCCGATACTGCTCGTGATGACCAACATGCCCGACATGCCGACTGCGCAGGCGATGGCAAGCGCCCTGGTCAATGCCAGGCTGGCCGCGTGCGTGAACATCCTGCCCGCCGTCGAATCGGTCTATCGCTGGCAGGGCGCTGTCGAGCAGGCGACCGAGATCACGTTGTTGATCAAGACCACGCAGCGCCGCTATCCGCAGCTGCAGCAGGCTATCGTCGCTGCCCATCCCTACGATGTACCCGAAGTGATTGCCTGGCCATTGGCCGACGGACATCCGCCTTACCTGCATTGGGTAACGGCCGAAACTGCGCAGGATGACCATGTCTGAGTTATTTACCGCCGCGCTCATGTCCACGCTGCGCCGGATGTTGAACGGGGCGCGAACTTTGATGGTGATGCTGTTGATGGCTTGCCCGCTGGTCGGCTTTCAGTCATCGGCAAGCGCAGCAGACGACTTCCTGCCGCCCGAACAGGCTTTCCGTTTCAGCGCAAGCATGAATGACGCATCGAGCATCACCGTGCGCTTCGATATCGCCGACAGCTATTACCTGTACCGCGACAAGCTGCAATTCGCAGCCGATGGCGCGTCGCTGGGTACGCCGCAAGTGCCGAAGGGCACCGTGAAATTCGATCCGAATTTCGAAAAGAATGTCGAGACCTTCAAGCACCAGCTGGTCATCACCCTGCCAGTGCAGACGAGTTCGCCATTCACGCTGAAGGTCACCAGCCAGGGCTGCTCGGAGAAGGGACTATGCTATCCGCCGATGAGCTCGGAAGCCCGGTTGACGCCTCCGGCCACCGGCACCACTTCGGCCTCTACGCCGGCAGCATCATCGGCACCTGTCAGCAGCATCGCAGGTGGTGAGCGTGCCGAAGGCGAAACCCTTGCAACGGACGGTACGGCTGACAGCGAGATGGGCCGCATCGAGGCCGCATTGGCCAGTGGCCGCCTACTGCTGATCGTGCCTCTGTTCCTGTTGCTGGGGCTCGGCCTGTCCTTCACGCCGTGTGTGCTGCCTATGGTACCCATCCTGTCCTTCATCATCGCCGGCGAGGGGGCGCATACCAGCCGCAGTCGAGGATTCGTGCTGGCACTCGCATACTCGCTCGGCATGGCGCTGGTCTACACCGCGCTCGGCGTCGCTGCCGGACTGGTCGGCGAAGGCCTGTCGGCGGCATTGCAGAGCCCGCCCATCCTGGCTGGCTTTGCGATCCTGATGGCCGTGATGGCGCTGTCGATGTTCGATGTCTATCAGTTGCAGATGCCGCCGTCAGTGCAGCTGGCACTGACACGGCTGTCCGAGCGTCAGCGCGCCGGAAAGCTGGCGGGCGTGTTCGTGATGGGTGCGATCTCGGCCCTGATCGTCGGCCCCTGCGTGGCAGCGCCGCTGGCCGGTGCGCTGGTCTACATCAGCCAGACACGCGATGTGCTGGTGGGCGGGAGCGCGCTGTTCGCTATGGCTGCGGGCATGAGCCTGCCGCTGCTGGCGGTCGGCCTGTCGGCGGGCGCCTTGCTGCCGCGAGCCGGCACATGGATGCAGGCTGTGAAGGCTTTCTTCGGCGTGCTGATGCTGGCGCTTGCGCTGTGGATGGTGGCGCCGCTGATACCCGCGTGGTTGCTGATGCTGGGCTGGGGCTTGCTGGGCGCCGGCTATGGCGTGTCGCTGCTGAAGGCGAAGTCTCAGGGCTGGAAGGCGCGCATTGTCGGCGTCGCCTTCGTATTGCTCGGTGCGGTGCAGCTGGTTGGCGTCGCGACCGGTGGCCGCGAGCCCTGGGCGCCGCTGGCCCACCTGAGCGGACCGCGGGTCGAGAAGACGGCATTCACCCGCATCAAGAGCGTGGCCGATCTCGAACGTGCGATCGCCTCCGCCAATGGCCGCGTCGTGATGCTCGACTTCTATGCCGACTGGTGCGTGTCCTGCATCGAGATGGAGAAGCTGACTTTCAGCGACCCGTCGGTACGCGCCGAGCTCGACCGCATGCTGCTGCTGCAGGCCAATGTCACCGCCAACGATGAGGATGACAAAGCCTTGCTGAAGCGTTTCGGCTTGTTCGGGCCGCCCGGTATCCTGTTCTTCGGAGACGGCGGTAACGAAGTGCATGCTGCGCGCGTGATTGGCTACCAGAAGCCCGAAATCTTCCTGCAATCGCTGACGCGCGCCCGGCGCCCCTAAGCGTACGCCCCTCATCAAGCCCGGCCCGCCACGACCTCATCCCTTATCAACGCCGGCTATTAGCAAAGAGCCAGATTTTCTTTGGTCTGCGCGCCCGCCTGCTTTAGGATATCTTGGCAGATTGTCCACGCAATTCGCGCAGATTT
This sequence comes from uncultured Bifidobacterium sp., assembly GCA_964497485.1. Lineage (GTDB taxonomy): Bacteria > Pseudomonadota > Gammaproteobacteria > Burkholderiales > Burkholderiaceae_D > Pernthalerella. Next base: position 4,853 of record CAZCDW010000056.1, read on the forward strand.
TCATTCTTACAAGGGGGATACCATGGCATTGCATCTCGGCGATACTGCGCCTGATTTCGAGCAGGATTCTTCGATTGGCAAAATCCGCTTCCACGACTGGGCGGGCGACTCCTGGGTCGTGCTGTTCTCGCATCCGGCGGATTTCACGCCGGTCTGCACCACCGAACTGGGCCTGACCGCGAAGCTGAAGCCCGAATTCGACAAACGCAATGTGAAGGCAATCGCGCTGTCCGTCGATCCTGCCGACAAGCATACGTCGTGGATCAAGGATATCGAAGAGACGCAAAAGACCGTGGTCGGCTTCCCCATCGTGGCCGATGCGGACAAGAAGGTCTCGGCGCTGTACGACATGATCCACCCAAACCAGTCGGAGACCGCGACCGTGCGCTCGCTGTTCATCATCGATCCGAAGAAAAAAGTGCGGCTGATGATCACCTACCCGATGAGCACGGGTCGCAACTTCGATGAAGTACTGCGCGTGATCGATGCATTGCAGCTGACCGATGGTTACACCGTCGCGACGCCGGGCAACTGGAAAGATGGCGATGACGTGATCATCCCGCTCAGCGTGCAGGATGAAGCGGTGATCAGGCAGAAGTATCCGAAAGGGTTCACCGCCCCCAAGCCTTACCTGCGAATTACACCTCAGCCGAACAAGTGAGGTAAAAGCCGGGCCAGCCTGCCAGTCAATTTTCTGGCAGGTCGGGCAGCGGCGGCAGTTCGATCGAAGTCAGCTTGAACTCGGATTGGCGTGCCGCCTGCGGCTGTGAGCGTTGCGGCGTTGGTGGCAAGGGTTTGGCGGCTTTCCTGGCGGGCGGGGTCGGCAGCGGTTTTGCTTTCTGCACAGGTTTCGCGGGCGCGTCCTGTTTCAGGTCCGGGTCGACGCGTGCCATGTTGCCATCCTTGATGGCCTTGTCGAACGCCTTGCTGAAAAGACCTGCAGGTATTTGTGGTTGGCTCGGGCTATTCTCTTTCAGGCGCTTCTGTCTCGCCATCTGAAAATTTTCCTTCAGGTTGGCAACTGAAGGGCGACGTTGATAGTCGGACTTGGCGGACAACAAGCCTTGCTTACGCATCGATTTTTCCGATTGACGTCTCAGCATCTTTCCTTCTTTCCTCGTTTGGGAAAGTTCGTCGCTGATTTTCTTCATGGCGACGTCTGCATTTGCCGGTGTCACACCTCGCTCAATCAGGAATTTCTTGAAAGATTCGGCCGTGACCTTCAGTGAGTCGGCTTGCTTCCTGGCCTGCAGTTTCGCCAACTGGTCGGCGGGAACGCGAAAAAATACAGTCACTGATTTCGTTGTTCCATCAGCCAGCTTTATGTCAGCCTTTTTGCTGCCGAGAACTTCCCCTGCATCATGGAACAGGGATTCGTTGGGCTTTAGCTGGAGGGCAAAGTTGGGGCCGGTCGATTTCATGGCTATCCTCTAATGAACTCGGTGCAATAGCAGACGGTAGCTACGAGTCAGTCATCCGGGGGCAGCGGAGGCAACTCGACAGAGGATGGAGGGCGCGGCGGGATGAAGCTGTCGGCTGCTTCGACAAAGCGAACTTGCTTGACCACCGGCAGACGATTGATTTTCAGAGCTTGTCCCCGCTGGCGGATGGACTCGACCCCAAAGTGCGTATCGGACGAGTGGCTGATCTGGCCTTTTATCCTGGCTCTCATCATATCCAGCAGCAGTTGCTTCTTGTCCGGGGCAAGCTTCATGCCCTTCACGTTCTTCTCGATCAGTCCTTTGGCCATGGTGCCGGATCCCAGCCGACGTTCTACGTCCGCAGCTTTCAATTGGGTAGAGGTTGCGCGCGAGAAGATGATCGTTTTGCCGTGTTTTTCGCCGGGAGTGATGAAGTGCTCCTCGCGAGCCACCAGCGAGTCGTAAGCGCGCTCGGTTGCATCTTTCTCCTTTTCCAGTACCCCTTGGCCGCGTTTATCTTTCGGCTCCATATTCGGGCTGACCATCATTCGGGGCATCGGAATTTTGTTCATCGTTGATCATCCTGTCGCGTACACCGCATTTGCGGCCGTACGGATAAATTTATTGCCGCATAGAATCTTTCACTGCATTTCCAGTTCTTTTGTAAGAAATATGAATTACTGCAAAAACGTCGCCAATAGGAGACGTTCAACACAAGATATGTGTCGCAAATAAAAAAAAGTTCGCCAAGCGCGTAAAGCGCCGGGCGAACTTTTCGGTGGGATGATGGAAGCTTAGAGCAGTCTGGCGATATCGCGCGCAAAGTAGGTCAGCACGCCATCGGCGCCAGCGCGCTTGAACGACAGCATGGCTTCCATCATGGTCTTGTCATGGTCGAGCCAGCCGTTCTGTGATGCGGCCTTGATCATCGCGTACTCGCCGCTGACCTGATAGGCGAAGGTCGGCACCTTGAACTCATCCTTCACGCGACGAACGATATCCAGGTAAGGCATGCCGGGCTTGACCATCACCATGTCGGCGCCTTCGGCGATATCGAGCGCCACTTCACGCAGCGCCTCGTCGCTGTTGCCCGGATCCATCTGGTAGGTCGCTTTGCTGCCCTTCCCGAGGTTGGCGGCCGAGCCGACCGCATCACGGAACGGGCCGTAGAAAGCGGACGCATATTTGGCCGAGTAAGCCATGATGCGCGTGTAGATGCAGCCCGCCGATTCCAGCCCGGCCCGGATTGCACCGATACGCCCGTCCATCATGTCCGACGGCGCGACGATATCGACACCTGCCTCGGCCTGCGACAGCGCCTGCTTGACGAGGATTGCGCTGGTCTCGTCGTTCAGCACATAGCCGTCGTCATTCAACACGCCATCCTGCCCATGGCTGGTGTACGGGTCGAGTGCAACATCCGTCAGCACGCCCAGTTCGGGGAAGCGCGATTTGATGGCCTTGACCGCGCGCGGCACCAGCCCATTCGGATTGATCGCCTCGATGCCATCCGGCGTCTTCAACGAGGCGTCGATCACCGGGAACAGTGCCATCACCGGAATGCCCAGGTTCACGCAGTCTTCGGCAACTGCCATCAGCAGGTCGACCGATACGCGTTCGACGCCCGGCATCGACGGCACCGCCTCGCGACGGTTGCTGCCATCGAGGATGAAGACCGGATAGATCAGGTCGGCAGCGGTGACAGTGTGCTCGCGCATCAATGCGCGTGAGAATGCATCCTTGCGCATGCGACGCATGCGGATTGCGGGAAAATGCGGTGCTTGTGCCATGGTTGCTCGCTTGCTTTGGTGATCTTGTTATCGTTTATTGACGGGTTTGGCCGGACTTGGGAGTCGGAGCCTTGCCTGTCATTCCCCCTGTTGCCTGCAGCGCGCCTGCGATCTACGCGGCGGCACGCTGAAACTTTTGGCGAGCATCGACCCTCAGACTGATGGGTGATTGTTCACCTCCCGCTTCTCCTCCCTGAGCGGGGCTGTCTCGTGTGAAGGCGCGGCAGCGTTGAACCCTGGAGACCTTCCCCTTTCTCCAGGGTTTTTTTATGCCTCGCTATTCTTCAGCCGGCGCATGCGTCTCGTCGTCACCGTTGGCGGACTGCTCGACCGGCGCAACGGCGCTATCGGTTTCGACCAGTCCAAGCAACGTGCGTATCTTCAGGTCCGCCTCATCGAGGCCGACGCGCTTGAGCGCCGAGAACAGCTGCACGGAGAATGGCAGAGGCGTGCCGGATTCGTCAACGTAGCTGCCGAGGATGGTCCGCGCAAGCCGCAGTGCATCGGCCTGTTCGCTGCGATTGAGCTTGTCGGCCTTGCTCAACAGGCAATGGATGGGCTTGCCGGTCGGCGCGAACCATTCGAGCATCTCGACGTCGAGCTCCGTGAATGGCCGGCGCGCATCCATGATCAGTACCAAAGCCGTGAGCTGCTCGCGCGCCTGCACATAACGGCCCAGCAGGTCTTGCCAGTGATGCTTGGCGGTGCCGGAGACCTCCGCATAACCATACCCCGGCAGGTCGACCAGGAAGGCGCGGATCTCGTCGGTACGGGTCGCGTCCTTGCGATGCATGGCCACATGCGAGCCGCCGATCGAGAAGAAATTGATGTGCTGGGTGCGCCCCGGCGTCTTTGATGCGAAGGCCAGCTTTTTCTGGTTGCATAGCAGGTTGATCGCCGTCGACTTGCCTGCATTCGAGCGGCCGGCAAAGGCCACTTCCGGCAGTTTGTATTTTGGCAAATCCTGCAGTCGGTTGACGGTGGTGAAGAAGCGGGCTTGCCAGAGTGCGGACATGGAGGATGCGAAAGGCCGAGAAGAAGCGGTGAACAGGCAGGAATTCTGCGGACTTCCCGCCAGTGGCCGGAAGAGTCGGAGGGGCCATTGTAGTACAATGCCGGGCTGTATTTCCGCACAAACCAACCACAAGACCCGGGTGCCTGAATGAATCGTGCTCTCTCGCTGTTCGTGAAATTCGTTTCCATCGTGCTGCTGGCGTCCGCCACCGTGGCTTCGGCCAACGACGCCAAGCCGGCAGCTGTGGCCGATGCCAACAAGGGCGGCACGCTGTATACGAACGGCGATGCGTCGCGCGGCGTGATGGCGTGCGTCGCCTGCCATGGCAATGCCGGCAACTCGACCATCACGCAGAACCCGAAGCTCGCCGGCCAGCACGCTGCTTACCTGCAGAAGCAGCTGCATGACTTCACGACCCCGGCCCGCAACAATGCGGTGATGACCGCGATCGCGAAAGCGCTGTCCGAAGATGACGTGCGCAACCTCGCCGCCTTCCTCGAGCAGCAGAAGCCGGCGCCGGGCGCCGCAAAGAACAAGGACACCATCGAGCTCGGCAAGAAGATCTACCGCGGCGGTATCGCCGAGAAGAACGTGCCGGCCTGCGCAGGCTGCCACAGCCCGAACGGCGCAGGTATCCCGGCGCAGTTCGCCCGTGTCGCCGGCCAGCACCAGGATTACACGACCGCGCAGCTGAACAACTTCCGCGCCGGTGCCCGCAGCAACTCGGCGCAAATGACGGCCGTGGCCAAGCGCCTGTCGGACGCCGAGATCGCCGCAGTCGCTGACTACGTGGCCGGCTTGAAGTAAACCGCGCATTCCCGCGCTGCCGGGCCGGCGACAAGATCGGCACCAGCGCCCGCAACCAAGCAGGCAGGCAAGCAGTGGGAAGCGTCAAGTTTCGAAGGGGGAGGCCAGGCGCCGCCCCCTTTTTGTTTGTCGTACGCGACTGAGCAAACAGACAAAATATCGACGATGGATACTGGCACCGATACTCACGCCAACGCAGTCACCAGCCCTGACACACAGGGCATCACACTGGCGACGCAAAACCGCTGGCTGGCCGACCTGGTCGAACTGATCTCGTCGATGCGTTTCGCGATCAGCCTGCTGACCGTGATCTCTATCGCCTCCGTGATCGGCACCGTGGTCACACAGGGTGAGCCGATGCCGAACTACGTCAACCAGTTCGGCCCGTTCTGGTTTGATGTCTTTGCGCGATTCTCGATTTACTCGGTGTATTCGGCCTGGTGGTTCCTGCTGATCATGGCCTTCCTCGTCACATCGACCTCGCTGTGCATCGTACGCAATGCGCCGAAGATGTTGAAGGACATGAAAAGCTGGCGCGAGAACGTGCGCGAGCAGTCGTTGCGCAACTTCCATCACCGCGCTGAATGGAGCGCCGGCGACGATACCGTGCAGGCCGCACAAGTGGCAGCTGCGCGCGTGAAGGCCGCCGGCTACCAGGTGAAGCTGTTGAAGAAAGACGATGCAGTGCTGCTGACGGCCAAGCAAGGCGCCGCCAACAAGCTCGGCTACATCTTCGCGCATGCGGCCATTGTCATTATCTGCATCGGTGGCCTGCTCGACTCCAACCTGCCCATCCGTGCACAGCAATGGCTGTTCGGCAAAGAGCCCTTCATCGGCAATGGCGTGATCGCCGACATCCCGGCCAAACATCGCCTGGGCCTCGGCAATCCCACGTTCCGTGGCAACACCTTCATTCCCGAGGGATCGACCGCCGCTACGGCAGTGATCCCGGCCGGTGAGGGTGTGCTGATCCAGGAATTGCCGTTCTCGATCACGCTGGAAAAATTCATCGTCGATTTTTATTCGACCGGCATGCCCAAGCTATTTGCATCGAACGTGATCGTGACCGACAACGACACCGGCAAGCAATTCCCCGCCACCATCAAGGTCAATGAGCCGCTGATTTACAAAGGTCTGGCGGTTTACCAGTCCAGCTTCGAGGATGGCGGTAGCCACCTGAAGCTGGTCGGCTATCCAATGCAGGGTGCCAGCCATGCCAGTTTCCCGGTCGAGGGCGTGGTCGGCAATGCGACGCCACTGGCGGGCAGCGGCGGTAGTCAGTACACGATTGAATGGACGGGCTTCCGTCCATTCAATGTCGAGAACACGGCGGCCAGCAATGGCCAGGACGTACGCGCGGTTGACACCAACAAGAGCTTCAACGAAAAGTTCGGTGCATCGCTCGACAAGCAGCTCGGCTCCGCAGCGAACACGAAGAAGGCGAAAGACCTGAAGAACGTCGGCCCCAGCGTGCAATACAAGCTGCGTGATCGCAATGGTCAGGCCCGTGAGTTCAACAACTACATGCTGCCGGTGAAGGTCGATGGCGCCGAGGTCTTCCTGGCCGGCGTACGCGAAAGCCCGGCTGAAGGCTTCCGCTATCTGCGCATACCGGCGGATGCCAATGGCAAGATCGATGAATGGATGCGCCTGCGCTCGGCCATCGCTGACCCGGCGCTGCGCGAGAAGGCAGCGCGCCGCTATGCGGAGAAAGTGCCGCTCGGCAGCCCCGGAAGTACCGCCAATGCCCAGCTGCGCGAGCAGCTGCAGGCGTCAGCGCTGCGTGGCCTGAACGTATTTGCCGGCGACCAGCAGGCCTCCGGCTATATCGCGGTCGCGCGTTTCATCGGCAAGCTGCCGGAAGTACAGCAAGAAAAAGCCGCCGATGTGTTCATGAAAATCCTTAACGGCAGCCTGTGGGAGCTGTGGCAGGTCGCGCGCGACAAGGAAGGCTTGCCTGCGATGACGCCCGACGAGCAGAACGGCCGCTTCCTGCGCATGGCCACCGATGCACTGGCCGACAGCTTCTTTTATGGCGCGCCGGTGATCCTGCAGCTGCGTGGTTTTGACGAAGTCAAGGCCTCGGTGTTCCAGGTCACGCGTTCGCCGGGCAAGAATGTGGTGTACCTCGGCTGCCTGCTGCTGGTGCTGGGCGTGTTCGCGATGCTGTATGTGCGCGAGCGCCGGCTGTGGATCTGGTTCCGTGCCGGCGAGGGCGGCGGTTCGCATGCGCTGATGGCGATGAGCACGCAGCGCCGCAACCTCGACTTTGACCGCGAATACGAGCGGATGAAAGCGACGTTGGCGCAGCCGGCAACAAACTAGCTGCCGCTGGACTATACTTTCAGCGCATCCACCGCGACGTCGCGGCAAGGGGTGCGTGGAGAAACATGATGGAAATCACGCAAGAAATCGCCGTTGAGCAATCGCCCGGCTGGATCCGTAGCCGCAGTCTGGTTGACTGGCTGTTTGCTGCGCTGCTGTTGGCCGGCGCACTGTTTTCGCTGAACCGCTATGGCGAGTTCATGGACATCTACGAGCAGGGCATCTTGCTGGCGGCGGTACCGACCTTTGTCGGCCTCGGCTGGTACTGGCGCCCGGTGCGCACGCTGATCGTGCTGATCGGCGCCTTGTCCTTGTCCGGTATCTACTTCTATGCCGGCAATCTCGAGATGGCGCAGACGCGGTTCTTCCTGAAATACATGCTGTCGAGCCAGTCGGCCATCCTGTGGATGAGCACATTGTTCTTCCTGTCCACGCTGTTCCACTGGGGCGGACTGCTGGCGCGATCCGAATTCGGTGGCGCGGTCGGCAGCAAACTGTGCTGGGCTGCGATCCTGCTCGGCTTCGCTGGCATGATGGTGCGCTGGTATGAGTCCTACCTGCTGGGTGCCGACATCGGCCATATCCCGGTGTCGAACCTGTACGAAGTTTTCGTGCTGTTCTGCCTGATCACCTCGCTGTTCCTGATGTTCTACGAGCAGAAGTACGAGACGCGTGCGATCAGCCCCTTCGTGATGCTGGTGATCTCGGCCGCGGTCGGCTTCCTGCTGTGGTACATGACCAGCCGCGACGCGCACGAGATCCAGCCCTTGGTACCAGCACTGCAGAGCTGGTGGATGAAGATCCATGTGCCGGCGAACTTCATCGGTTACGGCACGTTTGCACTGGCAGCGATGGTGGGCGTGGCCTACCTGATGAAGGCCAAGGGCAAGCTGGCCGACCGGCTGCCGCCGCTGGAAGTGCTGGACGACATCATGTACAAAGCCATCGCCGTCGGTTTCGCGTTCTTCACGATCGCCACCATCCTCGGTGCGTTGTGGGCAGCCGAAGCCTGGGGTGGCTACTGGTCGTGGGACCCGAAGGAAACCTGGGCCCTGATCGTATGGCTCAACTATGCGGCCTGGTTGCATATGCGCCTGATGAAAGGCCTGCGCGGCGTGGTAGCCGCCTGGTGGGCAGTCACCGGTCTGCTGGTGACGACCTTCGCTTTCCTGGGCGTCAACATGTTCCTGTCCGGCTTGCATTCCTACGGGACTCTGTAACGCGCGTTGAAACGTATCGCAAAGGCCGCACGAGTGCGGCCTTTTTTTGTCAGAATGTTTTGTCAGAATGTCCGCAACTGCCCCGGGCAGCTGCGATGCCACAGGGCTGCGATGCCCGGATGACGGAGGCCGAGATGTTGATTCGACGTGCGCGTTATAGTGAACCCCTGCCGTCTGAAATCACGCCGCGCAAGGTCGCCGAATCCCGCCGATGGTTCTTGCAGCAGCTGGCGGCTGGCGGCCTTGCCGCCACCGGCGTCACTGCGAGCGGCCTGCTGGTGCCGGGCCTCGCGCTGGCCAATGATGCGGCTCGCATGAAGCTGCCGGCCAAGCCGAACCCTGCCTATATCGCTCCCGACAAGCCGACCGCGTACAAGGACGCGACCACCTACAACAACTACTACGAGTTCGGTCTCGACAAGGCCGAGCCGGCGCAATATGCCGGCACGCTGAAAACGCGACCCTGGACCGTGCGTATCGATGGTGAAGTGAAGAAGCCAGTCACGCTCGATATCGACCAGCTGCTCAAACTGGCGCCGCTGGAAGAGCGGCTGTATCGGCTGCGCTGTGTCGAGGGCTGGTCGATGGCGATCCCATGGTCAGGCTATTCGCTGGCCGAATTGATTCGCAAGGTCGAGCCGACCGGCAATGCGAAATTCGTTGAGTTCACCACGCTGGC
>CAZCDW010000057.1:0-3316 GCA_964497485.1 uncultured Bifidobacterium sp.
TGGTCTTGCTGGCGCTGGTTTTCCTTCTGGATTGCCGACCACAGATCGGGGTCGACGTTGGCAATCGTGTGCTGTTTCGAAAACATCAAATAGGCTCCAAAGGGTGTGGAAGGTCTTGATTCTTCGTGATTTTACGCGGGGTGCCGGAACCGGCAATGACGTTACGCCGGCACGCTCATGCGCCGACCTCGCAGTCGGTTCACAACAGGTGCCCAGGCGTACGGCGGTAAGACATCCCGCGCTCCCCGGTGGAACTCCACCTGCCGACAAGGCCGAACGACCGTGCGGTTTTGCGCCAGTTACGCGAGACAAAATGACATGCGATTTTAGTAGACGCCACTGGATTCAGCAAGGCCGCTCACCAGGCGCCGGCTCCCGGGCCGGCCTTTCGACGGCAGCGAAGCCTTCGCCGGGCAAAACCCCTGTTTCAGCTAAAATTGCGCCGGTCCAGAATCAGCCAGTAAATCCTCTCCGCGGAGTCTATTCATGATCGTATTGGTGACCGGCGCCAGCTCCGGTTTTGGTGCAGGTATCGCGCGTAAATTCGTCCAGGCAGGTCACCGGGTGATCGCGGCCGCGCGCCGTACCGACAGGCTGGCCGCGTTGGGTGCCGAACTGGGCGACAAGCTGCTGCCGGTCGAACTGGACGTGACCCGTCAGACCTCGATCGACGCCATGCTGGCCGCGCTGCCAGCTGACTGGCAGGCGATCGACGTGCTCGTCAACAATGCAGGCCTCGCGCTCGGCCTGGAACCCGCGCATGAAGCGCACCTGCAAGACTGGGACACCATGATCGCGACCAATTGCCAGGGCTTGGTCCACATGACCCGCGCGATCCTGCCCCGCATGGTCGCGCGCGGCAGCGGTACGGTGATCAACATCGGCTCGGTCGCCGGCGCCTACCCCTACCCGGGTGGCAATGTGTATGGCGCAACCAAGGCCTTCGTCGACCAGTTCACGCTGAACCTGCGCGCCGACCTGGTGGGTACCGGTGTGCGCGCGACCAATATTGCGCCCGGCATGTCCGGCGGCACCGAATTCTCCAACGTGCGTTTCAAGGGCGACGATGCCGCCGCCGCCAAGGTTTATCAGGGTACCGAGCCGCTATCGTCCGAAGATGTCGCCGAGGCCGCGTACTGGGTGGCCACGCTGCCGGCGCATGTGAACATCAACCACATCGAAATGATGCCGGTCTGCCAGGGGTTCTCGCCGTTCACGGTCAAGCGCCAGGGCTGACGATCACCGTGTCCGGATCCGTGTCGACGTCTGTCTCGATGGCCGGTTTCCGCTGGCCGCTGCGCGTCTATTACGAAGACACGGATGCCGGCGGCATCGTGTTCTATGCGAACTACCTGAAGTTCTTCGAGCGCGCACGTACCGAATGGCTGCGCAAGGCAGGCATACAGCAGCAGATGCTTGCCGAACAAGAGCAGAGGATATTCGTGGTCAAAAGTACGGCCATCGATTACCATGCCCCGGCGAAACTGGATGACCTGCTGGAAATCACCGTGACTGTCAAAAAACTGGGCCGCGCATCAGTGGAATTCACCCAGGAAGCCTGGCGCCAAGACCCGGCTGGCGAAGGGCGGCTGCTGTGCAGCGGCAGCATCCGCGTCGGCTGTGTCGATGCGCAGAGCTTGCGGCCAGCCGCCATCCCGGCAGCGGTGCAAGCGCGCATCGCCGCCTTTGCCGCCGGCGTGGCACCTGACTGAACCACAGGCAAGCACAAGGCGCACGACCACCCACATCTCCCTGCCTGCTGCAACGACCACTGCAACGATCACTACAACGACCACTACAACGACAACCATAACGACCGCCATGACCGTCACCCAAGACCTGTCCTTCGTTACCCTGATCACGAATGCATCGCTGCTGGTGCAGCTGGTGATGGCGCTGCTGCTGCTGGTATCGGCCATGAGCTGGACCTACATCTTCCGCAAGATGTTCGCGATCCGCAATGCGACCACGCAGACGACGGAATTCGAGAATGCCTTCTGGTCCGGCGCCAACCTCAATGCGCTGTATGAAGAAGTGACGGCCGCTCGCCGCCGCCAGGGCAGCAACGGCGCACTGGAGCGCATCTTCGAGGCCGGTATGGAGGAATACCGCAAGGCGCGGCTTTCCTTCACCGGCAAGAAAGACATGGACACCAGCGCGCTGCTGGACGGCGCGCGCCGTGCGATGCGCGCAGCCTATCAGCGTGAGATGGATGCGCTCGAGTCGCACCTGGCCTTCCTCGCGTCGGTCGGCTCGGTATCACCTTATGTCGGCTTGTTCGGCACGGTGTGGGGCATCATGAATTCCTTCCGTGGCCTCGCCAATGTGCAGCAGGCGACGCTGGCTGCCGTCGCGCCCGGCATTGCCGAAGCGCTGGTCGCGACCGCGATCGGCCTGTTCGCGGCGATCCCGGCCGTGGTGGCCTACAACCGCTACTCGCATGACATCGACCGTCTCGCGATCCGCTTCGAGAGTTTCATCGAAGAGTTCTCCAACATCCTGAACCGCCAGGCACGCTGACATGGTCGCCTCCTCATCCATGCGCGGCGGTCGCACCCGCAAGTTCAAGTCAGAGATCAACGTCGTGCCTTACATCGACGTGATGCTGGTGCTGCTGGTGATTTTCATGGTGGTCGCGCCGCTCACGCCGCCCAATACGATTGACCTGCCCAAGGCCGGTCGCTCAACGCAACCGCCGGTGGACTATATCGAGATCGAGCTCAAGGCCGATGGCGCCGCCAGCGTCGGCATCCACGGCCAGGCATTCAAGTCCGTGAAGGGCCGCGAACAGCTCGGCCAGCGACTGGCCGATCTCAACAAGACACATCCTGAGTTGCCGCTGATGATTTCGGCCGACAAGGACATCAAGTATGACGACGTGGTGCAGACCATCACGCTGGCCAACAAGACCGGCATCAGTCGTGTCGGCCTTGCGACCCGATAGCATTACGGACACCAGCGCGTCGCCCGCACCGTGTTGCCCGTTTTACTGAACCACGACATCACCTGACCGCCATCGTGAACGAGTCCGCCGTCCCGTACCGAGTGCCGCCCGAACCGGGCCGCATGCGTGCGCTCGGTCTGGCACTGCTGATGCATGTGCTGCTGCTCGGATTCCTGTGGGTCGGCGTCTCGTGGCAGAACGTCACGCCGGTCGCGGTCGAGGCCGAGATCTGGAGCCCGGTCGCGCGTACCGCCGCACCGCCCCCGCCCGAGCCGGTGCCTGTACCTGAACCCGTGAAGCCGGAACCGGTGAAGCCCCCGCCCAAGCCGGTGGCCGCGCCCGAGCCGGTGAAGAACAAGCAGCCGGATCCTG
>CAZCDW010000057.1:3416-14093 GCA_964497485.1 uncultured Bifidobacterium sp.
CCGCCCAAGCCGGTGGCCGCGCCCGAGCCGGTGAAGAACAAGCAGCCGGATCCTGACATCGCGCTCGAAAAGGAAAAGAAGCGCAAGGAGCTCGAGAAGAAGCTGGCTGAAGAGAAGGAACGCCAGAAAGAACTCGAGAAAAAAGAGCTGGAGAAGAAGGAGCTGGAGAAGAAGCGCCTTGCTGAGGAACAGGAAAAGAAAAAGCTCGCCGAGCTGGAAAAGAAAAAACAGGCGGACGAGCAACAGCGCAAGCAGGACGAGGCCCTCGCCGAGGAAAAACGCAAGCAGGCTGAAGAGCAGCAGCGTAAGCAGGAAGAACAACAGGCCGAACAGCGTCGCAAGAAGCAGCGCGAAGATGACTTGAAGCGTTTGCAGGCACAGGCCGGCGACGGGATCAGCGGCGACGCCGAGCGTTCGGCCGGTCCGAAGGTCAGCGCGGGTTATGCGCAAAAGATCGGAAAAATGATCAAAGACGCTACAATTATGCCGCCGTTGACAGATATCTCGGGCAACCCTGCAGTCGAGTATGAAATCACGCTGCTGCCGGATGGCAGCGTGGGCAATGTGCGGCTCTTGCGCACTTGCGGCATTCCCGCGTTCGACCAGGCAGTGCGGCGCGCCATTGACCGTGCGTCGCCCTTCCCGCCAGATCCGGCGACGGGCAGGGTGCCGGCTAGCCTGGTCATCTCGCATCGGCCCCGCGATCACTGACATCATCGACGGACCACACTAAGGACGACCGATAACCGATGAAACGTACTTTCCTGAAGCTCGTCGCCGTCGCCACTGCCGCAGCCCTGCCCTTGCTCGTCCCCATGATCGCCGACGCGCAACTGCGCGTCGAGATCGCCGGTGTCGGCGCCAACCAGATCCCGATCGCCGTTGCGCATTTCGCCAACGAGCAAGCGGGCGAACAATCGGTGCATGCGATCGTGCGCGCCGACCTCGAGCGCAGCGGTGTGTTCCGACTGGTCGACGCCAATGACATCTTGTCCGAAAAGAGCGCGGTCGATGTCGCGGCCTGGAAAGCGCGCGGCGCCGATGCGCTGGCGGCAGGCAGCATCACGAAAATGCCGAATGGCCGTATCGACGTGCGCTACAAGCTGACCGACACCGTGCGTGGCGGCGACTTGTCCGGCCTCGGCCTGACCGTGCTCGAACAGTTCTCGCGCCTGGCCGCACATCGTGTCGCCGACGACATCTTCGAAAAACTGACCGGCGTGCGTGGCGCCTTTGCGACCCGCATCGCGTATGTCGCCAAGAGTGGTTCCGAATACCGCCTAGAGATCGCCGATTCCGATGGCGAGAATGCCTTCGTCGCGCTGCGCTCGAGCGAGCCCATCATCTCACCGACCTGGTCGCCGGACGGCTCGAAGCTCGCCTATGTGTCGTTCGAGGCGAAGAAGCCGGTGGTCTATGTGCAGGAACTGTCGACCCGCAAGCGCGTTGCGGTCGCCAACTTCAAGGGCAGCAATTCCGCGCCGGCCTGGTCGCCTGACGGCCGCAAGCTGGCGATCTCGCTGTCGCGTGACGGATCGACGCAGATCTACCTGATCAATGCCGATGGCAGCGAATTGAAGCGCCTGACCCAGTCGAACGGGATCGATACCGAGCCCTGCTTCTCGCCGGATGGCCAGACCATCTACTTCACCAGCGACCGCAGTGGCGGCCCCCAGATTTTCCGGATGAATGTCGATGGCAGCGAGGTGAGGCGCGTCACCATCAACCGGAATGCGCCCTACAATATCAGCCCCGCCATATCGCCAGACGGTAAAATGTTGGCCTATGTGTCGCGGCGCGAGGGCCGATTCCAGGTTTATGTTCTGGATTTGACAACGGAACAGGAAACCCGCCTGTCCGATGGCGCGCGCGACGAAGCACCGAGCTTTGCACCGAACGGTCGCTACATCATGCATGCGAGCGATGCCGGCGGACGCGGCAACCTGAGCGTGGTGGCCACTGACGGCAGCGTTCGCTACAGCCTGTCGGCGAAAGCATCGAACGTACGCGAGCCGGCATGGGGTCCGTTCACGAAATAAGTTTTAGCGGGATAAATGCCTTCGACAAGGACGCGGCGTTCAAAGAAAATGCTGCGCGATGCGTACGGCGCGATGCAAGATTTACCAACCAGGGGAGAAAAAACCATGCATGGATTCAAAATGTTTGCGGTCATCGCCGCAATGGCAGCGTTGCTGTCGGCCTGCTCGACCGTCAAGCTCGATGAGCCGGCGGCCGTCGAGGACCGCGGCGGCAAGAGCGCACCATCGACCAGTTCGTCGACCAACACCGGAGCAGGCACTGGCACTGGCGCCGGCGATACAGGCAAGACCGCCAAGGCTACCGATCCGCTCGACGATCCGGCCGGCGTGCTGGCCAAGCGCAGCGTCTACTTTGACCTCGACAAATACGACGTCAAGGATGAGTTCAAGCCCCTGATCGAGGCCCATGGCAAGTATCTGGCCAGCCATCCGAACCGCAAGGTCGTCATTCAGGGCAATACCGATGAGCGTGGCGGCAGCGAATACAACCTGGCACTGGGCCAGAAGCGTGCCGAGGCCGTGCGCCGCGCGCTGGTCGCTGCCGGCGCGAAGGACAGCCAGATGGAAGCCATCTCCTTCGGCAAGGAAAAGCCGAAGGCACAGGGCAGCAATGAAGCGGCATGGGCCGAGAACCGCCGCGCTGACCTCGCTTATTGATCACGGCAATGAACGCTTCTTTGAAAGCAGCAAGCGCCGCCGCATTGGCGGCGCTTTTTCTTTTGGCGCCGCTGTATGCGCATTCGGCGATCTTTGAAGACGCTGATGCCCGTCGCGAGATCCTCAAGCTGCGCAAACAGCTGGACGACCTCAACGCTCGCATCGACAGCAAGCTCGAACCGCTGGCCAGGCGCGTCGATGACAAGGCCGACACCAAGGCGGTGATCGATGTCGCCACCGAGATCGAAAAATTGCGCGGCGAGATGGCCACGCTGCGCGGTCAGATCGAGGTGCTGGGAAACGACCTGTCGAATGCACAGCGCCGCCAGAAAGATTTCTACAGCGACCTCGACCAGCGGCTGCGCAACCTCGAACCCAAACAGGTATCGGTCGATGGCAAGGATGCGGAAGTGTCACCCGCCGAGCAGAGGGCCTACGATGCCGCGGTCGCACTGTTCAAGTCAGCCAACTACAGCGGCGCGGCGCAATCGCTGGCGGCCTTCCTGCAGCGATATCCGGATTCAGCCTACCTGTCGCAAGCTTATTTCTGGCTCGGCAGCAGCCACTTCGCACTGCAGGATTGCACGAATGCGATTCCGGCCTACCAGACGGTGGCCACTCGCTTCGCCGCCAGCCAGAAGGCACCCGATGCACTGCTCAACATCGCCAGCTGCCAGCTTGACCTGAAAGACAAGACCGCGGCGCGCGAGACGCTGGGCACGCTGATCAAAAAATATCCGGCGTCGGCAGCGGCCGCAACCGGCAAGGAAAGACTCGCAGACATCAACTAAGCGCGTGCGACGATGTGAATGATGTGCTGCGATTGATGAATTACAGATCGGGCAAGCAAGACGTTTGACACACAAGGAATTGCGCGTATATAATTTCGGTCTTTCGGGTCGTTAGCTCAGTTGGTAGAGCAGCGGACTTTTAATCCGTTGGTCGCAGGTTCGAGTCCCGCACGACCTACCAGACAGAAGCCCCAGTGTTCGCACTGGGGCTTTTTTCTTTGGTTTTTTCAAACACGCTACGCGGCACGCAATGCGGTGCAGCGCTCCGACTCTTCAAGCTTGTTCGTGGCGCGGCGTAAAAATATGGCAATGCTGATGCAAGCGGTTTGATTTCGGCGCCATTATCAGCGACACAGAGCGGACCAGATCAAATCGAGACTGCTGCCCTTGTCCGGCACGATCCAGTCACCAGGTTTGGCATGGGTGTGCAGCGCGCCACCACCGGCCATGTTTTCAGGATACAGCTCGATGCTCAGCGTACGGATCTTCCTCGCGCCGCAATCGACCTCATAGCGCGTTCTCGCGCTCAGGTACTGGTGATCACCAAGGCGCTGCAGCTTGTGAAAATCCTGCGAGCTATCGACCTTCCAGCCGTTGGCCGTCTTCTCGGCATCATCGCGGTCAATGTAGACGATGCCGTCATGCGATTCCTGCACCAGTGTCCAGCCGGCGATGCCGGGGCCGGATGCAACGAACAGGGCGAACAGCAGGGCTGCTTTCTTCTTCATCGTACCTCCCGTGGGTTGTTGGCGTGCGCAGTGCGCTGCATGCATCTCGCTAGATTTTCGCCGCATTGAAGCGACCATTGATCCAATCGCCTCGCTTCGCAGGACGCCCGTCGGCGTAAGTTTCCACGCCCGATCCATGCTTTTCGCCATCGACGAAGCTGCCCTTGTAACGGTCGCCATTGCGGGACACATACACGCCTTCACCGTGCGGCTGGCCGTTCACGACTCGTCCCTTGTACTTGCTGCCGCTCGCGAAGCTCAGCGTGCCCTCGCCCTCGAGCCTGTCGTCGACGAATTCGCCGGTGTAGACATCGCCATTCGCGAAAGTGAACGTGCCCTTGCCATGCTGCCTGTCGTTCTCGTAGCGGCCGCTGTACTTGTCACCGTTGGCATAGAAGTAGCTGCCCTTGCCATGGTATCTGCCGTTCTCGAACTGGCCTTCGTAACGATCGCCGTTCGCATAAGTGAAGATCCCTGTTCCGTGATATTGCCTGTCGCGGAATTCGCCCACATAACAATCGCCATTCGCAAATTGCAGCGTGCCGATGCCGATGTAGTCGTCACCCGACACTTCTCCTGTGTATTGGTCGCCGTTGGGATATCTGATGGTCATCATAGTGCGCTGCTCCGCCGCTCCTGACGCGGGTTCTGGACTATTTTATAGAACAAAGACTGCTGCGACTCACCCGGCCACACGGCAAGTGACATGCGAGCCTCAGCCGGCGGTAGCGATGGTCAGCCGCCCCTTCTCCAGCTCGGCAAGCAGGATAGCCTGCAATGTCGGATTCAGCGGTCCGATTGCGGCCGCAGTTTTTTCAGCCCAGTCCAGATAGTCGGAACGCATGCGCCCCGACCACGTGGCCGGTGCGAAGCTGCCCGCAAGATTGCGCACGCTGGCGACCAACTGCGCGAATCGCAGCAGTTTCGCCTTGCGCGACAGCTGGGGCAGCGTGCGCAGCAGCTGCGCGCGGCGCGACGCCAGCGACAATTTCGGATGGTCGGCCACTTCGGCGCTGATGAACGCAACCTCGCTGCCGAACAGGCCGGCGATATCGGATTCATTCACATCGGTGCGCTCCATCAGGTCATGCAGCACAGCCGCCACCAGCAGGAAAGGATCGCTTTCGCCAGCCTCTTGCAGCACGCGTACCACGTCGAGCGGATCAAGGAAGCAACCCATGCCGACCGCTGGCTCGAGGTTGAGCCCGGCCCGGCGTGCGGCCTGGAAGGCGACGGCTTTGTCGACGAAAGGCGATGCGCCTCTGGGCGCTGAAACCGGTGCGGCTTGAGCCGCGGGCCTTGATCCTGCAGCTCGATCTGTCTGTGCAGCTTGTTCCGCTTCCACGCTATCCTCTCTGCTATGCCTGCGGCCGCCAGTCTGCGGCACATGTCGGCATCATACCGCCACCGTCGGGGCAGTCCGCCATTCGCCACCCGGGACCGACCGGGCCCAGCACAAGCGACTGTCATGCCGACGCGCTGACGCCGACCGTTCGCACTGATCAGTAGCGCGTGACCAGTACCAGCCGGAAGTGGCGCGATTCGATCGGGTGGAATACGCGGCCCGACAGCCCTGAGACGCCGTTGAAGGTATAGGAGCTGTTGTAGTAATCGATCGCCGATTGCTTGCTGTCGAGCAGATTGAAGCCCGACAGCTCCAGCTGCGTATCGCGGCTGATCCGGTAGCCCAGCTTGCCGTTCAGCGTGGCCGTACCATCCGAGCGCACCGAATTATCTTCCGTCAGCGGTCGCGGACCGAAGTATCTGAGCTGCAGCGATCCGTGCCACGGCCCGATCGCATCGACAATCGCCGCCACCGATGCCACACCCTCGACCGCGCCTTCGATGTATTGCCCGTCGCCGCCCGGGTCGCGGAAGCGCGCTCGCGTGTACGCGAAGTCGGCATCCAGCGTCAGCCATGCATTGGCTTTGTAGTAGTTGTTGAATTCGATGCCGACACGACGACTGCGGCGGCCCGAGTCTTCGGTACGGCCGGAGTCACCAACGTAGACGATCTCGGATGCGCTGTCGAGCTGGAACAGCGCCAGCGTGGTCTGCAAGCCCTCCAGCATCTCGGTGCGCAGGCCCAGTTCCTGACCGAAGGTGCGCACCAGGCCGTCGGAGCGGGTGCCGCTGGCGATGGTGACACCGCGCGCATCATTTGAATGGAAGCCACTGCCGATACTGTAGTAAAGCTCGGAATGCTTCCATGGCCCGAACACCAGGTTCAGCTTGGGGCTGACGATGTAATCGCTGACGGTATCGGTATTGTTGTCACCGGTTGAGCTGTAGCGACCTGCATTGCCGAAGCGGTACCAGTCGCCACGCATGCCGGCGACGGTGCGGAACCAGTCATTCCAGTGCACATGGTTCTCGCCATACAGGCCGATGCTGTCCTGCGTGATGCGATCGCGCCGGCACTGGTCGATCACGGCAGAGTTACAGGCAATCGGCTGGCGCGCGCGCGTGCTCAGCAAGCCATTGCTGATCGCATCATGCTGGAACTGCAGGCCGAACATATTGCTGGCTTCCTTGCCCAGCCCCTCCACATAGCGCGTGCGCACCAGGTTCAGGCCAGTGGTGACGCGCGTATCACGCTGGTTGAACTGGCTGTCGGTGCCGTACTCGAAATTCGAGTACAGGTCGAGCGCATTGCGGATAACGTAGGCCTGCGTGACCAGGCTACCGTTCGCGTCGGTCTGTCGCCATTCGCCGGACAGGCTGTAACGACTGGCAGTGGCGCCCGAGCTCGGGTCCATCGTGCCCCAGCGCGAGATCAGACCTTGCTTGTAGGGACTCCATGGAATCTGGTCGGTCGAGTTCCAGTTGCCGTCATAGGCCATCGCCATCAGCGTCACGCCGTTCGCCTGCGTGCCTTGCGTATAGCGCAGCAGGCCATTGAGCTTGCGGTAATTGTCCGGGTTCGACCACGGACCATCGTAGTGCGACAGTTCGAGCGCGTACAACAGGCGGCCGTCATGAAAGGCGGGCGAATCGGCCAGCAGTGTGCGATACCAGCCGTTCTGGCCGAGGCCGAAGCTGGCGAGGCCGCGCTCCAGACTGTCGCTGTAGTACAGCGCTGCCGAGCCTGCATTCGCGAAATCGCCGTCGGCGACGTAATACGGCCCTTTGCGATAGTGGATCGACGAGATCAGTTCCGGAATCAGCGGATTGAGGTCGGCCCAACCCTGCCCGTGCGCATGGCTGCGCTGGTTCAGCGGCATGCCATCGAGCGACAGCCGCAGGTCGGTGCCGTGGTCCAGATTCATCCCGCGCAGGAAGTACTGGTTGGCCTTGCCTTCGCCGCTGTGCTGACTGACGATCAGGCCCGGCATCACTTCCAGCAACTCACCGGTGCGGGCCGTGACGCGACCACTGATCTGTGCCGGACCTGCCGCCCCCTCGCTCGCTGCATCGGCGGTGCCAAGCAGGCTGAAACGAGCGCTGTCGACCTCAACTGCTGGCAGGCTTCGGATGTCGTCGGCCTGCGCCCATGGAGATGACGTCAATCCGCTGATGGCGGCCATGAAAGCAAACGCCCGTGCAGGTTGTGAACGAATGAAGCGCAGCATTGGTAACGGGGACGGGCTCGATGCGGGAGCGTGGATTGTTTTTTCCGCATCATACACGCGCACTCTGATGAACACTTTCGCTCGGCTTTGTGATTGCCAAGGATTGGCTTCGCGCGGGTGCATCCATCAGCGTTTACATTGGCGCTCACAGTGGCGCGGACATTCGCTCGGCAGTGGCCACTTTTACGCAAGACCGGGCGGGACAGTCAGTGTTTGCTATGCCCTTGCAAGGATTGATGGCACAATTTCACACTTCGCGACGCATAATTTCAAAAAATGAAACGAATGCGATCGTGTCCCGGTCAACTCCGCGCCCCCGACATGAGCCTGAAAGAAAAGCTGTACGATCACCTGAAAGACGACGTCTATTGCAAGCTGGGCGTTTCGACCATCCACGGCATCGGCGTGTTTGCACTGCGCGACATCCCGAAAGGCGCCAAGCCGCTGAAGAGCCTGGTCAGTACCAAGGAAGTGAAGTTCTCTCGTATCGAGCTCAAGAAGGTGCCGAGCACGGTGCGCAAGCACTTGTCGATGTTCTGCCTGGTAGAGAAAGGCCGCGTGCATGCGCCGGAAATCGGCATGAATGCGGTGAACCTGTCGGTCTACCTGAACCACTCGAAGACGCCCAACCTGTTCTACAACGACAAGGGCGTCCTGGAGGCACTGGTCGATATCCCGCAAGGGACCGAGGTCACGATCGACTACGACATCAGCTTCGACGACGAACACATCTTCGACGAGTAAGCGCCTGTCTCGTCAGGCCGCTGTTCCGGCACCACACAACACAAAGCCCCCGGCCTTTGCAGGCGCGGGGGCTTTGTTTTTTCCGGCAGCGCCGGGTCAGGCAGCGGCGTTGGCCAGCGCGGCAGCGCCTTCGTCGCGGTAGATGCGGTTCAGGTCCTCGGGCCTGAAGTCGATCTTCAGCGGCGAGGTCGGGTCGGTCGCCAGCGGATGCTCGGGATCGACCAGAGCCATCGCATAGATCGGCTCGTAGTCGGTGACGAACAGCGACTTGTAGCCGTAGTCGTCTACCGGGCCCAGGTTGTACCAGCGCAGCCCGTTCTTGGCCGCCCAGCGTGAGGCCAGCAGGCAAGCGTAATTGCCCGGCGACTTGTTCTTGTAGTCGCGATTCCACTGGCAGAAGCTGCCGTAGAGCTGATCGTACTTGGGCAGGACGATGGACACATCGGTCAGCACGAGCTCACCGTTGGGTGCATGGACCTGCAGGATCAGCACATCGAGGTCACGGACATAGTCGATGAAGCCCTCGACTTCGCGGTCGTCGATGAAGTACTTCTCGAAATGGTCGCCGCCGAGCTCGATCATGTCGTCGAAATCCAGGTCGCCGCCGGGGATCAGGTGCTCGGTGTAGGTGAAGTCGCGGTACTGCTTGTCGAACTCGCGGAACTTGCGCGCGCGGCGCTCTTCATTCCACAAGGCGTCGGACTTCGTGTCGACCATGCCGTACTTGTCGTTGATGGGGACGCCGAAGCGGCTGTCCGGCGGCAACGCGTAGACCACGAAAGGACGCGGCGCCTGCGCGATCATTTCTTCGTTGACCTCGATGTAGGGACACAGCGCGTCCCAGCGCGAGGTGTAGTAATGGATCTCGTCGTGATAGCTGTCGACGCACAGGTTGTCGGCGGTCCAGCTCTGGTGCCCGACCTGGTGCACCTCGCGCGCCTCTCTGGCTTCGCGGGCCTTTTTGGCCTCGCCAAAGCGATACAGGGTTCCATTCATCGTTTCGTGCCCTCCCCAAGACGTGGAATCGGAAGCTTCTTCAGATCGAAATAATCGGAATCGATCGCAAAGTTACCAGCCAGGAAACGGCTATCCGATTTTTCGAGCCTGGCGATTTCTTTTTTGCACGCTGCCAGGTGCCGTGCTGCCTCGCTATCTTCTTGTTTGAGCTGCTTGATGTACTCCGGCATCAGCGGGCATTCGATGTCGTAGTAGAAGTTGCGCGCCTCGGGGTCATAGGCCAGCGGATACAGGGTGCAGCTGAAGGGCTTGTCGTCGCCCAGCGTGCAGCCGGTGGGACCCAGATTAGGGCATTGAGTCTCGATGCAGATACCGCCGAATTTTTTCTTTTCGTTGCGGGTCAGTGATATCTCGAGGGGCGGATAGTCCGCCTCGACGTAGCAGCATCGACGGCATTCTGCGCAGTGATCAAAAGGCATGCGCGTTCCTGTCGGAGAGTCTGTGCATGAGCGGCATAGGCTGCATTCGCACGGCATCGCAAACTGCATTGAACCGCGATACCAGGTTCGTTATGGTTGATTATTTCCGTACGATAACCAAACTTCACCAAAATGTCACAAACTATTTGTGATTTTTAATCCTATTTCACGGGCGATCACACGCTGCACTCACTCTGTGCATGGCTTCATACTGTGCGATCGCGATCTTGATGCATGCGTTTCGCATGCGCGTCCAAATGATTGTTTTTGCGCCGGAAAGCAGGCAGCACCATTTGCCTTGCTGCGCGCGCGAAGGCATGGACACCTACTCTTTTTAAAAAAAGAGCAAAACCCGTCATGTGAAAAACGCGGCGGTGTGCGTCGGATCGGCAGCTGAGATTCAGGCCGGCTGCATCAGCTGGCGCGCCTCGTCTGCGGGCACTGATGCACCATGCAGGAAGCCCTGAAATTCGTCACAGCCCAGCGCGCTCAGCTGTTCTTGCTGCGAGACCGTCTCTATGCCTTCGGCGATCACCCGCATGTGCAGGCTCTTGCCGAGCGTGATGATGGACTGGATGATCGCCGCATCGCCATTCAGCGGGTCGGTATGGCCGATGCGATGCACAAAAGACTGGTCGATTTTCAGCTGATCCAGCGGTAGCTGCTGCAGTATGGACAGCGATGAATAGCCGGTGCCGAAATCATCGAGG
>CAZCDW010000058.1:0-14014 GCA_964497485.1 uncultured Bifidobacterium sp.
CGAGACGAGATCGCCGCGCATCGACGGGATGATGCAGAAGCTGCAGCGATGATTGCAGCCCTCGGAAATCTTCAGGTAAGCGTAATGTTTCGGCGTCAGTTTCACGCCGGCCGCCGGCACCAGGTCGAAGAAAGGCTCGTGCGGCTTCGGCAGGTGCACATGCACCGCATCCATCACCTCGCCCAGCGCATGCGGGCCGGTCACGGCCAGCACCTTCGGGTGCACCTTCTGCACGATCTCGTCGCCGCTGGCGTCTTTCTTGTGACCGAGGCAGCCGGTGACGATTACCTTGCCGTTCTCGTTCAAGGCCTCGCCGATCGCGTCCAGCGATTCCTGCACCGCGGCGTCAATGAAGCCGCAGGTGTTCACGATCACCAGGTCCGCGCCGTCATAAGACTTCGCGGTCTCGTAACCTTCGGCACGCAATTGCGTAAGGATCTGTTCGGAATCGACCAGCGCCTTCGGGCAACCGAGTGACACAAAACCGACTTTGGGCGGGGTGGATGAGGGACTGGACATGAACGGCGGGAGCAGGCGGAGTGTTGAAAAGACAAGCGGCTCCCCTGAGGAGCCAAGGCTGCATTTTACCTGTTGGATGGAAAACGGGATTCCGAGCCAGCGATCAGGCGGGCTCGTGAATCTTCATCTCGATATGCATGCCAGCAGACGCGGCCATGTTGACCAGCATGTCGAGGCTGAACAGGTGAATCTTGCCGCGCACCAGATCGGAGATTCTTGGCTGCGAGACGCCCAGCATTGCCGCAGCATCCTGCTGGCTCCAGCCGGCGCGGGTGATGTGCTGGTCGAGCGCCATCATCAGACCGGAGCGGAGCTTCATGTTCTCCGCAAGTTCGGCACTGTCTTCGAGCGCATCCCAGATGCTGTCATGGCTACGTTTGCTCATGTTTGTTGGGCTTGGGACAGGTGACTCGTCAAATATACAAGATTTTGTATGAAGGCGCGGCAATCGCGGATAGAACCGTTGTTGGGCCGCATCCGCAGCTTCCAGAAACGACAAACCCCGGGCAGCGCTTTCGCTGGCCGGGGCTTGGGTTTGCCTGAAGCTGGTTTACTTCGTATCGGCCTTCTCAGCCGTGCGCGCGCCGTTCACACCGGGGAACGGAAACGCGCCGAACACATTCTTGGCCTGGCTCTGCATCTGTTCCTGCATCTGCATGAACAGGCTCTTCGATTGCTCGATGTAGTTGCTCATCATGCCCTGCATCATCGGCGCCTGCACGCTCATGAACTGGGTCCACATCTCAGGGCTGAAGGCTTTCTCGTCCATCATGCCCTTCGAGTTCTCCGCCATCTTGTTCTGGATGTCGATGAAGACCTGGATGTTCTTCTCGAGGTAGTTGCCCATCATGCCCTGCATCGCATGGCCGTAGTAGCGGATGATCTGCGACAGCGCACCGCTGGAGAACATCGGCTGGCCGTTCGCTTCTTCCTCGAGGATGATCTGCAACAAGATGCTGCGCGTGAGATCTTCTTCGGTCTTCGCGTCGACAACCATGAAATCCTCGTTGCCGAGCACCAGCTGCTTCACATCAGCGAGCGTGATGTAGGAACTGGTCTGGGTATCGTACAAACGGCGGTTCGGGTATTTCTTGATGAGCCGTTCACCGGCTTTTTTTGCGGTAGTCATTGGGGGGATCCAGTCCTATTGCGTCGCAATGCAGGGTTGCGATCTTATAAAAAAACCCGGGAGCTTTCCGGTGTCTCCGCGGGCATTATAGTCCTGAAAAACAAACGCTTGTCCAGTTCCGCGCTGCAAAAAGCGGGGTCGTGGTGCAGCGCACAGGAATTTCAGGACTATTTCGCGTAGTAAACACTTATGCCATCAGGCCTTTACCTGCACGTAACGTCCCGGCGCGGGCTCAATGGGCTTGTATTTCGCATTGCCGTACTTCGCCGGTGCCGCATGCTGGCCACCCGCATGTTCGGCGAGGAAGGCTGTCCATTCGGTCCACCAACTGCCGGGATGTTCGGTGGCACCCGCCATCCACTCGTCTGCGGTTGCCGGCAATTTGTCATTGGTCCAGTAGCTGCGCTTTTTCTTGGCGGGCGGGTTGATCACGCCGGCGATATGACCTGACGCACCGAGCACGAAGCGCATGTTGTCCCCACCCTTACCCTCGCCTTTGCCACGCTTGCCCTTGTTCAGCAAGCCGCTCGACAGGTAAGCCGTATTCCAGGGCACGATGTGATCTTCGCGTGACGCATAGAGAAAGGTCGGCGTCTGTACTTTGCCAAGGTCGATCGCATCGCCATTCACGGCCAACGCGCCTGGTTCGCGCAACCGGTTCTCGAGGTACATGTTGCGCAGGGAGTAGCAGAACATCGGGCCGGGCAAATTGGTGCTGTCCGAGTTCCAGTACAACAGGGCGAACGGTGGCGGGTCTTCGCCTTTCAGGTAGTTAGACTCCACATAATTCCAGACCAGATCGTTCGGCCGCAAACTGGAGAACGCGGTCGCGAAATCGCGGCCGGGCATCAGGCCGCCCTTGCCGATCGCCGCCTCGCGCTGCTGCACCTGCGCTTCGTCGACATAGACTTCGATCGCGCCGACGTCGGTAAAGTCCAGCATCGTCGTCAACAGTGTCAGGCTGGCGGCAGGCTTCTTGCCGCGCGCCGCCAGCACCGCGAGCGCAGTCGACAGGATGGTGCCTCCGACGCAGAAGCCCAGCGTATTGAGCTGGTCCTCGCCGCTGATGGCAAGTGCGACCTCGATCGCCTTGATCGGCCCCTTCTCGATGTAGTCGTCCCAGCCGAGTTGGCCGAGCGATGCATCCGCATTCACCCAGGACACGACGAAGACCGTGTGCCCCTGCTCCACTGCATGGCGAATCAGCGAGTTCTCCGGTTGCAGGTCAAGGATGTAGAACTTGTTGATGCAGGGTGGGACGATCAGCAGCGGGCGTTCATACACCTGCTTGGTCAGCGGGCGGTACTGCAGCAGCTGCATCACCTCATTCTCGAACACGACTGCGCCTTCAGTGGTGGCGACGTTCTTGCCGACTTCAAAGGCATGCTCATCGGTGTGCGATATATGGCCTTTCTGCATGTCTTCCAGCATGTGCTGTATGCCACGGGTCAGGCTTTCGCCACGCGACTCGACCAGCCTCTGCTGCGCTTCGGGGTTCGTCGCGAGGAAGTTCTTGGGCGACAGTGCATCGATGGCCTGCTGGGTCGCGAAACGTATCTTGCGGCGCGTCTTTTCATCGGTCTCGACAGCGTCGGCCAGCTCGTTGAGATACTTCGCGTTCAGCAGATAGGCCGCCGCATTGAAGGCATGCAGCGGATTGGTTTTCCATGCGGGGTCGGCGAAGCGACGGTCGCGGATGTCCGGCGAGCGCTGCGCCATCAGCGCGGTCCACAAGGTGGACATCTCGTCCATGTAATCCTTCTGGATCTGCTGCAGCTTCTCCGGCGGGATCATCGCGCCCAGTGCCGGCGGTGCCGACAGGCCCGGCATCATCGACATGGCCGGCATGCCTGGCATCGAGGGCATCCCCGGGATAGCGCCCATAGTGCCCATGTTGGGCATCCCGGCCTGCATCAGGTTGAACATCGATTGCCAGCCCTTCGGGTCCGACATCTGCGCCAACCATTCGGCGGCAGACGCCTGGTGCTGCTTCGTGCTGTCGGCTTGCTTCATCTGGAGGCTCCCCCGGTCTCGTTCTGGTTCACTGCTGCAGGCGATGAGGCGCTGCCCGGCGACCGGACGGCGCGGGTCGGTGTCTGATGCTACGATCCCTCGTTATTGTCGTTCTGGGACTGGCATTCGATGCACATAGCAGCGGTAGGATGGTTGTATGTGACGCTGATGATGGCGATCACCGAAGAAACGGTGGTCGCAGGCATTATGACGTTTTTCCTTTACGGTGTGCTACCGACGCTGATTATTTTGTACATAGCCGGCAGCGGCCAGCGCAGGCGGCGGCGTGAACAGGAAACCCGGGACCGGCTGGCCGCGATGCGGGCGCGGCAGCCAGCGGAAGCAGTCGCTGAGCCGGTAGCTGAACCGACAGCGGCACAGGCACGCGAACAAGCTGCAAGCTCAGTCCGGATGCATCCAGATCAATGAGGCCATACGGCCGGTGACCCGGTCGCGGCGATACGAGTAGAAGCGCGACGCGTCCGATACCGTGCAGTCCGCGCCGCCATGAACGGCGTGCACCCCGACGCGCGCCAGCGCCATGCGTGCCAGTTGCGGCAAGTCGCCCAGGAATTTGCCCGGCATGCCGGCCAGTGGCACGAACGCGCCGGCCGCCTCGGTGCCCAGATGGTCGAAGGCCGCCGGTACTTCCGCACCCACTTCGAAATGACTCGGCCCGATACCGGGGCCCAGCCAGGCCGTCAGCTCGTCGGCACCGGCTGCACGCATCGCTGCGACCGTCGCTTCCAGCACGCCGCCGGCCAGGCCGCGCCAGCCGGCATGCGCGGCCCCGACCACTTTGCCGTTCGCATCGGCCAGCAGCACCGGCATGCAATCGGCCGTCATGATCACGCACACAGCACCCGCTCGGGACGCGATACTGGCGTCGGCCTGCGGTGCGTCGCGCACCGCTGCGGCATCGAGCACCCGCGTGCCATGGACTTGCGTCAGCCAGGCAGGCTCGGCCGGCAGCAGGCTTCGCAGCCGCGCACGATTGGCTGCAACGGCGTCGGGCGCGTCCGCCACATGCACACCCAGGTTCAGCCCGCCACCGCCCTGACCGTCGTCATACGGCGCGACACTGACGCCGCCGCTGCGCTGCGTGGACAGCGCACCAATGGACGCCGGCAGTCCCGGCCACTGCGGCACGATCACATGCTGGGCCAGCGCCGAAGCTTCCATTGAAGTCATGGGCGCTGACATAGGCTCAGAGGACGATACCGGCCTGCTGCAGCAAGGCCGCCATATCGGTCGGTACCGGCTGTTGCCATTCAACGAGCTCGCCGCTGCCCGGATGCACCAGCGCGAGCTTCTCCGCATGCAGCGCCTGCCGCGGGAACACGCTGATCAGATGATGCTTGCCATAGACGGCATCGCCGACGATGGGATAGCCAATCGATGCGAGATGCACCCGGATCTGGTGCGTGCGACCGGTCTCGAGCTTGCAGCGCAACAGCGCGACCGGCTTGCCGTCGAGGCTGCCATTGGCGACCTTCTGGTAGTGCGTGACCGCCGGCTTGGCCAGCGGCGATTTGCTGATGGCCATCTTCGTGCGCTCGCGCGGATGACGGCCGATGGCGGCCTCGATACGGCCACTTGATACCGGCTGGCCCCAGACCAGTGCCAGGTATTCGCGACCGACGCTGCGCTCCTGCAGCTGTCGCACGAGATCGGTCTGCGCCATCATGGTCTTCGCCACGACCATCAGCCCACTGGTGTCCTTGTCGAGCCGGTGCACGATGCCCGCGCGCGGCACGCCGGACAGGTGCGGCCAGCGATTCAGCAGCCCATTGAGCAAGGTACCGCTCCAGTTGCCGGCGGCCGGATGTACGACCAGACCGACGGGCTTGGCGATCACGATCAGGGCCTCGTCTTCATGCACGACGTCCAGCGGCACGGGCTCAGGCTGGTACGCATGATCCGAATCCGCCGGCTTCGGCTGCACATGCACGCTTTCATCGCCGAGCATGATGGCCTTGCCCTTCGCGGGCTTGCCATCGACGGTCACCAGGCCATCGTCTATCCACTGCTGCAGGCGCGCGCGCGAAAACTGTGGCAGCAGCGCTGACAAGGCCTTGTCCAGCCGCTGGCCGCGGCAGGCGTCATCCAGTCTCAGCGTAATCGGAGAAAAATCGTTGCCGGGCGCGGGCAGCGCGTCGAGTTCGTCCTGATCGTCGAACTCGTCGATCACATCCGCCGGCATCTCAGCGGGCTCTTCGGGCAGGTGCCCGGCTGTCTTGCTGTGTGGTTTCACGCTTGTTTCCATCGGCTATAATCGCCGCTTCGTTGCCACCCCCGGGTTTCCCCCATGTCGAAGAATCCCCTGAAACTTGCTGTCCTGATGCTGGCCTTCGTGCTGTCGGCCTGTGGCTCGCTGGGAGAAAAAGCGGATGAGACCAAGGGTTGGTCGGCCGAGAAATTATACGCCGAGGCGAGCGACGAGCTTAAGGGCGGCAACTACGAGAAGGCGATCAAGTACTTCGAGAAACTTGAATCGCGCTATCCCTTCGGTGCCTATGCGATGCAGGCGCAGATGGAAATCGCCTATGCCTATTACCGTCAGAACGAACCGGCGCAGTGCCTTGCCGCCATCGAACGTTTCATTCGCCTGCACCCGAACCACCCCAACGTGGACTACATGTACTACCTGCGCGGGCTGGTGAACTTCAATGACAAGAAAGGCCTGTTCGATTTCATCAGCGAGCAGGACCCGACCGAGCGCGATCCCAAAGCCACGCGCGCCGCGTTCGACGCATTCAAGCAATTGGTCGAGCGCTTCCCGGACAGCAAATACGCGCAAGACTCGCGCGACCGCATGAAGTACCTGGTCGAGGCGATGGCGCAGTATGAAGTCCACGTCGCGCAGTACTATCTGAAGCGCGGTGCTTATGTGGCCGCAGTCAACCGTGCACAGAACGTGATCCGTGACTATCCCGAATCACCGTCGGTCAAGAATGCGCTGCGCATCCAGATCCAGGCCTACAACGCGATGGGCATGAAAGATCTGCGTGATGATGCCGAGCGTGTGTTCGAGCTCAACTACAAAAACAAATCGAACGTGCCCGAGAAGGCACCGGACAGCGACAAGCCATGGTGGAAGCCCTGGTAAATTCGTGAACGATCAGGCGGCGACACGCCGCCTGAACACCCAGTTCGATGCATCGGACGTGGCTTCGTCAAACGCATAGCCGTCGCTGTTGAATGACATCAAACCTTCAGGCTTGGTGATCTTGTGGTCGATCGCATAGCGCGCCATCAGGCCGCGCGCGCGTTTCGCGAAAAAGGAAATGATCTTGTACTTGCCGTTCTTCCAGTCCTCGAAGACCGGCGTGATCACCGGTACGTCCAGCTCGGCCGGCCGGACCGACTTGAAATACTCTTCCGACGCCAGGTTCACCAGGGCCTTCGCCTTGCTGTCGGCCAGCGCCGCATTCAATGCCTGCGTGATCTCGCTGCCCCAGAACGCATACAAGTCCTTGCCGCGCTTGTTCGCGAGTCTCGTGCCCATCTCCAGCCGGTAAGGCTGCATCAGGTCCAGGGGGCGCAGCAAGCCATACAGCCCCGACAGGATGCGCACATGCTTCTGCGCCCAGTCCAGCTGCCGCTGGTTCAGCGAACGCGCATCGAGACCGTCATAGACATCGCCGTCGAAGGCCAGCATCGCCTGCCGTGCATTGGTCTCATTGAAGGTCTTGCGCCAGCTGGCGAAGCGCGCGACATTCAGCTGCGCGAGGGAGTCGGAGATATCCATCAGGCTGGCGATCTTCGCCGGCGACATCTCGCGCAGCACCGAGACCAGCTCGGCCGAGCGCGGGATAAAATCGGGCAGCGTGTGCTTGTTCGCGGCAATCGGCGACTCGTAATCGAGTGTCTTTGCAGGGGACAGGACCAGGATCATTTTCGGGCACAAAAAAATCGTTGGATGCATGATACCGAAACACGAAGCAGGCCGTGACCTTGCCATCGCTGCCGCTGGTACTGCAGAATTGCCGCGCAAGCTCGTGCTGGACACGAATGTCTGCCTCGATCTGTTCGTGTTCCGCGACCCGCGCTGGGCGGTACTGCTGTCAGCGCTTCGGCAATCTCAGGTGCAGGCATGGACACGTGCCGACTGCAGGATGGAATGGATCCTGGTGCTGGGCTATGCAAGGCTGGGCCTGGACGCCACGCAGCAGGCCGGCGCGCTGGCCGAATTCGACCAGCTGATCTCGCTCGCAGATCACGGCGCAAGCGGCGACAGCAGCGATACGGACGATGGTCGCGATGCAGTGAAGCTGCCCGTCTGCCGTGATACGGATGACCAGAAATTCATCGAGCTGGCCGCTGCCATCGGTGCCGATGCGCTGATCACGAAAGACAAGCTGCTGCTCAAGCTCGCGCGCAAGACAAGCAAGCTGGCGCTGTTCCGCATCTTGTCGCCCGAGCAGTGGACCGCAGCATGGTCAGAAGCGATGTCGGTACCGCGACAATAAAGCGCAAAGTACTCCCGCACCAGACCGGACAACACGCAAGCTGCAGGCCTGTGCGGCGGCGCTACAATAAGCGGATTCGATTTCACACACCGCAAACGCCCAAGGACATGTCTTCGCAAGCCAAGCCAGCCGCCAACGACACACCGCTCACCCCTCTCGCCCCGCTGGTCTCGCGACTGCCGCGTGTCGGCACGACGATCTTCACCGTCATGTCGGCGCTGGCCGCAGAAAAAGGTGCAGTCAACCTCGGTCAGGGCTTTCCGGATTTCGACTGTGATCCGGCGCTGCTGGATGCGGTCAATGATGCAATGCGCGCCGGGCACAACCAGTACCCGCCGATGGCCGGCATCCTGCCATTGCGCCAGGCCGTGTCCGACAAAGTCGCGAACCTCTATGGTCGCCGCTATGACCCGCAGACCGAGATCACCATCACGGCCGGCGCCACGCAAGCCATACTGACCGTGGTGCTGTGCTGCGTGCACCCGGGTGATGAAGTGATCGTGATCGAGCCGGTCTACGACAGCTATGTGCCCGCGATCGAGCTGGCCGGAGGCAAGCCCGTATTCGTGCAGATGGAAGTCGACAGCACCGGCTACTCGGTCCCGTGGGACAAGGTAGCGGCTGCCGTCACGCCAAAAACGCGGCTGATCATGGTGAACTCGCCGCACAATCCGACCGGCAGCATCTTCGATGCCGACGATATTGCGCAGCTGACCGATATCGTGCGCGGCACGCAGATCCTCGTGATGTCGGACGAGGTATACGAACACATGGTGTATGACGAGTACCGGCACGAGTCAGCCTGCCGCTACCCGGAACTGGCCGAGCGCGCCTTCGTCGTCTCCAGCTTCGGCAAGACCTATCACGTGACCGGCTGGAAGATCGGCTATGTGGCGGCACCGGCAATGCTGTCGGCGGAATTCCGTCGCGTGCACCAGTTCAATGTCTTCACCGTGAACACGCCGATGCAGTACGGCCTCGCGACCTACATGGAAGACCCGGCGCCCTATCTCGACCTGGCGCCGTTCTATGCACACAAGCGGGACCTGTTCCGCGAAGGTCTGTCAGCCACGCGCTTCAAGCTGCTGCCATCCCGGGGCACCTACTTCCAGTGCGTCGAGTACAGCGCCATCTCGGACATGCCCGAAGCCGAGTTCTGCCGCTGGCTGACCACCGAGATCGGTGTGGCCGCGATACCGATCTCGGCCTTCTACGACCAGCCACGCGAATCCGGCATCGTGCGTTTCTGCTTTGCGAAGAAAGACCAGACCTTGAGGACGGCGCTGGAGCGGCTGTCGCGGCTGTAAGTACGCTGGAAAGCCCGGCTTTTGAAAATAAAAACGGCATCCGCAGGGATGCCGTTTTGCCATTTGATCGAGCCCGACCGGCGCGCGACACGCCGGGTCGGTGATTCACTTGTGTGATCAGCCAGGACGCCTGCGCTCGTTCATCAGCACCACGTTCTCCTTGCGATCCGCATTCACGCGCTGCATGGTCGGGCGCTCGCCAACGAGCTTGATGTAGTCCTTGACCGGATAATCGGCGAACAAGTCTTCGCCATAGATCGCCTTCACCGCCATGCCCGCCAGCGGCAGGTTGACCGCTGCCGAGCAGTCAGCCAGCGTGAACTCGCTGCCGGCGATGTAGGGGCCGAACTTCGCCAGCTTGCCGAATGCTGCGACATTGCGCTTGATGAGCTTGTGCACGCGCTCTTTGGTCTCGTCGCTGACTTTCCCTCCGAAAAACGCCTCACCATACAGATCACGCGCGACCAGTTCGATGTGCAGGTCGATGAACTGCATCAGCTCGCGCACCTTTGCGGCTGCCAGCGGATCTTTCGGCAACAGCGGCTTTTGCGGGTAGGCATTCTCGAGATAATCGACGATCACCTGCGACTCGCACAGGGTCTGGTGGCCGAAATCGAGGTAAGGAATTTTGCCCAACGGGGACTTGGCCAGCAGCTCGGGCGTCTTGTCGACCCAGACCAGCTTTTCTTCGAAAGGAATCTCCTTTTCGAGCAGGACGAGCTTGACCTTGTTGTAGTAGTTACTGGCAGCGAAGCCGCACAAAGTGATCATGAAGTCTCCGTTATCGCTGTTTTATCGGCCTGAAGGCCGGCTTTGGATGCCCGGTCGGGCGGGTGCAAACTCACGCTGCGCAGTCTATCATTGCCGGCAACAACAAATCCGGCGACCGTTCGCCCTTCCCCTTGCCCCTGCCATGGCCGCTGAACTGCTCGCATCCCGGCGCGACGCCACCCTGATCCTGACCCTGTCCAATCCCGGCGCGAAAAATGCGCTGCACCCGGACATGTACGCGGCCGGCGTCGAGACGCTGGAGACGGCCGAGCGCGACCCGGATATCCGCGCCGTCGTGCTGACCGGTGCCGGTGACGTATTCTGCGCCGGCGGTAATCTGAACCGGCTGCTGGAAAACCGCGCAAAGGATCGTTCGGTACAGGCCGAGTCCATCGACCAGCTGCATGGCTGGATCGCCGCGATCCGCGATTGCAGCAAGCCCGTGATCGCAGCCGTCGAAGGCCCGGCGGCCGGCGCCGGCTTCTCGCTGGCACTGGCCTGCGACCTGATCGTCGCCGCGCAGTCAGCGAAATTCGTGATGGCGTATGTGAAGGTCGGCCTGACGCCGGATGGCGGCGGCTCCTGGTTCCTGTCGCAGGCATTGCCGAGGCAGCTGGCGACCGA
Source organism: uncultured Bifidobacterium sp. (assembly GCA_964497485.1). Classification (GTDB taxonomy): domain Bacteria; phylum Pseudomonadota; class Gammaproteobacteria; order Burkholderiales; family Burkholderiaceae_D; genus Pernthalerella. The sequence goes on from CAZCDW010000058.1 coordinate 10,836, forward strand.
GATCCTGATCGAAGGCAACCCCGTCAGCGCGACGCGCCTGCACGCGGCCGGTATCGTCAATCGCATGGCAAGCGACGGTGGCGCGCTGGAAGCGGCACTGACGCTGGGTGATGAACTGGCGCAGCTGTCGCCACATGCGGTCAGCCATATCAAGGGCCTGCTGCGCGACGCACCGTCCAACAACCTGCCCCGGCATTTCGAGGCCGAGAAGCGCAGTTTCGTCGACAGCCTGCATCACCGCGACGGACTGGAGGGCATCACCGCCTTCCTCGAGAAGCGCGCTCCGCAGTACAAATGAGCGCGCGTCGCCAATCATTTTTCATGAGCGTACAACGATGAGTTTCAATCCCCGCCGCCGCGTCTTCCTGATGCGACACGGCAGCGTCACGTATTTCGACAGCGCCGGCAAGCCGGTGCTGCCCGAGCTGGTACCACTGAATGAACAGGGCCGAGAGCAAGCAGCAGCGGCAGGCCGTACCTATGCCGCAGCCGGTATCCGCTTCGATCGCGTGATCGTGTCGGGATTGCCGCGCACCGTCGAAACTGCACAGCGCGTGCTGGCCGAGACGGACCAGAAGCCCGAGATCGAGGAATGGCCGGGCCTGGTCGAGATCCGCGGCGGTAAACTGGCCAGTATCCCGGATGCCGAGCTCAAGGATGCTTTCACCGGTGCCTTCGAAGGCATGGCTCCGGAAGACAAGCGATTTCTTGGCGGCGAAAGCGTCGGCGAACTGCTGGATCGTGTGCATCCCGAGATCGACAGGCTGCGTGCCGAAAGCGACTGGGACACCGTACTGATGGTGCTGCATGGCGGCGTGAACCGCGCGATCCTGTCGTATGCCCTCACCGGCCAGCGCATCTTCCTCGGCAATCTCGCCCAGACCGGCGGCTGTATCAATGCGCTCGATGTCGGCGAGGCACCCAATGACTGGGTGGTGCGGCTGATGAATTATTCGCCGCCGTCGGCGCTGCAGCATGAGTCACGCGGCACGACGATGGAAGCCCTTTTCCACCAATACCGCAAGGCACGCGGCCTCTGAAATCGGCATACCGGAGCACAAGCACGACCGAAGTGTAAAGACAGCAGCACACCACAAATCGCCACAAGCAAAACCCCACGCGGCCCGCCACGAGCGACCGCAAACACCACTCGCAGGAGCAAGACAAATGCAACACGAATTCTCGGGCACCAAGCCCGTCGCCGAGAACATGAAAGTCGATCTCGGCGCGCTCGCCGACTACATGCGCAAGCATGTGGATGGCTTTGCTGGAGAACTCAGCATCGAACAATTCAAGGGCGGGCAATCGAATCCCACCTTCAAGCTGACCGCCGGTGAGCAGCGCTATGTGCTGCGCACCAAGCCCGCACCAGCCGCCAAGCTGCTGAAGTCCGCGCATGCAATTGACCGCGAATTCCGCGTGATGGATGCGCTGTCGAAGGCCGGCTTCCCGGCGGCGCGCCAGTACGCATTGTGCGAAGACGAGTCCGTGATTGGCCGCGCCTTCTACATCATGGAGTTCATCGAAGGCCGCGCGTTCTGGGAGCAGTCGCTGCCCGACATGTCGACCGCCGAGCGCGGCGCGATCTACGACGAGATGAACCGCGTGATCTCGCTGCTGCATACGCTGGACTATCAGGCCATCGGCCTTGGCGACTACGGCAAGCCCGGTAATTACTTTGCGCGCCAGATCGACCGCTGGAGCAAGCAGTACAAAGCGGCCGAGACCGAGCACATTCCGGCGATGGAGCACCTGATCGAATGGTTGCCGCAGCACATACCACCCGGAGAGCTGACGTCTGTCGTGCATGGCGACTTCAGGATGGACAACATGATCTTCCATCCGACCGAGCCGAGGATCCTCGCCGTACTGGACTGGGAATTGTCGACGCTGGGCCACCCGCTGGCAGATTTTTCGTACCATTGCATGAGCTGGCACATCAAGCCGGGCTTGTTCCGGGGTATCGGCGGCATGGACCTGAAGTCGCTCGGCATACCGTCCGAGGACGAGTACATCGCGAAGTACTCGGCGCGCACCGGCATTGCAGTCAACAAGGAAGACTTCCGCTTCTACCTTGCGTACAACATGTTCCGCATGGCCGGTATCCTGCAGGGCATCATGAAGCGCTACCAGGACGGTACCGCAGCCAGCGAGCAGGCGCTGCGCAATGGCCAGGCGGCGCGTCCGATGGCGGAAATGGGCTGGGCCTACGCATCGGGTTCGGCAAGCGCAGCTTGAGCGATGGCCTGAAGCAGGGCTCGCAGCTTCACAGCTTTAGCCGGGGGTGGCAGAAAGCCACCCCTCGCAAGATCACCAACGAAGACGATTCGATAACAAGAAACACGACGAAGGAGACTGACGATGGATTTTGCCTATTCCCCCCGCTGCGAGGCACTACGCGAAAAACTGCTGAAGTTCATGGATGAGCACATCTATCCGAACGAACGCGCATACAAGGATGAAGTCGACCGCAACGGCCGCGAGAAAGGCAACCGCTGGCTGCCAACGAAGATCATCGAAGACCTGAAACCGATCGCGCGCCAGCAGGGCCTGTGGAACCTCTTCCTGCCAAAATCCGATCGTGCACCGGAAGGATTATCCAATCTTGATTATGCGCCGCTGTGCGAGATCATGGGCCGCATCCCGTGGGCGCCGGGGGTGTTCAACTGCTCGGCGCCCGACACGGGCAACATGGAGACCATCGAGCGCTACGGCACTGAAGAGCACAAACGGACCTGGCTGGAGCCGCTGCTGCGTGGCGAGATCCGTTCGGCCTTCGCGATGACGGAGCCGGAGGTCGCTTCGTCGGACGCGACCAATATCAGCACCCGCATCGAGCGCGTCGGTAACGAGTATGTGATCAACGGCCGCAAATGGTGGATCTCCGGCGCCGGCGACCCGCGCTGCAAGATTTACATCGTGATGGGCAAGACCGATCCGGATGCGCCGCGCCATGCGCAGCAGTCAATGATCCTGGTGCCGTCCGATGCAAAAGGCCTGACCGTCGTGCGCCCCTTGTCCGTGTTCGGCTATGACGATGCGCCGCATGGTCATTGCGAGATCATCTTCGACAATGTGCGCGTGCCGGCATCGAACATGCTGCTCGGCGAAGGCCGCGGCTTCGAGATCGCGCAAGGCCGACTCGGCCCGGGCCGCATCCACCACTGCATGCGCGCGAT
>CAZCDW010000059.1:0-10591 GCA_964497485.1 uncultured Bifidobacterium sp.
TGGAGCCCAAAATTCTGCGGGTATATTTCTGGATACCGACGTTTTTCAAATCATGGAAACCATTGATTGCTCTCGGTTTCGAGCTATCTTTCGAATCCCTCGGTCGCCAGTTAGCGAAAAGCCCGCGCAAGCGGGCTTTTCTTTTTGCAGATAAAAGTGCCAGCCCAGTTCAGAGCTCCATGTACCTCACTGCTTGAGCATAGGCATCGGGAGTTTGCGTGGGGGCTTCAAGCCTTGTCAGTGCGGCATCCCCGGCAAGCCTCGCATTTTTTTGCTTTAATGACGGCAAGGATGAACGCCCACAAGCCATAGTCCTGCAGCACCGAAGTTCACACTCTTCGAGGAGCGGGACATGAAGCATTTACTGGGGATGGTCGCAATCGCGTTTTCCACGCTCGCGGCTGCCGAGCCGGTCATGGTGATCGACCAGGGCGTTAAGGGGAAAGTGGTGCTGACGACGGAGCGGCACGAGGGCTGTTCGCGCGGCGAGCGTATCGCCTATCTGAAGCGTATCGTCGATCCAAAGGGGCCCCCGGATACGATCACCTACTGGGGTTGCTGGGCTGTGGCGCGCGAGCTCGTTCACATCCATTACTTCATTGGCAACGACGTGCGCTACCTGCGCTCCGATTTCAGCCCTGACGATTTGCCGCACATACCCATTCCCCACCGCCGTGTGCCGAGGGATGACGACCCCGATCAGACCGACGCGTAAAGGTCCGCCCACCTGGCAGCAGCCGCTGGCGATCGATCAGCCATCCTGAAACCCTGGCCAACAAGGCGCTGCCGATGGGGTTGTCAGCGGGTGCCCAAGCATCCCTATCGGGGGCGCTGACGATATCCTGGACTCTTTCTCGGAGGGGTTCATGTATTCATACGAAGACTGCGTGCCGATCAGGATCCTGCATAAGCAAGGCAAGAGCCTGCGCGCCGTTTGAGCGTTGCGAAATATATGATGATCATCATATAATTCCCACATGGCGAAGTCGATTTCACGCAAAGAGCTCACCCGCGACAAAATCGTGGACGTGGCTTCGCGCGCCATTCGCCGTGCTGGCTACGATGGTGTCGGACTCGCCAACATCATGAAAGAAGCGGGACTGACCCATGGTGGCTTCTACGCGCATTTTGAATCGCGTAATGCTTTACTGGCTGAAGCTACCCGGCGCGCCGGTCGCAGCACTGGCGATGTGCTCGTTGAGCGCTTGCGGGTAGCGCGCGAACAAGGAGTGAGTGCATTTTCGGCCCTGGTGAACATCTATCTCGGTGACGCCCAGCTGAAGAATACGGAATGCGGTTGCGTTGTTGCGGCTCTGGCCGGCGAGATCCCGCACCAGGAGGAAGAAGTCGCAAGTGTCGCCCGTGCCCACGTGCTTGGCCTTATCGAACTCGTGCGTAACAACCTCCCGAGTGGCGTGGATCCGGAGCAGGCGCAAGTCATTACCGCCACGATGGTGGGAGCGCTACAGCTCGCGCGAGCGCTCAAGGGCACTGCAGGCAAGGCTTTGTTGGCGAATACAAGAGACAGCCTGATTCGGCAATACGACCGCTGAGGATCGGAAATTTCTCCGGTCTGTTTTTTAACAATAAATATGATGATCATCATATTGGGGGAAAGATGAACACCGAAAACGCTGCCATCCCAGTGATCGATGGCCCGACTTCGTCTGTATGGCCGGTGTTCTGGGTAGCCAGTATCGCGTCCTTTCTGGTGTCTCTCGACACAACGATGCTGTTCGCTGCGTTTGACGCGCTCAGGCGCGCGTTCGGCGACGCCTCCGCGGCAGATCTGTCGTGGGTGCTGAACGCCTACACCGTGGTCTATGCAACGATGCTGATCCCCGCAGGCGGCATGGCGGATACCTATGGCCGCAAGCGCGTCTTCCTGTTTGGCGTCACGCTTTTTCTGGCTGCCTCGGCGGCTTGTGGTTTGGCTCCCAGCGTCGGTTGGCTCATTGCCGCTCGCGTCTTGCAGGCCGTCGGGGCGGCGCTGCTGACGCCGGCATCGCTGTCAATCGTCCTGGCGGCATTTCCTCAATCCAGGCGAGCTGTAGTGGTCAGTGTGTGGGGTGCAGTCGGCGGGCTGGCCGCAGCGGTAGGGCCAAGTGCCGGTAGCTTTGTGATCGATACCTTTGGCTGGCCCTGGGCCTTCTTTATCAATTTACCGCTCGGTGGTTTTGCGTTATGGCGTGGTACGAGCCTGCTGGTCGAATCAGCCAGGCCCGCTGAGCGTCGACGCGTGGACGGCGTTGGCATGGCTTTGCTGATGCTGGCCGTAGCTACCGTGACGCTGGCGATTGTTGAGTCTGATGCACCCTCCTGGAGTCGAGCGGAACTTGTTCAACTGGTGTTGACCGGCCTGATCGCTGCGGGCGCCTTTGTGGCCTGGGCACGCCGGACCCCGACGCCTCTGGTCGATCTGACATTGTTCGATCATCCCACCTATCGCTTCGTCAACGCAGCGACGCTGGTGTTCGGTATCTCGTTCTCCATGATGTTTCTGGCGTTCTTTTTCTACATGATGGGCATCTGGCATTTCAGCCTGCCGCAGGCAGGCTTGGCGGTGACCCCTGGTCCATTGATGGTGATGCCCACAGCTATCGTTACCGGCCGGCTGGCAACGCGCTTGGGCCATCGTCGATTTTTGGTCGGAGGCTCACTGCTGTATGCGTGCAGCAGTCTGTGGTTCTTGCTGGTACCAATGACCGAGGCTCACTATCTGTCGCACTGGCTTCCAGGGCTGGTGATGAGCGGCATCGCGGTCGGATTGGTATTGCCATCGCTTTCCGCGGCAGCCGTCAGCCGCCTTCCCGCAGCGCACTATGCCGTCGGCAGTGCGGTCAATCAAGCCACCCGCCAGATTGGCTCTGCGCTGGGCGTGGCGATCACCGTCGCGCTTCTCGGTCACGATCATTTGCAACGAGCGGACTTTGATGCGTTTTATCTGCTGCATGGCAGCTTTGCGCTGCTGACAGCCTTGTTGTGTCTGCCGGTGAATACGAACCCGAAAACTGACGATGTCGCAAGCCAGAGCAAGACAAGTGCTTGAGCTTCGTTTCGGGCTTCCGGATGACGGTGGCATGACAGAGGAGGCTGTACGGTGCAGACAAAGCTATGCGCTGGAAGAGACTGTACGACCACGCAACTCAATGTGAACAAATATGAACAATCTAACCATGAGAGCACTTACCTTCAAACGCTACGGCAAGCATCCCGAAATCGGGTTTACCGACCTGCCGCGGCCGATATTGAAGAGCGATGAAATGCTCGTAAAAGTCCATGCAGCCAGCGTGAATCCCATCGATAACATGATTCCGACCGGAATGTTCAAACCGGTTCTGCATTTCCAGCTGCCGGCGACGATCGGGAGCGACCTGGCGGGTGTGGTGGTTGAAATCGGAAGCAAGGTCACCCGTTTCAAGCCGGGCGACGCCATCTTCGCCAGCGTATTCGGGCTAGGCACAGGATCGATTGCGGAATTGGCGGTGGTGCCCGAGAGCGCTGCTGCGCTGAAGCCGAATAATCTGGACTTCGTACAAGCTGCTTCGATACCGATGGTCGGGCTCACCGCGTGGCAAGCACTGAAGGAACGGGCCAATCTTCAGGTCGGCCAGAAGGTATTCATCCCCGCTGGCTCTGGTGGGATCGGCACATTCGCGATACAGCTGGCAAAGTATTTCGGTGCCAAGGTCGCAACCACCACCAGCACGGGCAATGTCGAACTGGTTCGCCGCCTGGGGGCCGACGAGGTGATCGACTACAAACAGCAAAATTTCGAAGACATATTGCGCGACTATGATGCCGTGCTTGGCACTGTCAGGGGAGACACGATTGAAAAATCCATGGGCATCCTGAAGTCGGGAGGCAAGATTGTTTCTCTCGTTGGTCCTTTGGATGCGGCATTCGCCCGTGCAAAAAGACTCAATTTTCTGCTGACGTTCGTATTCAGCCTGATGAGTCGCAAGATCATGCGGCTTGCCGGAAAGAGGGATATCGCCTACTCATTTCTCTTCGTGCATCCCGATGGCGCTCAACTCAGTACGCTGGGAAGGCTGCTTGAAGAGGAAAGTATTCGACCAGTGATTGACAAGGTATTTCCTTTCGATCAGGCCAAAGAAGCACTAGCTTACCTCGCGCAAGGGCATGCCAAAGGAAAAGTGCTTATCAAGATGTGATGGTTTTCCTGCCAAACAACTTCTCGGTGCGTGGAAGTCCGCATCGCGCGTGCGGCTTGGTTTGTAATCCCTACGACAGAGCCCCGTCATTGAATTGAGGGATACATCACACTCATCAACGAGGCGGGCTTTCCAGTCCAAGTCTTCCGTCTGCGCGCGCCAACAGGTAGGCGTAGAGATCCAGGATATGGGCGTTGACGGCAGGCTCGCCCTGCCATGCGGGCATTTCGATTGGTGCTTCGCTGTAGCGCAAGATTTCTTCGACCCGCGTATCCATGGTGGATTGGTCCGGGGTGCCCCGAGCAGCGCCGCTGCCAAGGTCATAGCGCTTTAATACGACCTCGGCAAACTGACGGCCGTTCATTTGCCGAATGATGGGCAGCAAGTCCGGCGCACGACTGCCGCCGGTGGCGGCCACCCCGTGGCAGCTTGCGCACTTGTCCTGAAATACCCGCCACCCGGCGTACAGGTTCGCGGACCGTGGCGGTTGGTTGAGTTCTTGCGATGCTTTGGTGTTGAGGAACTCCATCGCGCACCCGGCGAGAATGAAGGGCAAGGCCATGAGCAAGGCAGCTGGCAAGCTGAACGCAGACCTGTCCGCCGGGTGCTTCGTGCTCTTTTTCATGAATGGTCTCCGAAGAACCCGTGAACACGCGGCTTATGACTCTGAAGCTTGGGATCTTCCAATCATAAAAGCCGGTCAACTTCCGGTATTGACACCCAGATACTGCTGAAAATTAGCTTTTTCCATTTGAAAAATGTCAAATCTGATTTCTTTCAAGTTCTGATCAGTTTGATTTTTATCATCGTTGGCAGATCAACTCCGCCTTAGCCTTGGTCAGGTACTGACATGATGAAGGTGATTCGCGCATGAAAAAACATGATTGGGTCGTCGTCGCAAATAGTTCGCAGGCGAGAATATTAGAGCGATCTGACGCTCAGGGTCGCCCATGGACAGAGGCAGACTGTCTGGTCCATCCCGATTCCAGGGCACATGGCAATGATACGTATGGAAAAACGGGTGGTCACACCATTTCCGGCCGGCCAGGATTGGCGCCGCGGCAGGACAACAAGGCGCATCAACAGCAGATATTTTGCAAACAGATCGCCGACAAGCTAGGCCAAGGAGTGTTGTCAGGGCGCGTGAACGGTATCGTGATTGTCGCTGCGCCGGCCATGATGGGGGAACTACTCAAGGAGCTAGATGACGCCGTGAGGAAGTTGATTGTGAGTCGTCACGAAAAAGATCTCACGTCCTTGTCCCTGTCCGAGCTCAGCCATCGATTCGTCGAAGACTTTAATCTTTAGAATAAAAAATTCTCAAACGTGCAGATGCTCGGGGTTGCCCTGCGTATTGAGTCCTCGGATCAGTTCTTCCAGCTGTTTGCAGGGAAGCGCCGGGCTCAGCAAATACCCTTGATAGAGTGAGCAGCCCAGGGAATTCAGAAAATCTTTTTCGTCTTCTGTCTCCAGGCCTTCAGCAATCACTTGGACACCCAGGTTTTTGGCCATGGAAATGATGGTCTTGACGACGATGGTATCCCCTTTGTTGGATAGCATATGGTTCACAAACGACCGATCAATTTTCAATTGCTCGAGGGGTAGCTTGATCAGGCTGGCAAGGGAAGAATAGCCGGTACCGAAATCATCGAGCGAAAACGAGACGCCGAATTGACGAATTTTCTCCATCTTGGAGCGCATGTCATCCAGGTCATGCATCATGCTTTCAGTGAGCTCGATCTTCAAACGTGATGCATCGCCACCGCTGACCTCGATAATGCGAATGACATTGGGTACGAAATGCTGATCTTTGAACTGGCGAGAACTGACATTGATCGCGACTTGCAGCTTCGAGAGCAAGGGGTCAGATTGCCATTGCTTGATTTGCATGCAGGCCTGTTCCAGCACCCAGAATCCTATCGGCAAGATCAGGCCTGAATCTTCAGCCATCGCAATGAAATCGTCGGGCAGTACCAATCCCCGCTCAGGATGATGCCAGCGCAGCAAAGCTTCAACCGCCAGTATCTCTCCCTGATAATTGAACTGTGGCTGGTAAAACAGTTCCAGCTGGCTCAATCCAATCGCGCGTCCCAGCTCTTGCTCGAGCTGCAAATATTCGGCCGCTGATTTTTTCATCGCCGGATCAAAGAAGCACAGGGCATTTCGGCCTTCGCGCTTGGCCTGGTACATCGCCATATCCGCTTGCTGGAATACATCTTCCGCGCGGTCGCCATGTCCAAAGATGGAAATGCCTATGCTGCCACCACAATTGAACACAAAATCATCAAATTTGAAGGGTACGGAAAGTACTTCCTGAATTTTCGTTCCGATCAGATTGGCCTGATACGAGGCCTCGTCGATATTGGCGCTGAGATCGCTGAGAATGACGACGAATTCATCGCCACCGACGCGGGCCACCATATCGCCTTCGCGCACCGCTTTCTGCAAGCGCCGGCCGACCTCGATCAGCAACAAGTCGCCTGTCGCATGCCCTTTGGTGTCGTTGATGGATTTGAAGTTGTCGAGGTCGATGAACAATACTGCGCCGTGTAAGTGGCTGCGTGGAATGATGCTCAGGAGGCGATGCAAGCGATCATTGAGTTTTCGACGATTTGGTAACTGTGTCAGCACATCGTAATAAGCAAGATTATGTATCTCGTCCTGGGTTGCCTTGCTTTTCGTGATGTCATACAGGCAGACGACATGGTATTGGGCGGGCTGATCTTGCATGGGAACAGTGGAAACATTCATCCATACGACGAACCCGCTGCTGTCACCTGTCATGCCCTGGACTTCGCCCTCCCAGAATCCTTTCTGGCTGATGGCTTTGAGGATGGTGGCTTTGGTATTGCTTTTGTTGTTATCGGAAAAAAATAAATCGTATCTCTTGCCGCGCAATTCACGCGCCGTATGTCCGGTAATTTTTGAAAACGCTTCATTCACTTCCAGAATATTTTCATCCTGGTCCGTGACGCAGATGCCCATTTTGGATTCGAACGCAATCGCTGCAATGCGCTGTCGTTCAAGGGTTCGCTTTGCGGTGGTGATGTCATAAAAAACCGTACGGCGATAAGGCTGAGTCCTGCCGGTGTCTGGCAGATCCTGAATCAGGACGCTGAAATGGCGTCGACGACCATCGGCATCGATCATCTCCAATTCCCGGTCCGTCGACGGGTGGCTATTTAGATAATCGCTGCAGGCTCGCAGTTTTTCCCAGTTCGTCGCCGCGATAACTTCAACAGGTGATTTCTTTCCGAGAATCGCCTCGCGCGAGCAGCCTATCCATTTCAATGCTAGTTGATTGATGCCTGTGCATCGTCCCTCTTCGTCGGTCAGGAAGGTGCCAAACGACGATTCTTCGAACAGGCGGCCGACTTGAGCTTCCAGTGTTTCCAGCTGGTCGGGAAGCGCTGGGTTGTGCGGCGGATTTTCGGCCTCGCTCGAGTTTTCGGCGGAAGTTTTTTTTCTCATGACCACTTTCCATCAAAGCAGATGCCGCAGCTGATGCGATTTCGTGAGAAAAAATCTGCATTTCAGAGAAATGCAATCCCAAAACTTCGGTGCGGAAAAATTATTGCTTCTTGATCGAATTGGCTGCGGATGCTGCCCGGTGGGCCATTTGCGCTGCTTCAGCAGCGGCTTCGGTAGCTCGTACAGTCGCGCGCGCCGCCTCGGCCGATGCCTGGTTGGCCGACTCTTCTGCCTGGGTCGCTGCAGCTGCTGCAGCCGCAGCAGCCGCGGCCGATGCAGAAGCAGCAGCCTCTGCTGCCGCAACGGCGGCAAGCGCTGCTGCTTCTACGGCAGCATGTGCAGCATCGATCACCAGTGAGTTTGCTGAGGCAACAGCGGCCTCCGTAGCCTTCTTGCATGCCTGGGCAGCTTTTTCGGCAGCGGATGCGGAGCGCAGGGTTGCTTCGAGAGCGCTCTGGGTCAGGACTTTCATCGAATCAAGCGTTTCTGAATAACGCTTGTTTACAATCATGTACCCATCGCGGAGGAGATCGATATCAGCTTGGAGCTGCGCAATTTTCGAGTGGATCAACTGCTCTGTATCGGCGTTCATCTCCCTACTCTGGCACACAAACCGAAAAAGTCCAAGGGATATCGGCTTTGTTTTTATAGGTATTTTTTTGGAAACAAACATGCGCCGGACGCGTCGCGCCCGGCCCGCAACTATCTGGCTCGCCAGAGGTCTTGTCATTGAGTGGTCACAATATTTCCATATAATTGGAAATATGAAGAACTCAGATGCGATCACGGCCTTCCTTGCCCTGGGCCAGGAGACCCGGCTGAATATTTTCCGGCTCATCGTCCAGCGCGGTGATACCGGCCTGACGCCTTCCGACCTGGTCGAGAAGCTCGGCATCCCCAACGCGACGCTGAGCTTCCATCTGAAAGAGCTGCTGCGCGCGAACCTGCTGCTGGTCGAGCGTCAGGGCCGAAACCTGATCTATCGCCCCAATGCCGTACTGGTGCAGTCGCTCAGCGGCTTCCTGCTCGAGAACTGCTGCGGCGGCAAGCCTTGCCTGCCATCCAAGAAAAAAGCCAAAGGAACCACTCCGTGAAGACCTACAACATCCTTTTCCTGTGCACGCACAATTCTGCGCGGTCCATTCTGGGTGAAGCACTTGCGGCGACCCATGCAAGCAAGCGGTTCGTCGGCTACTCGGCCGGCTCGACGCCCGGCACCAAAGTCAATCCGTTTGCGGCCGAGATCGCGCTGCAGCTGGGCTATCCAGCGGAGAAGCTGCGCTCCAAGAGCTGGGATGAGTTTGCGGCACCGGGTGCGCCGACGATGGATTTCATCATCACCGTGTGCGACAACGCGGCCGGGGAGGTCTGTCCGATCTGGCCTGGCCACCCGGCGACTGCGCACTGGGGCTTTCCCGATCCTTCACGTGCAGACGGCGACGATGAAGCGAAGCGTCGCGCATTCAGGGAGGTGATGGTGGGACTGCAGAAGCGCATCGAACTACTGGCTGCGCTGCCCCTCGACAAACTGGATCAGATCAGCATGCAGTCCGAACTCAAGAAACTGGCCAACGCATGAACGTCTTCGAACGCTACCTGACTCTGTGGGTTTTTCTGTGCATCGTCGCCGGCATCGGGCTGGGGCAGTTCTTTTCGCCGCTCGTGCATGCCGTGGCGGCGATGGAAGTGGCGCACGTGAACCTGCCGGTCGGCTTGCTGATCTGGGTGATGATCATCCCGATGCTGACCAAGGTCGACTTTAGCGCGCTCGGCGAAGTGCGGCGCCATGTGCGCGGCATAGGCGTGACCTTGTTCGTGAACTGGCTGGTAAAGCCATTTTCAATGGCCTTGCTGGGATGGGTGTTCATTCGCCACTTGTTCGCGCCGCTGCTGCCGGCCGAGCAGATCGACAGCTATATCGCCGGCCTGATCCTGCTCGCGGCCGCGCCTTGCACTGCGATGGTCTTCGTCTGGAGCCGGCTGACCGATGGCGACCCGCTGTTCACGCTGTCGCAAGTGGCGCTGAATGACACGATCATGGTGTTCGCCTTTGCGCCGCTGGTTGGCTTGCTGCTGGGCGTGGCCAGCATTGCGGTGCCCTGGGATACGCTGGCCATCTCGGTGGTGCTGTACATCGTGATCCCGGTGATCCTGTCGCAGTTGTTGCGCCGCTGGCTGCTTTCGCGCGGGCCGATCTGGTTCGACCAGGTGATGGCAAGGGTAGGGCAGGCTTCCATCGTTGCGCTGCTGGTCACCCTGGTGCTGCTGTTCGCTTTCCAGGGCGAAGCCATCCTGCGCCAGCCGCTGGTGATTGCGCTGCTGGCGGTGCCCATCCTGATTCAGGTGTTCTTCAACGCCGGACTGGCTTACTGGCTGAACCGGCGCGCGGGCGAGCAGCACAATGTCGCGTGCCCCTCCGCCTTGATCGGCGCTTCTAACTTCTTCGAGCTGGCCGTGGCGGCAGCGATCAGCCTGTTCGGCTTCGATTCCGGTGCCGCGCTGGCGACCGTGGTCGGTGTGCTGATCGAGGTGCCAGTGATGCTGGTGGTCGTCCGGATAGTCAACCAGACCCGCGGCTGGTATGAGCGCGCAGCGATCACTGAAACGGCTGCCTGACGCGAGCTCGTCTCCGGACACCGCAGGCGACTTCAGCAGCCTGATAAGCTTCATGCTTCTTGAGGCATTTGCTTCCTTTTCAACCATCTACGCATGAACGACCTCCCGAATCTCGACGCCGACTGCTTTCAGCCCATCAACGAGACGGCACTGTTCCCTCCGCATCGCGCTGGCCATCCGCCGCGCATCCTGCTGCTTGTTGCGAGCCTCCCACTCGGAGCGCTTCTGCTCGATGAGCTTGCGGCGGGACTCCTCAAGCTCTGGACGCGGCATCAGACCGATGGTCTGCAAGTGTCGTTCGATGACGAGGCCGAGCTCAGCGACGACAT
>CAZCDW010000059.1:10601-13944 GCA_964497485.1 uncultured Bifidobacterium sp.
TCCGCCGCGCATCCTGCTGCTGTACGGTTCATTGCGCGCGCGCTCGTTCAGCCGGCTGCTGGCCGAAGAGGCCGCGCGGCTGTTGCATGCCCTGGGCGCAGAGACACGCTTCTTCAATCCCAGCGGATTACCGCTGCCGGATGATGCCGCCGATACGCATCCGAAGGTGGTCGAGTTGCGCGAGCTGTGTCAGTGGGCCGAGGGCATGGTCTGGAGCTCGCCGGAGCGGCATGGCGCGATGACCGGCATCATGAAGGCGCAGATCGACTGGATACCGCTGGCGCTGGGCGCGATCCGCCCGACGCAGGGCAAGACACTGGCCGTGATGCAGGTCTGCGGCGGCTCGCAATCCTTCAATGCGGTAAACCAGATGCGGGTGCTCGGTCGCTGGATGCGCATGCTGACGATACCGAACCAGTCGTCCGTCGCGAAAGCCTATGAAGAATTCGACGAGGCCGGCCGCATGAAGCCTTCTGCGTATTACGATCGTCTCGTCGACGTGATGGAAGAACTGGTCAAGTTCACCCTGCTGACCCGCGATATCAGTCCTTACCTCGTTGACCGTTACAGCGAGCGCAGGGAAGAACGCGCGGCGCTGGCGGCCCGGGTAAAGCAGGGCAGTCTCTGACCGTATCACTGACTTGGTACACTAGCCCGGGCCCTGCAAGCGGTTCGTAGTTCACGGGCGACAGGCGCTGGTGTATCGAACCAGAGGGATTCCTGCACATCGCTGGCAGGGAGATGTCGTGATGAGATGGCTGCGAGAGGACTGATTCATGCGCGTCGCGCTGTTTGGAGCAACCGGGACCATAGGCCGGGCGACGGCCAGGGCCTTGCTCGCCAATGGTCACGAGGTGATGTGTCCGGTGCGCCAGCGACCGGGCTCGCGCAACCACGCAAATGCCGACAGCCTGCGCGCGCTGCTGGCGGGTGCCGAGCTCCACTTCATTGATGAAGGCTCGGTCACCGGCGCGCAGCCTGACTTCTTCCGGCAGCAGCGCATTGATGCCGTCATCTCCTGCCTGGCTTCGCGCACCGGTTCGCCTGCCGATGCATGGGCGGTGGATTTTCGGCTCAACAGTGAAATTCTGGAGCGCGCAAAAACATCAGACGTCAGACATTTCGTGCTGCTGTCGGCGATATGTGTACAGAAGCCGCTGCTGGCCTTCCAGCACGCGAAGCTGGCGTTTGAAGATGCGCTGGCGCGCTCGGGTATGAGCTACAGCATCGTCAGGCCGACCGCATTTTTCAAATCCCTGTCCGGACAGGTGCGGCGTGTACAAGACGGAAAACCGTATCTGTTGTTCGGCGACGGACGGTTGACCGCTTGCAAGCCCATCAGCGACCACGACCTCGCTCAGTTCCTGGTCAACTGCCTGTCCGACGCGGACAAGCACCATCGCATCCTGCCCATCGGCGGCCCTGGCGCTGCGATTACGCCGCTAGAGCAAGGCGAGTATCTGTTCGAGCGTCTCGGTAAAAAGCCACGCTTCCGACGTCTGCCGGTTGCGATGCTTGACCTCATCATCGGTGCGCTGGGTGTCGGGGGGCGTCTTGTACCCTCACTTGCAGAGAAGGCAGAGCTCGCAAGGATAGGGCGTTACTACGCGACCGAATCAATGCTGGTATGGGATGCAAGCCTGCGCAGCTACGATGCCGATGCCACGCCATCGTTCGGCACACAAACCCTGTTTGATTATTACGACCAGCTCATCGCCGGCGAGCAGCAGCTCGAACTCGGCGACCACGCAGTGTTCTAGGCTGAGATACCCGTTTCTTCTTTCAGCGATGCGTTCCGTATCGCTGTTCTCTTGCTGCTTTCTCGCTGCTGTCCCGATGATGTGCCGATGAGGTGCGGATTCATGCCCGCATGCTCGGCCCGGGCTGCACCTACGGTAGCTTATTTGTCCGACACGCAGTAATTGCCAATGGGTGCAAAGCCCGATGGACAGCTCATCGCCGCGCGACGTATCGCCAACCGCGCCTCGGCGGTGGCGACGCAGTAATTGCCCTGCATCTCGTAAGCATCGGGGCAGTGCTCCATTTTCACGAAAGCGAATTTCGCTTGCGGCGTGGGTTGGCATTGATTGCCCTTGGCGACATAGTTTGCCGGGCAATCGCCTTCCTTCTGGATGTCAGCGGGCTCGGGCAGCGCGGCGAAGGCGAGCGGGGCGGCGACCAGCGATATCGCCAGCAAGAAGCTTTTAGTCATTTTGCAATCCTGTTGAAGAATGCAAAATTTTAAAGTAGTCGGAGTGATCCCGCCGGTCATCATGGGCCATGCCGCAGCCCCGGGCTTGTGGTGTCAGGCGTGGGCCAGCAGCGCTTCCAGCCGTGCCTCGACGGCGTCAGCGGCATTGCGCACCCATATCTCGCCGTCCTGAATCGTGACCTGCAGCTGCATCGTGCGCTCGCATAATCTTTCCAGCGCGTCTGCTGTCTCCGGTGCGATCTTCCATACCGACAGGTTCTTGGGGCGTGTGAGCTTGGTGGCGATCTGCTTCCACCAGACATCAACGCTGCTGCCATACGCATAGACTGCCACCTCCGATGCGCGGCCGCAGGCTTTCATGATGCGACGCTCATCGGGCTGGCCGACTTCAACCCATTGCTCGATCGCGCCGGTCAGGTCTTTGCGCCAGATGTCAGGCTCGTCAGTGTCGGAGATGCCTTTGCCAAACTCGAGTTGCTCATGCGCGTTCAACGCAAAGACAAGAATGCGCACCATCATCCGCTGCAAGGTCTCGGACGGATGGCAGGCGATATTCAGCGCATGATCAGCGTAGTAGTGGCTGTCCATGTTAGCGACTTGCAGCGTCGCTTTGTAGATGACGGATTTGATGGCCATGGGGCTGGGGTGTCGCGCCTGTACAGGGGAAGGAAAGGGCGGATTCTACCTTGCCCGGTTTTGACAGGGGCGATGGTTTAAGCTTGCGCCATTACAGACTGACGCTTCGAGAGTCCCGTCCTTGCCTCTCTCCCTTGCCCGCACTGTCGACAGCGAACTGCTGATCAAGAAAAGCCGCTTCATCGGCCGCGTCGAACCGGTGGCCGATCGCGCGACGGCGCAGCGCATCGTCGCCGAACTGAGGGCACAGCATCCGGATGCTGCGCATGTCTGCTGGGCGCTGCTGGCTGGCGGCCATTCGGCAGCGGTGGATGACGGCGAGCCGTCGGGAACGGCCGGCCGTCCGATGCTGGACGTGCTGCGCCATCAGGACCTCGAAGGCGTGCTCGCCACGGTGGTGCGTTATTTCGGCGGCGTGAAGCTCGGGGCAGGAGGGCTGGTGCGTGCCTATACCGAATGCGTCGCTCAGGCGTTAAAGCAGGCCGACAAGATTCC
>CAZCDW010000060.1:0-5684 GCA_964497485.1 uncultured Bifidobacterium sp.
GATTCTTGGTCGAGCGCAGACGGGTCTGCAGGCCTTCTTCTGACCGCATCGATTGAAGCCATAAAAAAACCGGCCGAGGCCGGTTTTTTTTATGGCGGAGATGAGGCCTGTATCAACGTATCAGCCAGCGTATCAGCATCGCGACCACGCCGAGCGCCGCCACCGACAGCGCCCAGATCAGCGCGAACCAGCCCAGCTTTCTTGCAAGGTCTTTCATTGCTTCGTGCGTCAGTGATAGCCGCCACCGGCATTCACCTTGCCGCGGAACACCCAGTAAGAATAGGCGGTGTACGCAAGGATCATGGGCAGCAGCACGGATGCGCCAATGATCAGGAAGCGCAGGCTGTTCTCGGGCGCTGCCGCTTCCCAGATCGTCACCGACGACGGCACGATGTGCGGATAGAAGCTGATGCACAGGCCGATGAAGGACAGCACGAACAGGCCCAGTGACGCGATGAAGGGCATCAGCTCAAGCCGATCTCGCAGCCCGACATACAAGGCGATCGCGCAGGCCAGCACCAGCGTCGGCACCGGCATCACATACAAGCCTTGCGGCCAGGCGAACCAGCGTGCCTGGAATTGCTCGTTCAGGAAAGGTGTCCACAGGCTGACGATGCCGATCAGGGCCAGGGTCAGCACGCCCGAGATCCACGCAAACCTGACCGAGCGCTCCTGCACTTCGCCATCGGTCTTCCAGATCAGCCAGGTCGAGCCCAGCAGCGCATAGCCGATCACCAGTGCAGCACCGGTGGTCAGCGAGAACGGCGTCAGCCAGTTCCACCAGCCACCGCTGTACGCGCGGTCGGCCACCGGTATGCCCTGCACGAACGCGCCCAGTGCGACGCCCTGGAAGAAGGCGGCGGCGGTCGAGCCGACCGTGAAGGCCCAGTCCCACAGATACTTGCGCTCGGTCTTCCAGCGGAACTCGAACGCGACGCCACGGAACACCAGTGCCAGTAGCATCGCGATGATGGGCGCATACAGCGCCGGCATGATGACCGCGTAAGCCAGCGGGAACACCGCGAACAGGCCGCCGCCGCCCAGCACCAGCCAGGTCTCGTTGCCATCCCAGACGGGAGCGACCGAATTCATCATCTGGTCGCGGTTGTGTTCGCCTTTGACGAACAGGAACAGGATGCCGACGCCGAGGTCGAAGCCATCAAGGATCACATACGCCAGCACCGCAAACGCGATCAGGCCGGCCCAGATCAGCGGCAGATCAAATGTCATGATCAGGCCCTCCCTTCGGCTGAGGCAATCACCGGCGACGGCATGATGCCCGCCGCACGAATAGGCTGCGTCGCCGACAAGCCCGGCTCATGCTCCGACGGTGCGCGCGACATCAGGCGCAGGATGTAATAGGTGCCGATGCCGAACAGCGAGAAGTAAACGACGATGAAGGCCAGCAGCGATGCACCGACGGCTGGCGAGTCGATCGCCGACACCGATTGCGCGGTGCGCAGCAAGCCGTAGACCGTGAACGGCTGGCGGCCTGCCTCAGTGGTGATCCAGCCCGCGATCACGGCGACGAAGCCGCTCGGGCCCATCAGTACGGCCGCACGGTGCAGCCAGCTGGCGTCATACAAGCGGCGACGCGCACGCTGCCACAGGCTCCACAGCCCGATACCCAGCATCGCCATGCCTATGCCCACCATCACGCGGAAGCTCCAGAACAGCACGGCCACCGGCGGGCGATCTTCCGGTGCCCATTCCTTCAAGCCTTTGACGACACCTTCCGGGTCATGCTTCAGGATGAGGCTGCCCAGCTTCGGGATCGCGATTTTCGCATCCACGCGTTCTTCGTCGGTGTTTGGCAAGCCGAACAGGATCAGCGGCGCACCCGCATGCGATTCGAAATGGCCTTCCATCGCGGCGATCTTGGCCGGCTGGTGTTCCAGCGTGTTCAGTCCATGGAAGTCGCCGGCCGCGATCTGCAAGGGTGCGGTGCAGACGATCATCCACATCGCCATCGAGAACATCGTGCGTGCGCCTTCGTTGAGCGTGCCGCTGTTGCGCGCCTTCAGCAGGTGCAGGGCACCGACCGCGCCGACCACGAAGGCCGTCGTCAGATAGGCAGCGAGCAGCATGTGCACCAGTCGGTAGGGGAAGGACGGATTGAAGATCACGGCCATCCAGTCGGTGACAATGAACTGGCCCGCTTCATTGGTGGCGTAGCCGGCCGGGGTCTGCATCCAGCTGTTGACCGACAGGATCCAGAATGCCGACATGAAGGTGCCGAGCGCGACCATCGCGGTCGCGAAGAAATGCAGCTTCGGGCCCACACGCTCGCGGCCGAACAGCATCACGCCCAGGAAGCCGGCTTCCAGGAAAAAGGCCGACAGCACCTCATAGCCCATCATCGGGCCCAGCACCGGCCCCACCTTGTCGGAGAACACCGACCAGTTGGTGCCGAACTGATAGCTCATCACGATGCCGGACACCACACCCATGCCGAAAGCGACGGCGAAGATCTTCTTCCAGTAGTCGAACAAGGTCTGAAATACTGCGCGACCCGTCAGCAGATGCAGGCCATTGAGCACCGCGAGATAGCTCGCGAGGCCAATCGAAAACGCAGGAAAAATGATATGGAAGCTGACCGTGAATGCGAATTGCATTCGCGCCAGCCACAGTGCATCGAGTGCCATGGAATCTGTCTTTCAGGATCGAACGTTTGCTACGGCATTCGCCTGAAAGATGGACTTCAGGCGGACACGCTGCTGTCGGTATGCGCGAGGAAAGCCTGGTGCGTACTGAGGTAGATCCGATCTTTCATGCGTTCTCCCAGTGGTGTGGGGCGCAGGCGATCAAGGACGGGTCCCTTGACTTCGGAAAATTGCAGGCTGATGTTGCGCGACGCAAGGCTCTTCTCGAGCTCGGTCAGTATGCCCAGCGCAGTGCTATCGAGCTGGTTTACTGCCGACAGGATGAGCAGTATACAGCGTGTGCCCGGATGCGTCCGGAGCAGGGCCTCGATGCGGGATTCGAGTGCCTGCGCGTTCGCAAAATACAAACTTTCATCGATGCGCAACGCGACCAATCCCGGCAGTGTTTCGACCTGATGGCGGTCCACATTGCGGAAATGCTCGGTGCCCGGAACCCGGCCGACCACGGCCATGTGCGGATGGCTGCTGCGCCACACCAGCACCGCCAGCGACAGCACGACGCCGAGCAGGATGCCTTCCTCGACACCCAGCAGGATCACGCCGAAGAAGGTCAGCAGCAGCGACAAAGCGTCTGCCTTGTCGTAGTGCCAGGCCTCGACCAATGTGCCGACATCGATCAGCGCGGTGACGGCGACGATGATGGTGGCGGCCAGCACCGCATGCGGCAGGTAATGGAAGCCGCCGGTGAAGCTGGCGATCACCACGGCCATCAGCACGGCCGAGATCACGCCGGCGGCCGGGGTTTGCGCGCCGGCCGAAAAATTCACCACCGAGCGTGCGAAGCCGCCCGTCACCGGGTAGCCGCCCGACAAGGCACTCGCGATATTGGCGGCGCCGATGCCCAGCAGTTCACGGTTGGGATCAATGCGCTGGCCGCGCTTGAAGGCCAGCGATTGCGCCACCGATACGCTCTCGACAAATCCGACCAGGGAGATCAGGGCCGCCGGCAACAGCAGCACGGCCATCGCATGCCATTCCAGCGCCGGCAGTACCAGTGCAGGCAAGCCGGCTGGTACCTGACCGACGATGGAGACCGCAGCCGACTGATCGAGGCCATAGTGCGCGACCACGGCGGTTGACGCGATGACCGCGGCCATCGGTGCCAGCTTCGTGATCAAGTCGGACGTTTTGGGCGCCATGCCGATCTGCTTGAGCAGCTTGCCGAGGTAGAGCCGCGAGAACAGCAGGAACACGAGTGCCGTCATGCCTATCGTCGCGGTCGTGGTGTTCATCTGCGAGCCTTGCTGCGGTATCGCTGACAAGATCTTCACGATGCTACCCGATGGCAGCGGCATGCCGAGCAGATATTTGAGCTGGCCGACCGTGATCAGGACTGCCGAGCCGGAGATGAAGCCGCTGATCACCGGGTGGCTGAGGAAGTGCGCCAGGAAGCCCATGCGCAGCAGGCCGGCAACGAACAGGATCACGCCGGACAGCAGCGCGAGCAGGATCGCCATCGCCAGGTATTCCGGCGAGCCTTGCGCTGCCAAGGGCGACAGCGCGCTGGCCGTCATCAGCGAGGCCACCGCCACCGGGCCCACCGCCAGCGCCATACTGCTGCCGAACAGCGCATAGGCGAACAAGGGCAGTACGCTCGCATACAGGCCGACTTCCGGGGGCAGTCCCGCGAGCATCGCATACGCGAGACTTTGCGGGATCAGCATCACCGTGACCACCATGCCGGCAGTCAGGTCACCGGCCAGCCAGGAACGCTGGTAGCCGGTGAGCCAGGAGGGAAGCAGCGTGCGCATCGAATTCAGCCTCTGATCATTCGCTGATCGTTCCGTGTCAGCCCGGTACCGGGCGCGCGAGCCACTCGCGGCCCCTCAGCATCACGTCCCAGTAGATCGCGGGCAGGATGTCTTTCTTCAGCACCCAGGCCGAACGGCGCGGCACGGTCGGGTCGAGCGGGAAGGTTGGCAGCAACTTGCCGCCGAAGCCGAACTCGGCGAGCACGATCTTGCCCTTCTCGACGGTCAGCGGGCAGGACCCATAGCCGTCATAGCGGGTCGGTAGCGCCTCGCCGCTGCGGGCTGCGAGCAGGTTTTCGGCGACGACCACGACTTGCTTGCGCGCTGCGGCGGCCGTCTTGGCATTCGGCGATGAGCAGGCGTCACCGAGGCTGAAGATTTCGGGATAACGCACATGCTGCAGCGTGGTCTGGTCGACCTCGACCCAGCCCTCGGCATTGGCCAGCACGCTCTCGCGCACGAAGTCCGGCGCGCTCTGCGGCGGCACCACGTGCAGGAAATCGAAGGTCTTTTCGACGCGCTGCACATTGCCTGCCGCATCCTTCTCTTCGAACCACGCGATCTTGTTGTCTCCATCGACGGCCACCAGCCTCGAGTTGAAGTGCAGGTGAGCGTCGTAGCGCTTCACGTATTCCATCAGTGGCGGCACGAAGGTCGACACACCAAACAACACGGCGCCCGCATTGTGGAAATCGACCTCGATGTCCTTCAGCACGCCGCGTTGCTCCCACTCGTAGCAGGACAGGTACATCGCCTTTTGCGGCGCGCCGGCGCATTTGATCGGCATCGGCGGCTGCGTGAAGATGGCGCGGCCCTTCTTCATTGCCTGCACCAGCGACCAGGTATACGGCGCCAGGTCATAGCGGTAGTTGGAGGTCACGCCGTTCTTGCCCAGTGTCGCCTCGAGGCCCGGGATCGCGTTCCAGTTCAGCTGCAGGCCCGGCGCCACGACCAGGTTCTGGTAGCTGATGGCATTGCCCGTATCGAGCATCACCTTGCGCTGTGCCGGATCGAAGGCGGTGACCGCTGCGCGTATCCAGGTCACGCCCCTGGGCATGACGGACGCCATGTCGCGTTCAGTCGCCTTCGGGTCGAATGCGCCGGCGCCGACCAGGGTCCAGGCCGGCTGGTAGTAATGCTTGTCGCGTGGCTCGACGATGGAGATTTGCAGGTTGGGCTGGCGCTTCAGCAGGCTGGCTGCCAGCGAGATACCGGCCGCGCCGCCACCGATGATCAGGATGTCATGGCTGTCGCCCCAGTTACAGGCTGA
>CAZCDW010000060.1:5784-13879 GCA_964497485.1 uncultured Bifidobacterium sp.
TAGACAATGCCGGCTTGGGCGGCGGCATGCTGGATCTGTGTGCTGGCGGGTTGCTCAGCGCCGCCTTCACCGTCGGGCCGGTTGTTGATCACGGTCTTGAAACCCATCGCAGCAATCTGGGCGAGGTCGTCCGGACTGATTTGCGGGGCGGTGCTGAACCCGTCATTGTGGCGTGTCGGGGTAATTGCCATCGTCGTTCTCCAGGGCACCGATAGCGAGTGGGGCGCCAGCGGTCGTTGGTGTGGTCTTGTTTTTTGATTTAATACGGTGATATTATATATTTCAATAAACTATTGGTCAATGTTGATTCCACAGGAGCGTTCCCATGTCTGCATCTGCCGTGAAGCCCCAGGTCCAGGGCTTTTTTGATCCCGCCACCTGGACGGTGACCTACGTCGTCTATGAAAAAGAGGGTAGCCCGTGCGCGATCATCGACTCGGTACTCGACTACGACCCGAAGTCGGGACGCACCCGCACGACGTCCGCCGACAAGGTGGTCGAGTTCGTGAGGCAGAAGCAGCTGAAGGTCGAGTGGATCCTCGAGACGCATGCGCATGCGGACCACATCACCGCTGCGCCCTACCTGAAGCACAAGCTGGGCGGTCGTACCGCGATCGGCGACCACATCACCACGGTGCAGAAGGTGTTCAAGGGCATCTTCAATCTCGAAAATGGCTTCAGCACCGATGGCGCGCAGTTCGACCATTTGCTGAAAGATGAAGAAAACTTCGCGATCGGTGCACTGACCGGCCGCACGATGTATGTGCCGGGCCATACGCCGGCATGCGTCGCTTACCAGATCGGTGATGCCGTCTTTGTCGGCGACACCATGTTCATGCCCGATGTCGGCACTGCACGCTGTGACTTCCCGGGCGGCGATGCGAAGACCTTGTACAAGTCAGTAAAGAAAGTTCTGAGCCTGCCGGAAGATACGCGCTTGTTCATGTGTCACGACTATCCGCCGAATGACAGACCGATCGCCTTCGAAACCACGGTGCGCGAGCAGCGTGCGAAGAACATCCACATCAACGACAGCATCTCGGAAGCGCAATTCGTCGAGATGCGCACCAAGCGCGATGCAACGCTGGAGATGCCGGTGCTGATCTTGCCGTCGGTGCAGGTGAACATCCGTGCCGGCGAGATGCCGCCGAAGGATGAGAACGGTGTCAGCTACCTGCGCATTCCCGTCAATGCCCTGTGATTCAATTCATAACCCACTGCGCGACGCGATTTTGATCCTGTGATGCTCGCCGTACCTCACGTACGGCTGCGCCTGCAGGCCAGCGCCGCTCGCCAAGCACGGTACATGTACCGCGTAACCCTTGGCGAGCCTTCTCGGAGCAAACTTGCGCCGCTCGCTACGCTTCTGAAGTGAATCAATAATATTCATGACGAAAAAAATCCCGCACCAAGGTGCGGGATTTTTGTTGGACGCGGCGCTGATTACAGGCCGGCGTTCTGCTGCGCGACCATCATGTACAGCATCGGGATCGACAGCATGGTGTTGAAGCGCGAGGTCAGCATGGCCATGCGTGCGGCCTTGGCCTTCTCGTCAGCTTCGACGGTGACGATGCCGAGGGCCTTCTTCTGGTTCGGCCAGATGATGAACCAGACATTGAAGGCCATCACCAGCGCCAGCCACATGCCGATACCGATCGCGTGGAACGGTACCTGCAGGCCGAGCGCGGCAGCGAGGTAGCCATTCATCCAGGCCAGCAGCACGCCGGTGACCACAGTCGACAGCGCAGCGTAACGGAACCAGAACAGTGCGGTCGGCGCGATGACCTTGCCGATCGCCGGCTTTTGCTCATCGGGGATCTTCGGCATCGACGGGATCTGCACGAAGTTGAAGTACCACAGCAGGCCGATCCACATCACGCCCGACAGCACGTGCAGCCAGCGCATGAAGAACGCACCCCACGCATGGCCCATGGCCGGGCCGGTGCCGGAAACGCCGCTGGCGATCAGCACCAGCAGGATCAGGATGACGAGGCCAGCGATGACGGTGCGGCCCAGGGATTGCAGAATAGCTGCCATAAATCCTCCAGTAGATTCGGAACGACGATTATTTATAGTTAATGAAGCCCGGCTCGGGGCCTTGCTTCTTTGTAAATCCGGCGGAAGTATAGCGTAAGGAACCGATGAGCTGCTGTGCCGTTTCATGCCGAGCCAGCGAAGCTGTGCGATGGTGGAGCTTGACACCTTCAGGGAGGGCGCCAGTTAATTTGCCGCAGATCTCAGCGGTTTTTTTCGATCCGTGCCGGATTAACCAGCCATTGCCGTTGTGCGCCCGGGCAGCCCAGTCGAAGGGGATCGACAGCCAGTCAGCGGCAGCAAAGCTGCGCCGGCTCAGTCATTGTCTGGCGTGACCCTGGCAACGTCGATCTTTGCGCTGCCGGATGCCAGCTTCAGGTTCAGCGTCTGCGGCGCTTTCAATTGCGCGGTGTCGCGCAATACCTGCCCCTGTTCATCCTGCACGATCGCATAGCCGCGCTCCAGCGTGCGCTGCGGTGCCAGCACTTCCAGCTGCGCCTGCACTGCCGACAGACGGTGGCCGGCGGCGACCCGGCAGGCCTGGAAGCCGGCGCTCAAGCGTTCGTTGCGCGCGGCCAGCTGCGTGCGCATCAGGCGCGTGTCGGGCAATGCATGCTGCAAGCGGCTTGCCGCCTGAGTGAGTGCAAAGCGCGCCCTGGCCAGTGGTGCATCGGTGGCGTGTTGCAGCCTTGCGCCCAGACTATCGAGCTTCAGGCGATGCTGGCGGATCGCGGCTTCCGGGCCTTGTACACGGTGTGCGAGCCAGTCCAGCGTCTGCAAACGATCATCCAGTTGGCGCCGCATCGCAGCGATCAGGTCGTCCGCATGCTGGCCCAACTCGGCCAGCCAGTCTTCGCGCGGCGTGGCCGCAAGCTCGGCGGCAGCCGTGGGCGTCGGGGCGCGCAGGTCGGCAACAAAATCGGCGATCGTGAAATCGGTCTCGTGGCCGACACCCGAGATCACCGGCATCGCGCAGGCCGCGATTGCGCGCGCAACGCGCTCGTCATTGAAGCACCACAGATCCTCAAGGCTGCCACCGCCACGAGCGACAATCAGCAAATCGCATTCGGCACGTGCCGAAGCCGTCGCTATCATCTGCGCTATCTGTGTGGCGGCCGCGTCGCCCTGCACCAGCGTCGGGTACAGCACCAGCTGCACATGCGGTGCGCGCCGACGGAATGCGATGATCATGTCGCGCAGTGCGGCCGCCTGCGGACTGGTGACGATGCCGACCGTGCGCGGGAAGGCCGGCAGTGCGCGCTTGCGTGAAGGCTCGAACAGGCCCTCGGCTGCCAGCTTCGCCTTCAGCTGCATGAAAGCTTCATACAGATTGCCGACGCCGGCGCGGCGCATGGTCTCGACATTGAGCTGGAAGTCACCGCGCGGCGCGTACAGGCTGACGGTGGCGCGCACCTCGATCTTGTCGCCCTCGCGCGGCGCGAAATCCACGTATTGCGCGCGGCCGCGGAACATCACCGCGCGCACCTGGGCGCCCGCGTCCTTCAGCGTGAAATACCAGTGGCCGGATGCGGCCCGCGTGAAGTTGGAGATCTCGCCCGAGATCCAGGCCAGCGGAAAGCTGCGCTCCAGCAGACGCGCAACCGTCTGATTCAATTGGGAAACCGTCAGGATTTCAGGGCGGTTTGCGGTCGGCTTCGATGGGTAGCCGGGCAGTGAATCAGGCAGGTCAAATTCCATGGCGGGGGGCGGGAGCGTACTGGCTTTCCACATGATTGCGTATGAAGGCGGAACCCGCAGGCATCGGGAGTCTTGCGGTAGGGTAAACGGCGAGTTTGAGATAAGCCATTGATTATTAAAGGAAAACCTCGGTTGCTCGAATCTGAGGCAAGTCGGAAAAATGCTTATGAATCAATGACTTTGCGGCGGGTGCGACGGCTTGCCCACAAAGTTATCCACACCAAATGTGAACAACGAACGATTTGATCTGCCATCGACCGTGGGCGGCGATTTGCGCAGGCTCAAGTAAGCGCAAGCTTCGGTCGGCATCCGTATTCATGCTTGCCGACGCCAAAGAACACTGCGGCGCATCAGATTCCTTGCCCGTGGGCAGTGAAGCGGATACAGTCTGCAACCGTTGATTCCACACACCCGGGGATTGCCTTTTGTTCGCCATCATCCAGGCTGCCGGCTGGCCCATCTGGTTCCTGCTGGCCGCGTCCATTATCGCGCTGACGGTCATCATCGAGCGCGCATTGTACCTTCGCCCTTCGCGCATTTTGCCGCCCAGCCTGCTGTCGGAAGCGATCGCGGTCGCGCGCGGCGGCCGTGCCGATGGCGAGGTGCTGAGGCAACTCGAGCAGAACTCGCCGCTCGGTCGCGTGTTGTCAGCCGGCCTGCGCAATGTGGGCGCGCCGCGCGACGTGATGCGACAGGCCATCGAGGAGGCCGGCCGTGCGGTCGCGCACCAGCTTGGCCGCTACCTGACGACCCTGGGCACGATCGCCACGCTGGCACCGCTGCTGGGTTTGTTTGGCACCGTGATCGGCATGATCGAGCTGTTCGGCGCGCAAGATGCGGCCGGAGGCGACCCGATGCGCATTGCGCACGGTATCTCGGTGGCGCTGTACAACACTGCTTTCGGGCTCGCGGTCGCGATGCCGTCGCTGGTGTTCCATCGTCACTTCCATGCAAAGGTCGATGACTTCGTGGTCGACATGGAGCAGCAGGCCGTGCATTTTGTCGATGCGCTGAACGGCGTGCGCGATTGACATGGATTTCCGCAAGGGCCGCGAGCGCGATCGACCGGAGGTGAACCTGATCGCCTTCATCGACGTACTACTCGTGATTCTTGTCTTCCTGATGGTCAGCACGACCTTCAGCAAGGTCAGCACGCTGCGTGTCTCCCTGCCGACTGCCGACCCCAGCCAGAAACAACCGCAGCCCGAACTGGTGCAAGTGGCTGTCGATGCCGAAGGGCGTTTCGCGATTGACAATCGCCGCATCGCCGCGCGCGATGCATCGTCGCTGGCACTGGCGCTGAAGGATGCCGCGCACGGGCGCGCCGACATGACGGTCGAAGTCCATGCCGATGCACTGGCGACCCATCAATCGGTGGTGAATGTGATGGAAGCCGCGCGCATGGCAGGCATGAAGCGGCTGAACTTCGCGACGCAGGGCAACAAGAGCAGCGGTGCTGCAGCCGGGAGCCCACCGTGACAACCACGCCCGCGACACCGGAAAAATCGATGAACCCGGCTGCACCGACAAGCACCCTCGTCAATGCAAGCCGCGCCGGCAGACTCGAAACACTGTTGGCGCGAGAGTGGCGCCGGCGTGGCTGGTTTGCAGTGTGCCTGCTGCCGCTGTCCCTGCTGTATGGCGTGCTGATCGGCGTACGCCGTCTGTTGTATGCGTTGCGTCTCTTGCGGCAAGTGAACTTGCCGGTACCCGTCATCGTCGTCGGCAATATCTTTGTCGGCGGCACCGGCAAGACGCCATTCACGATCTGGCTGGTCGAGAGCCTGCGCGAGCGCGGCCTGCACCCCGGTGTGATCTCGCGCGGTTATGGTCGCGAGTCGGAGCAGATCGTGGAAGTCAGGCCTGCCAGTACGGCCGATGAAGTGGGTGACGAACCTTTGCTGATTGCCGGCCGCAGCGGCGCGCCAGTCGTGGTCGGGCGTGACCGCGTCTGGGCCGCGCGCCGTTTGCTGGCGCTGCACCCGGAAGTGAATGTGATCATCGCCGATGATGGTCTGCAGCATTACGCACTGGGCCGTCAGATCGAGATACAGCTGTCGGATGCGCGCGGTACCGGCAATGGCTGGCTGCTGCCAGCCGGACCGTTGCGCGAGCCAGGCTGGCGGCGCGCCGATTTTTATGTGCTCAATGGTGTCGAGGCGCAGGGCGAGCACAAGTACACGATGCATTTGCAAGGCGCGCAGGTCGAGCGGCTCGCCGACCGGCAAGACCGGATGCCGCTGGCTGCCTTGCACGACGGCCGGCGTGTCGCGGCCGCCGCCGGCATCGGCCATCCGCAGCGTTTCTTCGACATGCTGGCCGCGCGCGGTGTGCCGCTTTCGGCCACGCTGGCCTTGCCCGACCATCATGATTTTGCGGGCAATCCATTCGCGGGCATCGAGGCCGACGTGATCCTGATCACGGAGAAGGATGCAGTAAAATGCGCCCGCAACGCGAGGCTTTGCGCTGATCGCCGCCTGTGGGTGGTGCCCGTGCGTGCCAGCATTGCCGGCCCCCTGGCCGATAACATCGTGGAGAAATTGCGTGGACAACCGACTGCTTGACATCCTGGTCTGCCCCTTGTGCAAAGGCCCGCTGAAATACGACAAGGATGCGCAGGAACTGATCTGCAAGCCCGATCGCCTCGCGTATCCGATCCGCGACGGCATTCCCATCATGTGGGCCGAAGAAGCGCGTGACCTGAACGCCGCGCCCGCAGCGGACCCGGCGTCCTGAACGCTCGGTTACTGCCAAACCGCCTCGCCTCTGACGTGAGCTTCACGGTCATCATTCCCGCCCGCATGGCGTCGACGCGCCTGCCGGACAAGCCGCTGGCCGACATTGCCGGCAAGCCGATGGTGGTGCGCGTCGCCGAGCGCGCTGCATTATCTTCAGCATCGCAGGTCATCGTCGCGACTGACCATGCTGACGTGATGGCCGCGTGCGCACGGCATGGCGTCGCAGCGCAGATCACTCGCGTCGACCATCCTTCCGGTACCGACCGCATCGCCGAGGTGGCCGCTGCGATTGGTTTGCCGCAAGATGCAGTGATCGTCAATGTGCAAGGTGACGAGCCCCTGATCGATCCGTCACTGATCGACGCCTGTGCGGCCCGCGTACGCGCGGACGTGCCGGTCGCCACCGCTGCCCATCCCATTCATGCAGCGGATGAATTCTTCAATCCGAATGTGGTGAAGGTCGTGCTGGATGCGCGCGGCGATGCGCTGCTGTTCTCGCGCGCCCCCATTCCCTGGCACCGCGATGCGTTCGCGCGCGACCGCACGACCATGCCGCAAGGGCATGTCGCGTTGCGGCATGTCGGTATTTACGCTTATCGCCAATCCTTCCTGCAGAACTATCCGTCACTGCCACCTTCGCCGATCGAGCACATCGAAGCACTTGAACAATTGCGCGTGCTGTGGAACGGCCATCGCATTGCCGTGCACGTGGTCGATCAGGCGCCGGCTGCTGGAGTCGACACGCCGGAAGACCTCGAACGGGTGCGTCGTCTGTTTGCCGCTTGAGCACTGTCAACGCCTGCCAATTCTGGGTAAGTCCGTGATTCTGTGGTAAGTTTCGGGCAAGGTAGTTGGGAGACAATACCGCCGCGCTGCTCGGAGTCCCGATCGCAAATACGCGCCGCGAACATAATTCGCGTGGGGTATTCCATACCTGGCTTCAGAGATAAAAATTAGTTTAAGGATTTACGATGCGGCTCATCCTGTTGGGAGCGCCCGGTGCCGGCAAGGGCACCCAGGCTTCCTATATCAAAGAACGATTCAATATCCCGCAGATTTCCACCGGTGACATGCTGCGTGCCGCAGTCAAGGAGGGCACGCCCCTCGGCCTGGCGGCCAAGAAGGTCATGGATGCGGGCGGCCTGGTGTCGGATGACATCATCATCGGCCTGGTCAAGGACAGACTCAAGCAAGCTGATTGCGCAAACGGCTATCTGTTCGATGGTTTCCCGCGCACGATTCCGCAGGCCGATGCGATGAAGGATGCCGGTGTTGCGATCGACTATGTGCTCGAAATCGATGTGCCGGATGACGCCATCATCGAACGTATGAGCGGCCGTCGCGTGCACACCGCGTCGGGGCGCACCTATCACGTCAAGTACAACCCGCCGAAAGTCGCCGGCAAGGACGACGCCACCGGTGAAGACCTGATCCAGCGTGACGACGACAAGGAAGAAACCGTCAAGAAGCGTCTCGCCGTTTATCACGACCAGACCAAGGTGCTCGTCGGTTATTACAACGACTGGGCAAAGAGTGGCAAGCCCGGTGCGCCGAGGTATCGCAAGATCGAAGGCGTCGGACCTGTCGAAGAAATCCGCGACCGTGCCTTTGCGGCGCTGGCGGAA
>CAZCDW010000061.1:0-13760 GCA_964497485.1 uncultured Bifidobacterium sp.
TGAACAAGATCGGTCTGTCGGCCAACCTGATGTCGCAGGGAGGGCTCGCAATCGCGATCGGCTTGATGGTGGACGGCACCGTGGTGGTGGTGGAGAACGTATTCCACAAGCTCGGCCATGCGGCGCCGGGCGAACGGATGAAGATCGTGCTCGAAGGCACCCTCGAAGTCGCGAAGCCGACCATTTACGGCATCTCGATCATCATCCTGGTATTCCTGCCGCTGATGGCGCTGACCGGCATGGAGGGCAAGACCTTCGCGCCACTGGCGCTGACGATTGCGATCGCGCTGGCAGTGTCGCTGGCGGTGTCGCTGCTGCTGTCGCCAGCGCTGTGCTCGTACATCCTGAAGGGCGGCGCCGACCATGACACGAAACCGATCGCGTTCATGAAGCGGCACTACCTGAAGCTGCTGAACACCGCGATGGGCGCCGAGAAAAAAACGGTGGCTGCCGCCATCGGTCTGCTGCTGTTCTCGTTCGCGCTGGTGCCGCTGCTCGGCAAGAGCTTCATCCCGATCATGAAGGAAGGCTCGATCACGCCGACCATCATCCGCATGCCCAGCATCTCGCTCGACGAGGCCGCGAAGATCGATCTCGAGGTGATGCGCCGGATCAGCGAGATACCGGGCGTGCGCATGGCTGTTTCCAAGCTTGGTCGCGGCGAATCGCCGGCCGACCCGTCCGGCCCGAATGAATCCGATCCAGTGGTATCGATCGACCCCGAGTCCGGCCGCAGCCAGATCGAGATCGAGAACGACATCCGTCATGCACTGGCCGACCTGCCCGGCGTGCAGATCGTGATGAACCAGCCGATCGCGCAGCGTGTGGATGAGATGCTGACCGGCGTGCGCTCGCAGCTGGCAATCAAGATCTTCGGCGATGACCTGAACGAACTGAAGCGTCTGTCAGAGCAGGTTGCGCAGATTGTCAAGCAAGTGCCGGGCGCGCGCGACATCCGCGTCGACCGCCTGTCCGGGCAGCAGACGCTGACCATCGACATCGACCGCCGCGCGATTGCACGCTATGGCATCAACGTCGCCGATATCCACCAGATCATCGAGACCGCGATCGGCGGCACCGAGGTCAGCCAGTTGTACGAAGGCGAGCGCCGCTATGCGATACAGCTACGGTATCCGGAAAACTTCCGTAACTCGGTCGATGTGATCCGTGAGACCATGCTGCGCACCGCCGACAACGCGATGATTCCGCTCGAGAGCGTGGCCAGCATCAAGCTGATCGACAGTCCGCCGATGGTCAACCGCGAGACCGGCAAGCGCCGGGTCGTGGTCGGCGCCAACGTGACCGGTCGCGATCTCGGCGGCTTCGTCGCGGAAGTGCAGCAACAAGTCGAGTCCAAGGTCAGGCTGCCGGATGGCTACTACTTCTCGTGGGGCGGCCAGTTCGAGAACATGCAGCGCGCGATGGGCACGCTGATGGTGATCGTGCCGCTGACGATCGCGGCGATCTACTTCCTGCTGTTCCTGATGTTCAATTCGGCGCGGCTGGCGGCATTGATCATCACCGTGCTGCCGTTCGCGTCCATCGGCGGCGTGTTCGGGCTTGCGGTCACTGGCGAATACCTGTCGGTGCCGGCATCGGTAGGCTTCATTGCGTTGTGGGGCATCGCGGTGCTCAACGGCGTGGTGCTGATCACCTATGTGCGCAAGCTGCGCGAGGACGGATTGCCGGTACGCGAGGCACTGCGCGAAGGCTGTGCTCAGCGCTTCCGTCCGGTGATGATGACGGCCACCGTCGCGTTGCTGGGCCTGGTGCCTTTCCTGTTTGCGTCCGGCCCTGGCTCCGAAGTGCAGCGACCGCTGGCCATCGTCGTGATCGGCGGCCTGATCACCTCGACCCTGCTGACCCTGGTCGTGCTGCCGGTGCTGTACCGCTGGTTCGAGCCACCGCTCGAAAACCAACCGAAGAACGGCAACAACGTTTGATGAGCGCTGAGGTCTGACACATTTGCGACACGCCGGCCATATGGCTGGCGTTGTCGGCCCGGCTGCAGGTTACACTTGCGCGCATCATGGCCGACCCCACCGACTCCCCCACCGCATCCGGCACTGCCGGAACCGCTGCAGCGCCACGTGGCGCTGCAACGCATGCTGTGACCACGACGACCACTGCGGCGTCCACTGCGGCGCTCGCTGACGCGCGGCGCACACCGACGATGTTGCTGCTGAACCCGAATGCCGGTGGAGGCCGCGCGGAGAAACTGCAGCGCGCGATCGAAGCCTGCCTGGCCGTGACGCAGCCGCGGCCGATGTTCTTCAGAACCGACAGCGTACGCTCCGCACGCAGGCTGGTCGACGCGCTGCCTGCCGGCAGCCGCGTGATCATCGCTGGTGGCGACGGCAGCGTGCAGCAAATGTTGCCCTCCCTGATCCTCGGTGGACACACGCTGGGATTGGTACCCATAGGCAGCGGCAACGATACCGCGCGCGCGCTCGGCGTCGCCGGCAAGAACTGGCGCAAGGCACTGGATATCGCGCTGCATGCACCGGCCTCGACGATGGATATCGGCGAGATCAGCTACATGGACGCCGTCAGTCGCGGCCAGCGGCAATCGGTGTTCCTGTCCAGCCTTGCCGTCGGATTCGACGCGTCAGTGACGGCGCACGCTGCCGGCTTGCCCGGCTGGCTGACCGGCATGCCACGCTATCTGATGGCGACACTAATAGAGCTGGCTGCACTGCGCCGGTTCAAGGTCCAGATCAGTGCCGACAGCCAGCCCTGGTATGACGGCGAGGTGCTGCTGTCCAGCAGTCTCAATACCTCGACCTATGGCGGCGGCATGGCGATGGCGCCCATGGCCAGTGACAGCGACGGCAAGCTGGACCTGATGCTGGCCGAAGGCATGGGACTGACGCGCGTGCTGCGACTGCTACCGGCGATGCTGCGCGGCCGCCATGTCGGACGCCCCGGCGTGCGGCACCTGCGCTTCTCCCGTCTCGAGGCGACTCCTGCCACGCCGATGCCCATCGCGGTCGATGGCGAGTACCTTGGCGAAGTCCGGACGCTGCATGTGACCACGCGCGCAGGACTGCTGTCGGTGGTGCGCAAGCCGACCGACTCCTGACCCTACTTATCCTTCTTGACCCTTCGCGACCCTGTCGATTTCCTCCCGTGCCGACGTCCGCCTGCCTCGAGCCTGACGTTCTTTATTTGATAATTACAAGAACGTAATCTGCACGCCTTCGCAGGCTAAGCTTTAACTTTGCGACGGATGTGTAATAAGATCGATTACGTCCGGCGTCGCAATCAGCACTGCCCGGTCATAAAAACAGAACGAATCACGCAGCATTCCCGATCTGATTTTCCGTCATGCCTGCCGCTCGTGCGCGGCGGCCTGACGTCGCACGGGGCGGTGCTGCGTGAATGAACAGCCAGCCCAGACGGAGCATGCATGGAAATCTCCAAAGCGATAGACATACGCACTGCGATGCAGGCCTCAGGCGTGATCATGGCCTACAACGGCTCGGTGTCCGACGAATTGATGGTGACGCTGGCCGACATCCTGAAACAGCGGATGGAAGGTCTCGATGACGCCAAGCGCTCACGCACCGTGTTCTCGGTGTTCATGGAAGGCATGCAGAACCTGATCTGGCATGGACGTACCGGCGAAGGCGCGTCCGGCATGGTCTGCATTTCCGAGCATGACGGAGAGATTTCCATCGTCTGCGGCAACCGCATCCTGCGTGATGCGTCGTTGAAGCTGAAAGAAACGCTGGAACAACTGCAAGGCGCCGACAAGGAAACCATCCGCCAGTTGTACCGCGAAGGCATGTCGAAGTCGAACGAGCATGAAGGACCGGGCGCCGGCCTGGGACTGCTGGAAATCGCGCGCCGCGCGTCACACCCGATCTCGTTCGCGTTCACCGATATCGATGAAGCGCATGTGGACTTCTTCCTCTCCGCAAGAATCTGAAACCTGGGGACACCATGAGTGAACTGCACATCACCGCTACCGATCGCACGCCTGAGATTCGCCTGTCGGTGACCGAAGGCATCTTCAGCATGAAGGGTGAATCCTTCCCGGAGGACGTCTCCGCTTTCTATGGCCAGGTCATCGTAGCCATCGACCAGCTGCCCGTGGCCGTCAAGAAGCCGCTGACGGTCGATATCGCGATGGTCTACATCAACAGCTCGAGCATCAAGGCGATGTTCCGCATCTTCGAAGGCCTCGAGGCCGTGCGCAAGGCGGGCCATGAGCTGAACATCACCTGGAATTTCCAGGACGATGACGACATCATGCAAGAGCTCGGCGAAGACTTCAAAGACCGCTTCCCCGAACTTCCGATCGCCGTGCAAGCGCTCTGACGCTGGCGGCACGACGCATGGAAGACCCGCTCTTCGACTTGTATGACCGCGAGAAGCGGCTGCTGGCCGAGGGGCCTTCCTTGCTGGAGAGCGGCGACGATGCCGAAGTACGCGCCTTCGCGCACCGGCTGTTCGAGCGCTTTGCGAAAGTCGTGCGCGAAAACGAAGACCTGACCCGTCACTCGGACCGGCAGGAGCAACGGCTGGTCAAGCTGAACTCCAACCTCAAGACGCAGACGCGCGAGCTCGACCAGCGCAAGACCGAGCTCGAGAACCTGTCGCGCCAGCTCGCCAAATATCTGCCGCCACAGATCCACGAGGCGCTGTTCGCCGGCAATCACGACACCCGCATCGCGACCCAGCGCAAGAAGCTGACTGTGATGTTCTCCGACATCAAGAACTTCACGCAAACCTCGGAGAGCCTGCAACCTGAAGCGCTGACCGAGTACCTGAACGAATACTTTTCCGAGATGACCCAGATCGCGCTCGAGCACGGCGCGACCATCGACAAGTACATCGGCGATGCGATGATGGTCTTCTTCGGCGACCCCGAAAGCAAGGGCGTGCGCGAAGACGCGCGCGCCTGCGTCGAGATGGCATTGCGCATGCAGGAGCGCATGCTGGTGCTGCAGAAGCGCTGGCGGGCAAACGGTTTCGAGCGCCCGTTCGAGATCCGCATCGGCATCAACACCGGCTACTGCAATGTCGGCAATTTCGGCTCCGAGCAGCGTCTGTCCTACACCATCATCGGTGGCGAAGTGAATCTCACGCAACGTCTGGAATCGGCGGCCGATGTCGGCGGCATCCTGGTCAGCTACGAGACCTATGCCTACGTGCAGGATATGGTCGAGGCCGAGCTGCGCGGCGCGATACAGATGAAAGGCATCGCGCGCGACGTGCGTACCTATGCGATCAAGGGCCGCAAGGCGGCCGCTGGCGATGCAGCGCTGACGCTGGCCCATCCGGCCGGTGTCGCGATCGACCTCGACCCAGCGGCGCTGGATGCAGGCGCACGCAGCGAACTGGCCGAACAACTGACGACTCTCGCCGAAAAGCTGCGCAGCGGCACCTGAGCTCGCGCACCAGCCGGTGCGAGCCCAACCCACATGATCGGAGCAAGACGATGCAACGCTTGAAGCGCTGGCTGCTGGCTGCCCTGCTATTCCTTCCTTCAGCGAGCTTGCTGGCCATCGAAGTCACGCCCGATACGCCACTGATCTTCAACGATGCAGCGAGCGTCAAGGTGCTGGACGACCCTTCAGCGACATTGAGCGCGGATCAGGTCGCCGCGCGACTGCCGGATTTCCAGCCACTGAGCAGCCTGACATCGCTGGAGCGCAGCCATCGCTACTGGGTGCTGGTAAGCCTGCACAGCTCCCTGGATCATGATCGTGAGCTGCGTATCGATCTGCCAGCCTGGGAAGAATTTCACACCTTCGTCATCCACCAGGACGGCAGCCTGCGCGAGCTGCCAACGAATGGCGCATTCTGGGGCAGCTATTCGCATCTGGTGGACGCCAACCCCTACAAGGCCGCGATAGGCCGCAGCCAGAGTCAATATCCGGTGTTTGTCCTCAGGGCCGGACAGCACATGCAGTTGCTGTTGAAGCCCGTGAGTTCCGGCGCGAAGGTGCCAGCCGTGTTGTCGCCGACCATCGTTGATCATGCACGCTATCTGGAGATACGCCGCTTCGGGCTGGTGATCGAAGGCCTGTTTGCCGGCATCCTGCTGGCCGCCAGTGTGTTCGGCTGGTACTCGGCGCTGCAAAACCGTGACCGTAGCAGCGTGCTGTACGCCGCCTGGATCATGATCGCGCTGGTGTCGTACAGCGTGCTGCCTGTGCATGATGGCTCGCGCATTTACGAATTTCTGCTGAACTTCGAAGGGCTGACCGTCGGGCCGGTGTACGTGACGCGCTTTGTCGGCAATACCTTCGGCTTCATGCAGGCCATCGGCTATGTACTGTTTGCGCGCAGCTTCCTCGATTTGAAGACTCATCTGCCGCGGGTCTACCGCGCCAGCAATGTGTATGTGGTGCTGTCGATAGCCTGGTGGGTGATGGTCGTCCCCTTCTGGCACGTTGCGGTCACGAGGCCTACCCTGGTGTTCGGCCCTTATGCGTTGATGGTGATCGCCATGCTGCTGACCATCTTCGCCAGTGCCTGGGTGCGCTATCGGCAAGGCGTGCAGGTCGCGAAATTCTTCATGTTCGCGATCCTTCCCTATCTGTTCTTCCGTGCCGTCTTCTTGCTCAGCACCTTCCTGAGCGTGCCATCGCCGTTCAGCTTCATGGAAAAGGTCGGGCTCGGCTTCTTCCTGCAGAGCTCCAATACGGCACAGGCAGTGGGCTTTTGCTGCGAAGCCTTGATCATGGGTCTGGCAGTCTTCAGCAAGAACCGCTGGCTGCAGGACGAACTCAAGCGCGAGGTGGAGACGCAGAACCAGCGGCTTGAGGCCACCGTCGCCGAGCGCACGCGTGAACTGGCTGACAGCAAGGCCGACACCGAGCGCCAGCATCAGCTCATCCTCGACTCCATCAGTTACGCCAGCCGCCTGCAAAAGGCGCAGCTGCCTCGCACGCAGCGTCTCGACGGCCGCTTCCGCTCCTTCGAAGCGATCTGGGAGCCGCGCGACACCATCGGCGGTGATGTCTGGTGGGTATCGCCGCCCGACGAGCAGGGACGCATCACGCTGGCGCTGGCCGACTGTACCGGCCACGGCGTGCCGGGCGCAATGCTGTCGGTACTGGCGAGCACGTCGCTGGAGCGTATCGTCGCCGCGAACCCGGGCATGGATCCGTCCACAATGCTGATGGCGCTCGACCAGGCGCTGCGCAGGGGACTCAATCAGGATGCCGCGGGCACCGAAAGCGACGATGGCTGCGATGCCGCGATCGTACGCATCGACACCGCCCAGCGCGTGCTGGAGTTTGCGGGGGCGAAGCTGGGCCTGATGCATGCGCAAGCCGATGGCCGTGTCGATCGCCTGCAGCCCGCCCGCATCTCGCTCGGCTACCCGTCACCGCCCACGGAGGTGCCGCCCGTGCATGCGATCAGCTATGCGCCCGGCGACCGCTTCCTGCTGGTCACCGATGGCATCACCGACCAGGTCGGGGGCGAAGGCTCACCGCGGGCGTATGGCTATCGCCGCTTGACGGAACTGCTGCAGGCTTGCCGCGGACTCGATGCGCAGGCGACTGCGCAGCGCATCCGCGATGATCTGCGCGCTTGGCAAGGGAAACAGCTGCGGCGCGATGACATGACCGCCCTCGTGATGACGATGAACTGAAGCGACTTTGGGATCAGCTGCCGGTACAAAACTACAGGCTCAGCAAAAACTCTTTTGCCAACGCTGCTGCATCATCGAAACCTGGCCGGTATGACAGAGTATCAATGGCATCAAACTGGGCTCGAAATATTGCTTGCCGAGACACGATCTGTTCGAGGAAACGATCCCGATGACGGATCAGGAATGGCGCGGCCGCTTGCAATCCTTCAGGATCGCGCAAGATAACCAGCGAAAGATCGAACAGATCACGAGCGGTTGCCGTATCACCGCGATGCCACAGCTTTTTCGCAATGATCTCCGCTGGCGTCTCCACGCGTAGCGCCCTTCCGTGTATCTCCCACCAGTCGAAAGGATGTGTAGTCAGGTTAGGGGATGCAACAAAATCGATTTCTCCTTCATGTCGAATCAATTTGACGTAGCCGGCTGCTTCGACGTAATCGTCAGACACTTCCGCAGCAAGGTCACTGAGGCGTGGAGAAACATAACCAAGGTACTGTGGATCAGGCACAAAGATATCGATGTCCTTGCTTCGCCGGTGCCCATACCGAAGCATCAGGACCGTGCCTCCACCGAAGGTCCACAGAGGGTCGCGGACGCCGCCCAGATACGAGAAGGTATCGATCAGAGTCAATGCATGCGACAGCAGTACGGACCACGGCTCATCGGGATCCGCATCAATTTTCCTCACGGTGGGACCGTTCACGGATCAGGCCCAGACTGCACGCGGGGAATTGACATCCTGCGCCCAGCGCCTGACGTGCGACCAGATTTCTCTGGCCGGCACGGATGTCAGCGATGACGCTTCTTCGACCGCAGAAACCAGCAAACCGACGG
This sequence comes from uncultured Bifidobacterium sp., assembly GCA_964497485.1. Lineage (GTDB taxonomy): Bacteria > Pseudomonadota > Gammaproteobacteria > Burkholderiales > Burkholderiaceae_D > Pernthalerella. The sequence continues at coordinate 8,447 of CAZCDW010000061.1, forward strand.
GAGCTTCATCGATCAGGGTTGCCACATGAGCGAGCCGTCCATCGGGGATTTCTCCCGTTGCAAGGGCAGCTGCCAGTTCGGTCGGGGTCAGCTTCTCGCGATAGCTGACGCTGGCGCTACGACTGGCCGATTGCAGCGCGTGACGGGGTGGCTCAGACGGCGGAACGGCGACCAGGGCGATGCCGAGCAAGTCGACCAGCAAGCCAAGCTTCCGAAAACCAAGATCGGACAAGGTGCCGTTTTCGAGCAAATTAACTGTCGTGCGCGACAGTCCACCCATCTTTGCCAATTGTTGCTGGGTCAGGCCCAGCGCCTCGCGCCTGGCCCTCACGGCCAGCCCCAGTTCCGGGATATCCATTGCCATTCACCCCCAAGAATGTTCAATATACTGAACATTATTGGGAGGCGCAAGTGACCATGCGGTCGCCAATTCCTGCGTTCAGCGCGGCCTTGCGCGACGCTCGAAGGTATCGGCGCTGGCGGTGGGCCAGTGGCTGCTGAAAGGCTCGGGCAGCAAATTCAGCTTGGCTTCGTCCAGCAACGCCCCTTCTTCGATGGCCGGCAGCGTGCTGGCCAGCGATACGGCGATACCACTGACATTGCGCACCGTGATGTGCTCGGTCGTGATCTGGCTCGGGCTTTCCAGCCCGGCCGCGCCGACCAGCTCGGCCAGTGCTTCGACGGTCAGTTCGTGGAAGTTGCGCACGCGCGTGGCCTTGTCCGGCACCACCAGCGCGCGCTGGCGATCTGGGTCCTGAGTGGCGACGCCGGTCGGGCAATGGTCGGTATGACAGCTGCGCGACTGTATGCATCCAAGCGCGAACATGAAGCCGCGCGCCGAGTTGCACCAATCGGCACCGAGCGCCAGTGCGCGCGCGATGTCGAAGGCCGAGATGATCTTGCCCGACACACCTATCTTGATGCGATCGCGTTTGCCGACCCCGACCAGGGTGTTGTGGACGAGACGCAAGCCCTCACGCATCGGCATGCCGACATGGTCGGAGAACTCGACCGGCGCGGCCCCGGTGCCACCCTCGCTGCCATCGACGACGATGAAGTCCGGATACGTCTCCGTCTCGAGCATCGCCTTGACCATGCCGAACCACTCCCAGGGCTGGCCGATGCAGAGCTTGAAACCGACCGGCTTGCCGCCCGACAGATCGCGCAGCCGGCGAATGAAGTCCATCAATTCCTTCGGCGTCGAGAATTCGCTGTGCGCCGCAGGTGATACGCAATCCTGGCCCAGCGGCACGCCGCGCGTGGCAGCGATCTCCGACGTGACCTTGGCCGCCGGCAGCACGCCGCCATGACCGGGCTTGGCGCCCTGCGACATTTTTATCTCGATCATCTTCACCTGGGGCGACTTGGCCTGCTCGGCGAATTTGTCGGCATCGAAGTGACCGGCCGAATTACGGCAGCCGAAATAGCCGGAGCCGATTTCCCAGATCAGGTCGCCGCCGTTTTCGCGGTGATAGGCCGAGATCGAGCCCTCGCCGGTGTCATGCGCGAAGCCGCCCATCTGCGCCCCACGGTTCAGTGCGCGTATCGCGTTCGGCGACAGCGACCCGAAACTCATTGCCGAGATGTTGAAGATCGAGGCCTCATAAGGCTGCTTGCAGTCCGGCCCGCCGATGGTGACCCGGAAGCGCTTCGGGTCGACGTGCTTCGGCGCCGCCGAGTGGCCTATCCATTCGCTGTCGCTGCCATAGACGGCCTTGATCGTGCCGAAGCCGCGCTTGTCGTTCTGGCGCTTGGCGCGCGCATAGACCATCGCACGCTGGTTGCGCGAGAACGGCAATTTGTCTTCATCGCTCTCGAGGAAGTACTGGCGGATCTCGGGACGAATGTACTCGAGCATGAAGCGCAGGTGGCCCGTGACCGGGTAATTGCGCAGGATCGCATGATGTTCCTGACGGTAGTCGCGCCAACCGAGAATGAACAATCCAAGGCTGATCAGCGACAGCCACGGCGATACCGGTAACAACAGGAAGATGCCGAAACCAGTCAGCACCCATGGAAGGAAGCGCGTGTATTGAGCCATCATCCCCTATCCCCTCTTCTGTGTCTGCGATCCGCACCTGTGCCGGTGCTGTCTGTGCTGCGGGTATTGCGTTGGCTGCGAACGGGCCGGAAGTCGGCCCGCCCGGTGCGGCCTGATCAGTTGAACTCGACGCCGACGTGCGGGTCGCCCGGCAAGCCGACATAGCGCATCCTGACCTTCATGCCGGGCTTGACCGGCTGCGGCGGGAAGAAACCGCCGAGGCTCAACAAGTCGCCCTTCTTGAGCGTGATGCCGTCCTTCTTCAGCTCTTTCGCCAGCCAGATCGCGGCCTCGAGCGGATGTCCGAGCAAGGCGCTGCCCTTGCCACGGCCGAGTTCCTTGTTGTTGTCAGCCTCATCGACCATCACCACCGTCATCGATGCCAGCGCATCGGCGAAGGCCTGGGTCTGCTGTACGGGCAGCTCCATGCCGAGCACGCCGCCACGGAAGCCGACATTGGTCGCGATGAAGTTGTTGCCGCTGAATTTGCCTTCCAACATCAGGTCAGGCAATTCGATGAAGGGCACCACAGACTCGAGATACTTCAATGCCTCGAGCGGCGTCTTCGCATCGGCGAGTCCCGGGTCGTTCACCTCGACGATCATGTCCGCTTCATAGAGCGGAATGGCGCCGAAATCGGACGGCAGCAGCGCGATGATATCCACCATGTTGCGGTTGTACATGTAGCCCCACTTGGGCCCGCTGACACCGAAGCGCTGCTGCAGTGCCGGGTTCGTGAACGCGGCCTTGTAACCGACTGGATCACCCAGCACCACGCGCAGCTTCTTTCCCAGCTTCTTCTTTGCACACTCGGCGTCTTCGATCGTGATGTCGTTGCCGAAGCCCTTGCTCACGCGACGCTTTGCGAAGTCGGCGACGTAGGCGTCGACCGCGGCATCATCCGGACATGCGGCGATCGCGGTACCCGCAAACACGCCGGCCAGCGCGAGGCCTGTCAGGGCCTTGTTGAAAATCATAGAAACCTGACGGAAATCTGAATTGCCTTGAAATTTCATTGAAAAAATCCTCATTTTGCTACCGGTGGGGGCCTTTTTTTTCGCGCCGAGCATATCACGGCGCAAGGCGGCAAAAATTCGCAAAAAATTTTCCGAAAAGGAATTGTTTCTCGGTGACAACGCAACTTGAGTTGAATAAACTAGCTCAGGCGGAAAACGATTATCAATAAACAAACATTCCGCCCCGCATCCAAGATAACAAACGAGGGGAAAACGATGCAGGCACCGACTGGCGCTACGCCAACGCCGGATTCAGCGGCGCAACCGTATTTCACGCTGACCGATTTCATCTTTGTGGTCATTGCCATCGTCGTCGGCATCCTGGTGGTGCGCCTCGGCGCCACCACCTGGACCGAGGGCATGCACACCGAGGCCACCAAGGCCAATGGCGAGCAGTTTGCTGCCTGGCTGGAAGAAGCCGGCACCAAACGTGCGGCCGGCGAGAAGACAGGCATCGCTGCCTGTGACGCCGACAGCGCCAGCTGGACTGAGTGCCGCGATGCGCTGGTGGCCAAGGACGGCCCGCTGGCCAGCCTCGCGAACGTCGCTTCACCCGGCAGCGGCGTCTTCGCCTCCGCATGCGACCGCACGCAGCTCGACACGCTAGGGGCCATCATCATCGAGAAAGGTCTGCCGAAGCCGCCCGATGGCGCTTCGCTGATCTACAGCGCGATACCCGACACCGAACCGGTGAAGGATGCGCTGTCGCTGCGAGTCGCTGTCTGCGGCCGCGGCTACTCCCAGATCAATGTCCGTGAAGTCAAGTTCTGACGCGCAGGAGCCCGATGATGCAAACCACCGACAACGTACAGGGCAAAGGCCCGTCGCTTTCGCTGCGCCAGTTTGTCTACGCGTGGCTGTTCGATCCGAATAACCCGAACAACTTCCAGAAGCAGTTCGACAAGTATATTTTCCTGCTGATCATCCTGAACGCGCTGGCGCTGATCGCAGAAAACATTCCTGTCGTCTTCGAGCCGTACAAGCAGGCTTTTCATGTGTTCGAGCTGTTCTCGCTCGCTGCCTTCACGGTTGAGTATGTATTGCGCTGGTATGTCGCGCCGGAAGATCCGGAATTCTCCGGTTCAGGCCTGCCGCGCTTTGCGTTCATGCGCAGCGGCTATGCGCTGATCGACTTGGCGGCCATCCTGCCTTTCTATCTGACCATGCTGGGCCTGATCGCGATCGACCTGCGCATGATGCGCGCGCTGCGACTGCTGCGTCTGGCCAAGTTGTTCCGGATGGTGATCCCGGCGATGAAGGAATTCCGCGAACTGAACCGCGGTCGCACTTTCCGCCAGCAAGTCTATTCGCTGCTGCATCCGACCGAGACCAGCGGCAAGCTGCAGGACATGCTGGACACCTTCGTCGTCTGGTGGGTGTTCATCTCGGTCTGCGCAGTGGTGCTGGAATCGGTCGAGTCCGTGCACTATGTGCTGAACGTGCATTTCATTGTGCTCGATGCGGTGGCCGTGTTCATCTTCTCGATGGAATACATCTTCCGTCTGTATTCCTGCGCCGAGGACCCGCGCTTCCAGGGCATCATGGGCCGTATCCGCTATGCGAAGACGCCGATCGTGATGATCGACTTCCTGGCTATCGTGCCCTTCTTCCTTGAAAGTCTTCTGCACCAGCTGTTCGACCTGCGTTTCCTGCGGATCTTCCGCCTGATGCGACTGCTGAAGCTGACCCGCTACACCACGTCCACCGGCACCCTGCTGAAGGCACTGAAGCGCGAATGGCCCGTCATTGCCGCATCGACCTTCATCATGATCCTGTTGGTGATCTTGACCGCCAGCCTTGGTTACTTGTTTGAACATGAAGCGCAGCCGGACAAGTTCGAGAATATCCCGCAGTCGATCTACTGGGCGGTGGTGACGCTGGCCTCGGTCGGTTACGGCGATATCTCGCCAGTGACGCCGGTGGGACGCCTGATGACCATCATCATGGCGCTGGTCGGTATTGGCATCTTCGCGGTGCCGGCGGCCGTGCTGTCGACTGCGTTCAACGACCAGCTGCATAAAGACCGCGAGATGATGCACGCCGAACTGGTCAGCTTCCTGAAAGATGGCGAGATCAGTGACGAAGAACGTGTGTTGATCATGAAGCAGGCCGAGGAGCTGCATATCTCGGCCGAAGAAGTCGATTTGATCATCGAGAAGGTGAAACAGGAAGCCGAGGAAACCAGGCGCGGGCAATTACCGCTGGATGCGATCGCTGCAAGGCCGGAAGTCGCGTTCGAGCAGTTCCGCACCGCGAT
>CAZCDW010000062.1:0-13411 GCA_964497485.1 uncultured Bifidobacterium sp.
TTCTGGAAGACCAGGGGCGCGACCCGGTAAGGTTTTTCGGCGCGCATGGCGTGAAGCCAGGGATGGTGCTCAACGATGCCATCGCCATCACCGCTTCTTCCTTGCCACATGATTTCTCGAAGGATGGCCCGCATATCGTCACCGGTCCGGTGGCGATTGCCGGCGCCGAACCAGGCGATGTGTTGAAGGTCGAGGTACTGTCGGTAACGCCGCGCGTGCCCTATGGCGTGATCTCGAATCGTCATGGCAAGGGTGCGCTGCCCGGCGAATTTCCGGAAACCCCGAAGCCGGAGCCGGATGCCAGCGCGGCCGAGCCGCACAAGTATCACAACGTGTCGGTGTTCACGCCTATACGCAAGAATCGCCGTGGCCAGTGGGAAGGGGTGATGAAGAATGCGCATGGCTACGAAGTCAGGTTCCCGGCTGCGCCCTTCATGGGTGTAATGGGCGTCGCCGCTGCCACCGACCAGCCAGTGCACTCGGTGCCGCCCGGCGACTTCGGCGGCAATATGGACGTGAAAGACCTGGGTGCCGGCACCATCGTCTATCTGCCGGTGCTTGTGCCCGGCGCAAATTTCTATACCGGCGACCCGCACATGGCGCAGGCCAATGGTGAAGTAGCGCTGACGGCGCTTGAACATTCGATGCGCGCGACTTTCCGACTGACGCTGCTCAGGAAAGGCGACGCGCGCATCCCGTCGGCTTCCGGTTCATTGCAAAAGCCGTTCGGCGAGACCCCCCATTACTGGATCGCCATCGGCCTGAATCCGGACCTGGACGAAGCGATGAAGGATGCGGTGCGCGAGGCGATTCGCTTCCTGCATGAAAAGCTTGGGATGGATCGTGCGGTGGCGTTCGCCTATCTGTCGGCAGCCACCGATTTCAATGTGTCGCAAGTCGTGGATCGCACCAAGGGCATCCATGCGCTGATCCGCAAGTCGGATTTCCGGCGGCTGAAAGAGCGCAGGCACTGATGCTGCATCGCGCTGTACGCGTTGGTATCATGGGCCCATGTGTTCCAACTACACGCCGTCGAAACGCGAAGCGCTGGGCCCGCATTTCCATGTGGACCCGCCGGCCATGGACTGGAAAGAAGAAGCCTACCCCGGCTATCTGGCGCCCATCATCCGTCTCGCCGATGATGGTTCGGGCAGCACAGACTGCGATGTCGCCTGCTTCGGCATGGTGCCGCACTGGGCCGACCTGAAGCTGTCGCGTCACACGTACAACGCGCGCAGCGAGACGGTTGCGAGCAAGCCTTCATTCCGACATGCCTATGCAAAGCGGCAGCTGTGCATCATTCCGGCCGAATCGATCTTCGAGCCCAATTATGAAAGCGGTCGCGCGGTGCGCTGGAGAATTGCGCGCGATAATGATGCGCCGATGGGCATCGCGGGTCTCTGGGAGTGGCGGCCGAACGGCGGGCCGGAGGACAAGCCGCTGCTGTCGTTCACGATGTTGACGATCAATGCGGACCATCATCCGCTGATGCAGCGCTTCCATCGTCCGGAGGACGAGAAGCGCATGGTCGTGGTGCTGGAGCCGGATCAGTACCCGGCGTGGCTTTCAGCCGATGCGGATGCGATCGCATCCTTCCTGCAGCCGTATCCGGCGCACCAACTGAAAGCGGAGGCAGCGCCACGCGCCACCTCCGCCAGAAAAACCCTCAAGGCCAGCGCAAGGCCCCTGCATCCGTCACCCCGTGCGTTGTGGGATGACGATGGCGAATGAGCTGTCGGTCCATTCGCCATCACTGCGGCTGATCAGCAGCCCGAATCGTTGACGCTGCCGTCCGGCATCGTCGTATTGCACAGCTTCGCTTCTTCCAGCTTCACGCCGTCAAGCTTCGCGCCCTTCAGGTTCGCGCCTTTCAGGTTGGCCGACGCAAACGATGCATTCGACAGGTCCGCACCCTGCAGGTTGGTCTCGCGCAGATAGGCGTTCAGGAAGACCGCGCCGTTCAGCTTGGCGCCTTCGAAATTGGTTTTCTTCAGGTTGGCGCTTTCGAAATTGGTCGACAGCGTGCGCTTTTCCATCGGACGTTGCGACAAGTCCGCCTTGGACAGGTTGGCACCCGACAGGTTGGCGTTCTGGAAGTCGGCACCGCGCAGGTCGGCACCGGCCAGTGCGGCATCCGTCAGGTCGCAATATTTGCAGGCATTGGTGACACGCAGGTTCTCGACCTTGGTGGGGTCGGCAGCGAAGGCCGTCAAGGCGGCGCCGCCAGCGAGGATCAGGGCCGCCAGTTTCAGGATGGGCTGGGAAATCAAATTCAGTGACACGTTGTTTCTCCGATGTAATGAAGCGCCACGGGAGGCGCGCGCAACGATGATACTTTATCTGGGGCATCAGTATTCGGTCATGGGTCAAGTCGCTAGGGCTTTTTCCCGAAAGCCATTTTGTAGAGCTTTATCAATCTTTGAAGCCTTGCCCATCGGTAGTATTGCCGGGCAAAACAAGACACTCCAGGGGAAGATCGATGTCGATGATGAGCGAATTCAGGGAATTTGCGCTGAAGGGCAATGTGATGGATCTGGCGGTCGGCGTCATTATTGGCGCGGCTTTCGGCAAGATCGTCGATTCACTGGTTGGCGACGTCATCATGCCGCTGATCGGGATGATCATCGGCGGCCTCGACTTCAGCAATTACTTCCTGCCGCTTGCCGGCCAGACGGCGACGACACTGGCTGACGCGAAAAAGGCCGGCGCTGTGCTGGCTTATGGCAGCTTCGTTACGGTCGTGCTGAACTTCGTGATCCTCGCCTTCATCATCTTCATGATGGTCAGGCAGATGAACCGGCTCAAGCGCGCGCAGCCGCCCGCACCTGCGGTGGCGCCGGCCACGCCGGAAGAAATCTTGCTGCTGCGCGAGATCCGCGACACGCTACGCCGCTAGCGGCGCGTCAGCCCAGTCCCAACCGCTCCGGCGGCAAGCGTCCGCCAGCCTTGCCAGTCGCCCGCTAAACAATTGCCTTGCGGCACATCTTTTTCGAATCCTCTGTACGATAACGGCAGAGCGGCTGGCGCATTTGCGCTCTCACCGCCAGTCCATGAACCCTGGGGAGCAGAGGATGCAAGGATCGAGCGCGGATTTTGACGTGAACAAGGCGATCGACGACAGTGGCTTGTCGACGCTGCAGAAGCTCGCCTATGTGTATACCGCCCTGGCCGTCGTGCTCGACGGCTTCGATGGCCAGATGATCGGCTATGCGCTGCCGATGATCATGAAAGAATGGGGCGTGACGCGCGCCGCATTCTCGGTGGCCGTGGCCTGCGGGCTGGCGGGCATGGCGATCGGCAGCCTGAGCGCCGGCATGCTGGCCGACCGGCTTGGACGCAAGCCGGTGCTCATCGGCAGTATCTTCCTGTTCGGGTCTTCCACGCTGCTGATCGGCTATGCGCCGGATGTGTCGACGATAGCCGTCATACGTTTTTTTGCCGGGCTGGGCATAGGCGCGACGCTGCCGGCTGCGATGGCGCTGACCGCGGAATTCATGCCTTTCCGTTACCGCACGATGGCCGTGGCCACCGCCATGGTCTGCTACCCGCTCGGCGGCATGCTGGCTGGCCTGGTCGCCGCACAGGTGCTGCCGGTGCAGGGCTGGCGTGCATTCTTCTTCATCGGCGGTGCGATGCCGATCGCGTATGGCTTGCTGCTGTTGCTGCAATTGCGCGAGTCGCCGAAATTCCTTGCACGCCAGAGCGCACGCTGGGAAGAATTGCGCGCGATGCTGTCGCGAATGGCGCATGAGGTTGCGCACGTGAGGGAATTCACCGAGGGCGTGGTGGAGGCCGCCAAGCGTGGCAGCGTCGCCGAGCTGTTCCGGCAGGGGCGCGCATGGGATTCATCGTGGCTGTGGCTCAGCTTCTTCATGACGCAGTTGTCGATCTACACCGCGTTCAGCTGGTTGCCGACGATGTTGACCACCGAAGGCTTGCAGCCCGCGATGGCCGGCATGGGACTGACCGCCTATAACCTTGGCGGCGTGGTCGGCGCCGTGTTGTGCGCGCTGGCGATCAATCGGTTCGGATCGCGCAAGCCCATGGTGTTCTGGGCCGCGATGTCGGCGGCCACTGCGCTGGGCCTGAAGCTGGTCAGCGTGACGGCCGCCCCCGAGATTTTCCTGTGGGGCCTGGGCTTGCATGGCTTGTTCGTGACCGCGCTGCAGTGCGCATTGTCGGCGCTGTGCACGCATATTTACCCGACGCCGATACGCAGCACCGGTGCAGCCTCGGCGATGGCCTTCGGCCGGACCGGCGCCTTCGTCAGCTCCTTCGCCGGTGCCGCGATGATCACCGCCGGTGGTGCAGCGGCTTACCTGAACCTGCTCGGCGGCTCGATGATTGTGGTGGTGTTGGCGCTGGCCATGGTACGCGGCCATGTCGGCCCGCGGCATGCGCAATGATGAGGGTCGGGACCGGGATGACAGCGCTTTTCCGATCATTCGCATTGCTGATGCTCATGGTCGCGGCATTCGGCTCGCACGCCGATGCACGTGCGGACGCAACCGCATCGTTTTCGTTGTTCGGCAGCCCGAAATGCACCGAATGGACGGCGATGACGCCGGAGCAGCGCGTGGGCTGGACCCGCGCCTATCTGTCAACGATCAGCAAGGCTTATCTGGAGATCCGCGGCGCGTCCGACAAAAAGCCGAGAAACCCGCAAGACATCGACAATGCCGCTTCGGCTGTCGACCAGTACTGTGCCGCGAATCCGGCGGCGCAGGCCGCAGACGGCATCGCACCTTTCCTTCAGCCGAAGTGACTGGCATCGACCATCCGGTCGACGCGGGGAATCAGTGACGGCATCAGGGCCCTACTTGCCTATGCAGAAGCGACTGAAGATCACACCCAGCAGATCATCGGATGTGAACGCACCGGTGATACTGTTCAGCTGTTCCTGAGCCAGCCGCAATTCTTCCGCGAACAGATCGAGTGCCGCATCGCTTTGTGCAGCGAGCTCGGCGGCTGTTGCCAGATGCTCCTGCGCTGCCTTTAATGCCAGCAAGTGCCGCTCACGTGCGAGGTACAGTGATTCGCCTGTCTGCTGCCAGCCTGCGATGCGCAGCAATTCGTTCCGCAGCAAATCCATGCCCATGCGCTCCGACGCCGACAGATAGATGTGCGTGACGTCGCCCAGCTGCTCCACCGAAGGCTTATGGCCTGACAGGTCGATCTTGTTCCAGATACGGACCAGCGGCACATGCTCCGGCAGCCGCGACACGATGTCTTCATCGGCCCGCGTCGGTCCGCGACTCGCATCCATCAGATGCAGCACCACATCGGCCTGTTCGACCGCGGCCCAGGTACGTGCGATGCCGATGCGCTCCACTTCATCATGCGCATCATCGTCGTCGCGAATACCGGCGGTGTCGATGATGTTGATCGGTATGCCTTCGACATTGATGGTCTCGGTGATCTTGTCGCGCGTGGTGCCGGCGATGGCGGTCACGATCGCAACGTCGCTGCCGGCCAGTGCATTGAGCAGCGAGCTTTTTCCCACGTTCGGCTGCCCGGCCAGCACCACCTGCAAACCGTCGCGCAGCAACGCGCCCTGCCCGGCCTGCGAGAACACCTGATCGAGGGCATCACGAATGGCTTGCAGCTGGCCGCGTGCATTCGACTTTTCGAGGAACTCGATTTCCTCTTCCGGGAAGTCCAGCGTTGCCTCGACCAGCATGCGCAGCTTGATCACCTTCTCCACCAACCCATGCACGGCCTGCGAGAAGCTGCCCGACAAAGATTGCGTGGCCAGCTTGGCCGCGGCTTCGGTCGACGCTTCGATCAGGTCAGATACGGCTTCGGCCTGCGCAAGGTCGAGCTTGTCGTTCTGGAAGGCGCGGTACGTGAACTCGCCGGGATTCGCCAGCCGCAGCCCGATGTCCTTGCCCGCTTCGAGACAGCGGTTCAGCAGCATCTGCATCACCACCGGGCCGCCATGGCCCTGCAGCTCCAGTACTTCTTCGCCAGTGTAGGAGTTCGGCGCATTGAAGTAAATCGCGAGGCCGCGGTCGATGGTGCTGCCATCGGCGTGCACGAAATCCAGATAGCTTGCATGCCGTGGCCTCAGTTCGCGGCCATCGAGACGACACACGGCGCGCGCGACCGGCATCAGGCCCTTGCCGGAAATGCGGACGACGCCTATGCCGCCGCGTCCGGGAGCAGTGGCAATCGCGGCGATCGGAGAAGAATCGGAAATCATCAGTCGATTGTAGCGAAAGTCCTTCACCCACAAAAAAGCCCGCGACTCGGCGCGGGCTTCGGTCAGTGCCTGGTACGAATGCGATCAGGCCTTCTTTGCTTCCGACTGCTTGACGATCACCCATTGCTGGGCAATCGACAGTACGTTGTTCACGACCCAGTACAGCACCAGGCCGGACGGGAAGAAGAAGAACATGAACGAGAAGATGATCGGCATGAACATCATCACCTTCGCCTGCACCGGATCGGGCGGCGTCGGGTTCAGCTTGGTCTGCACATACATTGACACGGCCATGATGATGGGAAGCAGGCCGACCGGCATGTCCACGCCCGGCAAGGTGCCGAACAGCGTATCCGGTGCCGACAGGTCGGTGATCCAGCCCAGCCACGGCGCATGGCGCATTTCGACCGTGGCCAGCAGCACCCAGTACAGCGCGATGAAGACCGGGATCTGCACCACGATAGGCAGGCAGCCGCCGAGCGGATTGATCTTCTCGGTCTTGTACAGCTCCATCATTGCCGCGTTCATCTTCTGCGGATCATCCTTGAAGCGCTCGCGGATCGAGGTCATCTTCGGCGTCACCAGCTTCATCTTCGCCATGCTGCGATAGCTGGCTGCAGACAGCGGGAAGAATGCGAGCTTGATCAGGATGGTCAGCACGATGATGGTCCAGCCCCAGTTGCCGATCACCTTGTGAATCTGCTCCATCAGCCAGAAGATCGGCTTGGCGACGATGGTCAGCCAGCCATAGTCTTTCACCAGGTCAAAGTCGGTCGCGAATTTTTCCAGGCGTATCGATTCCTGCGGGCCGGCGAACAGCTTGCCTTCGGCTGCGGCGGTGGCGCCCGGCGCGATACTGCCCAACGGCGCAATGGCGCCGACTGCGTACAGGTTCTGGTCGATCTTGCGCGTGAACAGCTCGTGCTCGCCCTTGCTCAATGGTGCGTAGGCCGACACGAAGTAATGCTGCACCATCGCGATCCAGCCATCCGGCGTTTGTGCGGGTTTCGGGTTTTTGTTCTTCTCGATGTCTTCGAAGCTGACTTTGCGGAATTTGTCGGCATTGGTATACACCGCCGGTCCGGTGAAGGTGCTGTAGAACTTCGAGTCGCCTTCGAGCTTGCTGTCGTCGCGTACCAGCTGGACATAGACCGATGGGCTGATGACCGCAGTGCTGCTATTGGCGACTTCATGCTTGAGGCCGATTTCGTATTCGCCGCGCTTGAAGGTATAGGTCTTGGTCAGCTTCACGCCATCTTGCTCGGCATCCAGCACCAGCTGCAGCGATGCATCGTCGTCCAGCGAGCGCTTGCCGGCGCGCGCAGTGAACATCGTGCGATGGTTGGGGTAATTGCCGCCGATCAGACCGCTCTGGCCGACATAGGTACGGCCGGCGCCGCGCTCGAGCAGCACCACTGGCTTGTCGGCGTTTTTCGCATCTTTGTGCTTCAACAGCTCGACGCGGGTCAGCTCGCCACCGGCAGTATCGATCTCGACTTTCAGCAGGTCGGTGTTGATGCTGATCGTCTCGCCTTTCGCAGCGGCGGTTGCGCCGGCCGGCACGTCGGCTCCGGTTGCTGCTGCCGGTGCCTGAGGCGCGCTCGCCTGTGGCACCGATGCATCGCCCTTCGACGCAGATGCCGCCGGGTTCGCTGCTTGCGGTTGGTCCGCGAACATCGACGGGTTGCCGTTATAGCGGTTCCAGTTTTCCCACAACATCAGCAGGGACAGCGAGAACACGACCAGCAAGACGGTACGTTTGATATCCATGATTTTCGAGTCTACGGTGAATCAGTGACGCCTCCGTGTCATCGACGAATCCAGCGTCGAGGGCACGATTGCGGAGGGTGTGTGATCTGCCGGCGGCACGGGATCGAGCCCGCCGGCATGCCAGGGATGGCACTTGCACAGGCGCCGGCCAGCCAGCAGGCTGCCGCGCCACGCGCCATGTTTTGTCACGGCTTGCTGCGCATAGTCCGAGCAGCTCGGGTAGAAGCGGCAGTTCTGTCCGAGGAAGGGACTCACGCACAGCTTGTACGTGCGCAGCAGGAGCAACATCAGCGATTTCATGCGTGCACGGTCGCCGATGATGGCATGACAGACTGGGACTGTATCAGCCGCGCGAGCTCGGCACCGATGCTGGCACGAAGCGCGCGCGTCGATGCAGGCTGCGGTCGCTTTGCCAGAGGTTGAGACAGTCGGACGATGCAATCCACGCCCTTCAGTTCTGCCTTGCGAAAGATTTCGCGAGCAAGTCGTTTCACCAGATTGCGGGTGACGGCACGCGGCGCGAGTCGTTTGGCCACGACGACGCCTAGCCGTGCATGTCCTAGCGTATTGGGTCGGGCGTAAAGCACGAAGTTTTCCGTACGATATGCGGGGCGCAAACGAAAAACGGATGAGAACTCATCCGTTTTTACGATACGTCGTTGCCTGCCGTAGTGTTCCGGGCGCATGCCGCACCCCAATGCAGGTGACAGGTCAGATGCGGCGGCGGCTTAGACTGCCAGGCGCTTGCGGCCCTTGGCACGACGTGCGTTCAGCACGGCGCGGCCAGAGCGGGTAGCCATGCGTGCACGGAAACCGTGGGTGCGCTTGCGGCGAACGACGGAAGGTTGGTAAGTACGTTTCATGTGAGTCTCGCTAAATAATAAGTACCGGGACTGGCCTGGCGGAAATCGAAATCAGTGAATTGCAGCGCCAGACCGGAAACTTGCAGGCGCGCAGCGCAGCGAACCTTGAATTAGACAGCAGTTTCTGTATATCTGTCAATCACTTAGCCGGATTGCTTGCGCTTCCCCTTCCCACCTTGTTTGTTCGGTCCGGCTGAGCTGGCTGGCTGCGGCCGCTTTGGCGTCGATGTAAGCGCCTGCGAGTGAGCAAATGCTCACCTACCGCACGATTATTGAAATTGCAAATGAATTTGCTGGCAAGTTGCTGTTTTCATGCGCGAAATCTGCCGCCAGCCTGTGGATAACTTCCCCCGGGAAGGGTAAAATACAAGTCAGTGCGGCAAGCCTCGCGCTGGGCCATCCAACCAATAATCACATCCGAAGCGCGCCCCCACCTGCCGCTTCATACCGACATTCGCATGGAAGATTTCTGGCAGACCTGCGCATCGCGGCTGCAGCAGGAGCTGACGCCCCAGCAGTACAGCGCCTGGATCAAGCCGCTGGCACCGCTCGACTTCGAGGACGGTCGCCTGCGTATCGCTGCGCCCAACCGGTTCAAGCTGGACTGGGTCAAGACCCAGTTCGCTTCGCGCATCACCACCATTGCCACCGAATTCTGGCAGGGACCGGTCGATGTGCAATTCGTGCTTGATCCGCGCACCCATGCGCCGCGCAAGCCCGCGGCTGCGCCGGTTCATACAGATGGCGCAGGTGTGGCGGGCATCGGGCAAGCCGGCTTGTCGCTGGAGGCCTCGGCCGCGATCGAGCGTGCCGAAGCAGCAGAGGACAATTCGCTGCGCCGCGACCAGAGCCGCATTAACCCGGCGCTGACTTTCGACAGCTTCGTGACAGGCAAGGCCAACCAGCTGGCCCGTGCTGCTGCCATTCAGGTCGCAAGCAACCCCGGCAGTTCGTACAACCCGCTGTTCCTGTACGGCGGGGTCGGCCTCGGCAAGACCCACCTGATCCATGCCATTGGCAACCAGGTGATGGCCGATAACCCGAATGTACGCATCCGCTACATCCACGCCGAACAATATGTGCGTGATGTCGTGACCGCTTATCAGCGCAAGGGCTTTGATGACTTCAAACGCTACTACCACTCGCTGGATTTGCTGCTGATCGACGATATCCAGTTTTTTGGCGGCAAGAGCCGTACACAAGAAGAGTTCTTCTACGCGTTCGAGGCGCTGATCGCGGCCAAGAAGCAGATCATCATCACCAGCGACACCTATCCGAAAGAGATCACCGGCATGGATGACCGGCTGATCTCCCGCTTCGATTCCGGCCTGACGGTCGCAGTCGAGCCGCCGGAACTGGAGATGCGGGTCGCGATCCTGCTGAAAAAAGCGGCACAGGAAGGCGCCGGCCTGTCGGATGATGTGGCCTTCTTCGTCGCCAAGCACCTGCGCTCGAACGTGCGCGAGCTCGAAGGCGCGCTGCGCAAGATCCTCGCGTATTCGCGCTTCCACGGCAAAGAGATCACGATCGATATCGTCAAGGATGCACTCAAGGATTTGCTGTCGGTGCAGAACCGGCAGATCTCGGTCGAGAACATCCAGAAGACCGTGGCTGACTTCTTCAACATCAAGGTCGCCGACATGTATTCGAAGAAGCGGCCGGCCAACATCGCACGGCCGCGCCAGATCGCGATGTACCTGGCCAAGGAGCTGACGCAGAAGAGCTTGCCCGAGATTGGCGAACTGTTCGGCGGCCGCGACCATACGACGGTGCTGCACGCAGTGCGCAAGATTGCGGCCGACCGCAGCAAGAACCCCGAGATCAACCACGAGCTGCATGTGCTCGAACAGACCCTGAAGGGCTGAGCGGCGCGCGCCGGGACAGGAAACGACCACACACCATGCAGAAACCAAGAACCCCACTCCAGGAAGCGAAAAGCGAAAGGAAATCACCATGCAACTGGTAAAAACCCACCGGGATGCACTGTTGCGGCCGCTGCAGATCGTGAGCGGTATTGTCGAGCGTCGGCACACCTTGCCGATTCTGGCCAATATCCTCATCCGCAAGAACGGCGACGACGTCTCCCTGCTGTCGAGCGACATCGAAGTCCAGATCAGCACGCATGCCGCCATTGGCTCGGGCAAGGAAGACGCGGCGACCACGGTGGCCGCACGCAAGCTGCTGGATATCCTGCGCGCGCTGCCTGACTCGGAGGTGACGCTGTCGCTGTCGAACAAGCGCATGACCATCCAGTGTGGCAAGTCACGCTTTGCGCTGCAAACGCTCGCAGCCGAAGAATTCCCGCCCATGCAGCTGGCCGAGCAGTTCGGTGCCCAGTTCAGCCTGCCGCAAAAGACCCTGAAGCACCTGTTCAACATGGTGCACTTCTCGATGGCCCAGCAGGATATCCGTTACTACCTGAACGGTCTGTTGCTGGTGGTCGATGGCAAGAACGTGATCGCCGTCGCCACTGACGGCCACCGTCTGGCCTTCAGCCAGATCGTGACTGACCAGGAGTTCGCACGACAGGAAGTGATCATCCCGCGCAAGACCATCATGGAATTGCAGCGCCTGCTGGAAGAGGCCGATGGTCCTCTCAACATCGCCATCGCGACCAACCAGGTGAAGTTCCATTTCTCCGACATCGAGCTGATCTCCAAGCTTGTCGAAGGCAAGTTCCCGGATTACACTCGGGTGATCCCGAAGGCCTACAAGAACAACTTCTCGATCGGCCGCGAACAGCTGCTGCGTTCGCTGCAGCGCGCCGCGATCATGACCTCGGACAAATTCAAGGGCGTGCGCTGCGTGATCGCACCGGGCAGCCTGAAGATCAGTTCGACCAATGCCGACCAGGAAGAGGCCGTGGAAGAACTCGAGATCGATTATGGCGGCGACAGCATCGATATCGGCTTCGACGTCACGGACCTGCTCGACGTGCTGAACAACCTGAAGACGGATCAGATCAGCGTGTCGCTTGGCGATGCGAATTCGTCGGCACTGATCACGCTGCCGGACGATGCCAACTTCAAGTATGTAGTCATGCCGATGCGAATTTGATTGAACGGCATCGCAAGGCGTGAGCAAAGGGGCTGCAAAGCCCCTTCGCGCCATTAATGAACGCAGCAATATCAAGAATTCAGTTTAGTTAGGGTAGCCATGTCAGCGATTCCATCCGAAAACGTCAATCCGTCGAGCCAGTACGGCGCGTCGTCGATGCAGATCCTCGAAGGTCTGGAAGCGGTGCGCAAACGCCCCGGCATGTATATCGGCGACACCTCGGACGGCACGGGCTTGCACCATCTGGTGTTCGAAGTCCTCGACAATTCGATCGATGAAGCGCTGGCAGGCCATTGCAGCGAGATCCACGTCACCATTCATTCGGATAACTCGATATCCATCACCGACAACGGCCGTGGCATCCCGACCGGGATCAAGTGGGACGACAAGCATGAGCCCAAGCGCAGTGCGGCTGAAATCGTGATGACCGAATTGCATGCGGGCGGCAAGTTTGACCAGAACGCCTACAAGGTGTCGGGCGGCTTGCATGGCGTCGGCGTCTCCTGCGTGAATGCGCTGTCGAAGCGGCTGAAGCTGACCATTCGCCGCGACGGCAAGGTGCATGCGATGGAATTCGCGCGCGGCGTGCCGCAGAACCGTGAGCTGGAAAAGCAGGATGGCGTCGAGATCTCGCCGATCAAGGTCATCGGCGACACTGACAAGCGCGGCACCGAGGTGCATTTCTGGGCCGATGAAGAAATCTTCACGCTGGTCGAGTTCCATTACGACATCTTGGCCAAGCGCATTCGCGAGCTGTCGTTCCTGAACAATGGCGTGCACATCAAGCTGACCGACCAGCGTACCGGCAAGGAAGAAGACTTCGCCTTCGAGGGGGGCACGCGCGGCTTTGTCGAATACATCAACAAGACCAAGAGTGTGCTGCATCCGACGATCTTCCAGGCCACCGGCGAACGGGTTTCCGAGCATGGCACGACGATCTCGGTCGATGTCTCGATGCAGTGGAACGATGCGTTCAACGAGCAGGTGCTGTGTTTCACCAATAACATCCCCCAGCGCGACGGCGGCACCCACCTGACCGGCCTGCGTGCGGCGATGACGCGCGTGATCAACAAGTACATTGAAGAAAACGAATTGGCCAAGAAAGCCAAGGTCGAGATCAGCGGCGACGACATGCGCGAAGGCCTGACCTGCGTGCTGTCGGTGAAGGTTCCCGAGCCGAAATTCAGCTCGCAGACCAAGGACAAGCTGGTGTCGTCGGAGGTGCGCGGGCCGGTCGAGGAAGTGGTCGCCAAGACCCTGACCGACTTCCTGATGGAGAAACCAAACGACGCGAAGATCATTTGCGGCAAGATCGTCGAAGCCGCGCGTGCGCGTGAAGCTGCGCGCAAGGCGCGTGAACTGACCCGCCGCAAGGGCGTGATGGATGGCCTGGGGCTGTCGGCAAAGCTGGCCGACTGTCAGGAAAATGATCCGTCGTTGGGCGAGCTGTACATCGTCGAGGGGGATTCTGCAGGTGGCTCGGCCACGCAAGGCGGCGACCGTAACTGCCAGGCCGTCC
>CAZCDW010000063.1:0-13402 GCA_964497485.1 uncultured Bifidobacterium sp.
GCCACCTTTCACCTGGGGCAGGAGGTCACCACGGTGCAAAGGCAGGACGACGGCCGCTTCTTCGTCGCCACCTCCAAGGGCACGACCTTCCTGACCAAAACCATCTTCATCGCCGCCGGCGTCGGTTCGTTCCAGCCGCGCACGCTGAAGGTCGACGGCATCGAAGACTTCGATGGCAAGCAGCTGTTCTACCGCGTGAAGGATCCGGCGCGCTTCGAGGGCCGCAACATCGTCATCTGCGGCGGCGGCGACTCCGCACTCGACTGGGCCCTGAACCTGCAAGGCAAGGCCGAGTCCGTGATCCTGGTCCACCGCCGCGAGGAATTCCGCGCCGCACCGGCCTCGGTCGCGAAAATGAAAGAGCTGTGCGAGCAATACGGGATGCAATGCCTGGTCGGTCAGGTGACGGGCTTCGAAGCGAGCGATGGCACGATGACCGAGATCAAGGTCACCGGCGCTGACGGCGTCACGCGTCGTCTGCCGCTGGACGACCTGCTGGTCTTCTTCGGCCTGTCGCCGAAGCTGGGCCCGATCGCGGAGTGGGGCCTGGAGATCGAGCGCAAGCAGCTGGTGGTCGATACCGAGAAGTTCGAGACCAATGTGCCGGGCATCTTCGCGGTGGGCGACATCAACACCTACCCGGGCAAGAAGAAGCTGATCCTGTCCGGCTTCCACGAGGCCGCGCTGGCTGCGTTCGGTGCCGCGCCCTACATCTTCCCGGAAAAGAAGATCCACATGCAGTACACGACGACCTCGCCCAAGCTGCACAAGGTGCTGGGCGTCGAGTCCCCGGTGTTCGACTGATCTTCAGCGGTCACACCCAAAAGAAAAGACACCCGAGGGTGTCTTTTTTTTGTCCGCGGTGAAAAGTCCCCTGGACTAGTGCCCGGCCTTCAGCCAGCCATCCAGCACGGGCGCCTTCGGCTCACCGAGCACGAACCTCGCGCCACCCCTGCCATCGATGAAGGCCACATACGGCGTCATGCCGCGCCATTCGGGATTGACCGAAAATTGCAGTGCCTGCGGATTGCCGCGAAACGCAAACAGGCGATCGGCCGGCGCGTAATGCGCATCACGCAACAGGAGCGCATCATCGTCCGCATCCATCGATACCACCAGCAACACTGTGGCCGAGCCTTTGGCCGCACGCTGTCTGGCGAGACTGGCGATCGCGCCCGGGCAATGCGTGCAGGTGACGGAAGTGAACACCACGATGGCTGGCTGCTTCGCATGGCGCACCAGTGCCGCCCAGGTCGCCTTGTCAAAGGATTCGACGGCAGCCGGCGCGGCATTCGCCGGGGCCGGGGCCAGCGTCGTCATTGCCAGCAGGGACACGACTATCGCAGCCCTCAGGCTTTGCATCATTCCCTCATGCTTGAGCAAGGTGCGCGGATCAGTACAAATCTTCGACATGAATGTCATGTTCGGTTCTCCAAACCACAGCGATCCGCTTGCCCGATGCAACGAGACGTGGATGATCATTTTCCAGTGACGAGACAGCCAGCTCGCGCAGGCGGAAATGGCGACCACCATCGGCCGACAGCCATGCACGCAGATGCGTCTGCTCGCCATCGAAGCTGCGCCAGACAATGACCACTTGCTTACCGACGACGGCGATATCGGCATGGTCGGCCCGTGCATCCGGCAGTTCCATCACCTTGCCCTGCGGCTTGCCATCCTTGCTCAGCCGGGCATAGCGGGCACGCTGGCGACCGTCGCGCTCGCCGAACCACACCGCATGGTAGCCACCGCGCGCATCGCGGGCGAGACCAGGCCCATGATGCGGGCAAGCCTTCAGCACCCAGCCATCCTGACTCGCGCGCTGCAGGGCGACCGGACGCGATGCCCCCACCCGCGCGAAAGCATGGTCACGCACACTGCCAGGGAACACATGACGCCACAGGACCGACACACCCTGCTGCGGCTCGGCCACCAGCGCGATGCGGCAGCATTCACAGCTGTAGTCGGCCAGACGGGTGTCATCACCAAAGGTCTGCCCGCCATCCTTTGACACGTTGTAATAGATGGCCGCGCCTTCATAGGCAGACGGATCGCCGCCATTCGCCGCCCACGCACGCTCCGCATCGCGCTTGTCGATCCAGAAGGTGTACAAATCACCACGCGCATCGAAGAGTATCGATTCGAAACGATGCGTGATCACTTGTCGGTCCTGGTGCACCGTGAAAGGCGCGGAGAAATTCGCCCCACCGTCATCAGACCGCAGCATGCGGATTTCACCGGTATACGGCTTGCCCAGCGGGCGCGTATAGCTGAGCACCACCTGCCCCTGCTTGCCGAACGCCAGCTTGGGACGGTTGTCGCCATTGGTCGCCACTGTCTCGCCGCCGATGTCGATCGCGCGCCGCTCACCCCACGCGCCATCGACAGCGCGCTGCTGCAGGTACAGCTGCCCATGCTCGACCAGCGCCACCCACAAGCTGCCGTCCGGCGCGAACGCGGCGCCGGTCGCGAGCTGCGGCTTGCCATGACCTGCATGAGGGACGCCGCCTTGCGGCATGCCGGAGGGCTGGCCGGATGCTGGCTGCGCGTTGTCCTGCTGCGCGCCTGCGATCGCCGATGTGAACAGTATCGCGGCGGCCAGGCCACGGCGAAGTCCAGCCATGCTGCCAGTGATATTCACCATTTGCCCTCCAGTCCAACATAGGCTGCACGCTGCAAGCCTGGTGCATACAGCGCGCCTTGCGAGGTCGCCGATGCGCTGTCCGCGTAGCGCTTGTCGGCGATGTTCAGCACGCGAGCGAAAACGGACCAGCGTGCATCCAGTACCTGCGACACGCGCAGGTTGAACAAGTCATGGCCTGCATACTTGCCATACAGGTTGGCCGCATCCAGATAATACGAGCCCAGCTTCACCCACTCCAGTTGTGCCGAGGTGCCCGGTCGCGGCGTCCAGCCGAAACGCAGATTGCCCAGCAGTCGCGGAGAGGCTTCGATTTCCTTGCCCGAATAATTGAAAGCAGTGCCATTCGAGGTATTGCCCGACCAGTCGACATAGCGATGGATGGCATAGGATGCGGCGACATCGATGCGCCACTGCGATGTCATTTGCCGTCCGAGGCCCAGCTCGATGCCGCGGTGGCGGGTCATGCCATTGTTGGTCTGTACGACGACATTGTTCGCATCCTTTTGCGCGAGCAGGTCATCATGCTTGGTCAGCTGGTAGGCGACTGCTTCATAGCGCCAGCCAGCTTGATTGCCGCGCAAGCCCAGCTCAAGCTGTTCGGCGAGAATGGGCTTCAGGTCAAGCGCCGCCTGCGCTGCAGCGGGTGACGCATTGGCGGCGCCGGAGCGGAACAGCTGGTTCTCCGACGGCGTGCGGAAGCCCTCATTGTAGGAAGCGAACAGATGCGTGTCGCTCGACCAGGCCCAGGTCGCACCGATTTTGGGGCTTAGGCGCGTGAAGCTGCGTGCACCATCGGCGACCTGATAGAAACCACCTGCATGGGTACCGGCTGCCAGCTGGTTATCCAACGCATAGCGCGCATGGTCGTAGCGCAGGCCGCCGGTGATGCGCAGCCGCTCCACCGGCGAAGTTTCAAGATGCGCATACGGTGCGACACTCTGGTAATCCACCTTGTAGTCATAGATGCGCGCGCCGACCGTGTAGCCGGTGAAATTGCGCGAGAGTCCCGAGCCGGCATATGCCAGCGCGATCGCATTTTCTTTGCGCTCGCTGGGGCTGTAATCGAAGTCGATACCCGTGATCAGCCGCGTGCGCTGCGCGTCATCGAGGTTTTGACGGTACTTCAGCATCAGGCCGATCGACTGCACCGAGGTGTTTTCGATGCGGCCGCTGCACACGGCAGGCGTCGCCGTATTGCACGAAAAATTGTAGGTACCGTTGAGGTCCATACGGTTATCGCGGAAATACGGCGTGACAGACAACTGCGCCCCCTGTCCCAGATCCTTGTCGATCGCGGACGACAACCTGAAAGCCTCAAGCTTGCGATACCCCGGCGAGCGCAGGTTCACGGTCGGTGTATTCAGATACATATCCAGCGGCAGTGCCGAGTTGGCACCGGTCTGCTGATCGATATGCGTCAGGCCGATGATGGTCTTGATGACCGTCGTGCTGTCCTGCTCGTAATCCCAACGCAAGTTCAGGCTTTGCCGGTCATATGCGGTCGACTTGCGCCAGCCATCGGTATGCGTGAGATTGATGTCGCCGCGGACCGCGCTGCCGCTGCCCTCGCTGGCCAGACGCCCGGTATCAAAGCCGCCGAGCAGGCGAGCAAAACCGAAACTGCCCGCTTCGAGCGTCAGGTCGCCGCCTGCCTTCTGCGCAGGTGTGCGGGTCAGTACATTGACGATGCCGCCAATCGCATCCGATCCGTACAGTGCGCTACCGATGCCGCGCACAATCTCGACACCGCCGGCCGACGGAATATTCAGCTCATACAAAGCATTGTGGTTGAAGTTGCCCGTCGCACGGATGGGGATGCCATCCTCGAGGAACAGGTACAGCGGGCTCGTGGTGAAGCCCTGCCGTATCGCCGTCGTGTGGCCTTCACCATTGGTGACGCCAATGGCGACGCCCGGCACCTGGCCTAGCAGTTGCTGCGGATGCGAGGGTCGGTTCTGGACGATGGCCTCGCGCTGAATGACGCCGACAGCCGACGGGGTCTCCGATAACAAGGTCTGCTCGCGGGTACCGGTGACGGTCACGGCGGGCAAGACGGTGTCAACAGGCTCGGCCAGCGCCGCATCGGCGACGAACAGAACCGCTGCCGCCAGCGCGGGCGGAAGCAAATGACGCATGAATGATTCTCCTGGAACGACAAACCAGAACCCGGGCCTGCAGCGCAGGCCGGATTCACGAGGTACTGTTTGAGGTCAGAAGAAGACGGGTGGCGCGCGCGAGCGCAGGGCATGGCCGGGGAAGGCCGTGACAGGGGTCGGGAGGGTAGGCAGCGCCGCAATCGTTGCGGACTGCGCCGGCAGATAATGCGTGGCGTCGTAGTCCGCCTCAGGCCCGGTGGCAGCGCACAGCACGCAGTGGTCGGCATGCGCACTGGCCGCGTGCGGCGCAGAGTCGGGGCTGGCCGTATCGAGCTTGACCCATTTGATGCCCGAGCTGACGCAGACCTCGATCCAGCGCGAACCCTGCTCTGTACGCACTGCGGCAAATGCCGGCAACAGCGACTGCAGCACCAGCGACGCCAGCAGCAGGCAGGACAGCAGGGAACGATGGAGTCGGCGTGGACACATAGCGCCGGATTTTATCATTGCTGCATTGCATGGACGCGGCACAACCGCTTGGGCAAGCGACAATCGAACAAAACCCCAGCCAGGGAACTGAGAATCTGAAATTCGGGCGCATTTCCGGATATGCGTTGTCTAACCCAAGCACATATTGGGTCTTGTCCATATTACAGAATAAGCAACAAATGTCCCTTGGTCATGATGAATGCCGAGTTAAGGAATGACTAAGCGCTTATGTGCGGCGCGGAAAAACCTTGTGCTAAATTCCGTAAAAGTCGTATTTGCTTGGCTGCAATACACACAAGCCTGCTCCGGATACTTGCCAAAAAACTGACAAATCCCGGGACAAAGGGTCGGCAATATTCGTGTCTTGTATTTGCTGCATTGCGGAAACACCGAAATGGCGACACAATTCGAGCGTCTTGAATGAGGGGTCATCATGCTCTACCAGCTTCATGAAATGAACCGCACCTTGCTGAGTCCGCTGATACAGTGGGCCGAGGCATCGTCCAAGCTGTTCACCAATCCGGTATCGCCGTTTGCGCATACCCCTTTCGCGCAACGTATCGCGGCCGGCTATGAGCTGATGTTCAGGCTGGGCAAGGAATACGAAAAGCCCGCCTTCGGTATTACCCATACGGAAGTGAATGGCGTGCAAACCGCGATCATCGAGGATGTAGCGGTCGAGAAGCCCTTCTGTAAGCTGATCCATTTCCGCAAGGACAGGCACCACGCGAAGCTGAAAGACCTCAAGCAGCCAACCGTGCTGCTGGTCGCGCCGCTATCGGGCCACCATGCCACGCTGCTGCGCGACACCGTGCGCGCGCTGCTGCCGGACCATGATGTGTACATCACCGACTGGACCGATGCGCGCATGGTCCCGATGGATAAAGGCGCTTTCCACCTGCATGACTACATCTACTATGTGCAGGACTTCATCCGCTTCCTCGGCGAAGGCGTGAACGTGATCTCGGTTTGCCAGCCGACCGTGCCGGTACTGGCTGCGATCTCGCTGATGGCGTCGGACAAGGAAAAGATCCTGCCGAAGACCATGGTCATGATGGGCGGTCCCATCGATCCGGGCAAATCGCCCACCGCCGTCAACGATCTGGCCACCAACAAGCCGTTCTCGTGGTTCGAGAACAATGTGATCTACAACGTGCCGCCCAATTATCCGGGCTATGGCCGCCGCGTCTATCCCGGCTTCCTGCAGCATGCGGGCTTTGTCGCGATGAACCCGCGCCGCCATGCGCAAAGCCACTGGGAGTTCTACCTGCACCTGCGCGAAGGCGACAATGAGTCCGCCGAAGAGCACCGCAAGTTCTATGATGAATACAACGCCGTGCTCGACATGCCGGCCGAGTACTACCTCGAGACCATCAAGACCGTGTTCCAGGACCATGCGCTGCCCGAAGGTACCTGGGATGTGGAAGGCAAGCGCGTACGTCCGCAAGACATCAAGACCGTTGCGCTGTTCACCATCGAAGGCGAGCTCGATGACATCTCCGGCTCCGGCCAGACGCGCGCCGCGCACGACTTGTGCTCGGCCATCCCGAAAGAGATGAAGCAGCACTACACGGCACCGAAGTGCGGCCACTACGGTATTTTCTCCGGCCGCCGCTGGCGCGAAATGATCGCTCCTCGCATTACCGAGTTCATCAAGGCACACGCATGAGCGCTGCCTGAACACTAACGATCCAAGGCCGCCTGCGGGCGGCCTTGTCGTTTGCAGCGCATTCACCCTCGCATCGCAGACCGGCCTGCCATACCGACGTCCGCCACGGCCTCGCGGTCGCAAATCGCGGATAATGTCGGCCTATGTCGCTCCCACCGTCATCACTGGCCGACCGCATCGAGGACCTGCTGCCGCAGACCCAGTGCACCAAGTGCGGCTATCCCGCATGCCGCCCGTATGCGGAAGCTATTGCCAATGGCAGCGCCAGTTACAACCAGTGCCCGCCCGGCGGTGCCGAAGGCGTGGCGAGAATAGCGGCGCTATTGGGCAAGCCCGTGATCCCGCTCAATCAAGTGAATGGCGTCGAGCGCGAGCGGCCGGTGGCCGTGATCGATGAAGCCGCCTGTATAGGCTGCACACTGTGCATACAGGCCTGCCCGGTGGACGCCATCGTCGGCGCTGCGAAGCAGATGCATACGGTCGTTGCGTCGTTGTGCACGGGCTGTGATTTGTGCGTGGCGCCCTGCCCGGTCGACTGTATCGCGATGATTCCGGTCACGCCAGGGCAGACCGGCTGGCAGGCGTGGTCGCAGGCGCAGGCAGATGAGGCGCGTATTCGCCATGACAAGCGCAATGCGAGACTACAGCGCGACAAGGAAGAAAATGATGCAAGGCTGGCTGCGAAGGCAGCGGCGAAGCTGAAGGAAGTCGATGCGTCGGACGCGCAATCCGATGAAGAGCGCGCCGAGAAAGAGCGCAAGCGCGCGATCATCCAGGCCGCGATTGAGCGCGCGCGACTGCAGAAGGAAGCAGCCCAGCGCGAAGCCGCGCGCAAGCAGGCCGAGGCCGACACGGACGCGGACAGTGGTACGCCTACGGCACCGGGAAACCAAGCATGAACGCCGACAAGCGCCGCGAGATCTTCGAAAGGCTGCGCGCGGCCAACCCGCACCCAACCACCGAGCTTGAATACACGACACCGTTCGAGCTGCTGATCGCGGTGATCCTGTCCGCGCAGGCGACCGATGTTGGCGTCAACAAGGCCACGCGCAAGCTGTACCCGGTCGCGAACACGCCTGAAGCCATCTACGCACTCGGCGTCGAGGGCCTGACGCCATACGTACAGACGATCGGCCTGTATCGCAACAAGGCGAAGAACGTGATCGAGACCTGCCGCATCCTGCTCGAGCAACACGGCGGTCAGGTGCCGCGCGAGCGCGAAGCGCTGCAGGCGCTGCCGGGCGTCGGCCGCAAGACCGCCAACGTCGTGCTCAATACGGCTTTCGGTGTGCCCGCAATGGCGGTCGACACCCACATCTTCCGGGTGTCGAACCGCACCGGTATTGCACCCGGCAAGAACGTTGATATCGTCGAACAGAAGCTGATGAAATTCGTGCCACAGGAATTCCTGATGGATGCACACCACTGGCTGATCCTGCACGGCCGCTATACCTGCACCGCGCGCAGCCCGCAGTGCTGGAACTGCCTGATCGCTGACCTGTGCGAGTACAAACAAAAAACGCCACGCCCCGAGAAGGGTGTATGACGATGGAAGCCTTCATCAACAGCGCCGCCGTCGTCGCGCTCGGCGAGCTGGGCGACAAGACCCAGGTGCTGGCACTGCTGCTGGCGGTGCGCTACCAGCGCAGCTGGCCTATCCTGACCGGCATTTTTCTCGCGACGCTGCTGACCATGGGCGTGACCGCGCTGCTGGGAACGACCATTTCTGCATTCCTGCCGACGCACATCCTGCGCTGGGTGCTGGTAGCGATGTTCTATGCGGTGGCGCTGTGGACGCTGGTACCGGAAGGCGATGATGACGATGACGACGATGTGCCGCTGAAGTCTTCCAGCAGCCTGGTGCTGACTGCATTCGTGACCTTCATTCTCGCCGAGCTCGGCGACAAGTCGCAAATCGCGACACTCGTGATGGCGGCCAAGTATGGAGATTTTGCGTCGGTGATGGCCGGCTCCACCCTCGGTGAAATGCTGGCGATCTCGCCGGCCGTGCTGCTGGGCCAGACGACGGCGCAATGGCTGCCGATGAAATGGGTGCGCATTGCGGCAGCCTTGCTGTTTGCGGCGCTTGGCACCTGGGTGCTGGTGTTCGGCCTCGATTAATGGCTACTCACCGATGACGACAGCGGAGCGTTGAGCGATGTTCAATCCAACCAGGGACGAAGTGCGCCGCTTCTTCTGCGAGACCTGGCGCAAGACGCAGGGCAATGAGGTGCTGACACCATTGGAAGCCATTGCGCGTGACTGGATGCTGCAGCACCCGGAGTATCACGGTCAGCTATCCGATCCGGAAGCTGCACAGACGGCCGACTACGACATCGCCAAAGGGCAGTCGAATCCTTTTCTGCACCTGTCCATGCACCTGTCGATTACGGAGCAGGTGTCCATCGACCAGCCGCCCGGCATACGCGCCGCTTTCCAGCAGCTGGCCGCCAGGCTCGGCGAACACGATGCACAGCACCAGGTGATGGAATGCCTGGGCGAGATGCTGTGGACGGCCCAGCGCAACGGCATGCCGCCGGATGGCGCCGCTTACATCGACTGCGTGAACCGCAGGGCGCTGCGCTGACGCCCGTGGCGCCGGATGTCAGCAGAAAATGAAGGCCAGCATGGCCGGATCTTCGATCAGCTTGTTGTTCGCGTAGATCGCGAGCCTGTAGACGACGGACGTCAATGCGTCCGCCAGGTCATGCATTTTCATGGTGAGCAAGGGCCTGTTATCGCCGTGGCAGAAACTGCCGCAGTTATTATAGTCGGCAGCTCACTGCACAGCCCATCTGTCGTCGTTAAAAAAAATGAAAATGGAGAGTCCGATGAAAAAGCTTGTGTTGTTTCTCTTTGCCAGCGCCATCTTCAGCACTGCTGCCGCTCATCCGCAAGACAATCTGTCGCCGGAAGGGCTGATGCATTTGTACGTGAAGCTGGTAAATGAAGAGAACACGTCCGCACTGCAGGACATCTATCACTTCCCGCATGTGAAGATCACCGGCGGCAAACTGACCCAGATCGATGACCCGACTATCCCGGTGATCGACTTTGACGGCCTGAAGAAATCAGGCTGGAAGTACTCGAAAATCAACCAGGTGAAGATACTGGCCGAGGGCAGCAATGCCGCGCTGGTGGAACTGAACTTCTCGCGCTTCGACGCGAACAACAAGGAGTTTCTGAACCAGACTACCTTCTACAATCTGACCAAAAACAAAGGCTACTGGCAGATCTTGAGCATACAGTCGATGGGGCAGCTAGCGGGGGTCAAGGGAAAATGAGCCATCCAATGAGGAAACCTTTCGGGACGGTAAGGATCTTTTATTTTTGTTCTGGCAAGCACCAAGCAGCAGCAGGCTAGTCAGAAAAATTTGCAGTTTCACGAAAGGGATGTGTATAGTCTCGGGACGACTCACCCATTGACCGCTTGGTTAGGCCAAGTGCTCTCTGGGCGACAGGCCGCCTTCGGGCGGCTTTGTCATTTCTGAGAGGTTCGATTTGCGAACAATTGTCTATGTAGATGGCTACAACCTTTACTACGGCCTGCTCAGAAAGTCCAAGCTCAAATGGTTGGATTTGTATTCGTTGTTCGCCGATCACGTACTAGACGATCGAGCAAAATTAATACAAGTGCGTTACTACACGGCCCCTGTCCTCGGACGAATGTCCGATGATTTGCGGTCAACCGAGCGACAGCGCATCTATCTTCAAGCGCTTAGAAAAATGTACCCAGCAAAGCTCGAAATTATTCAAGGAAAAATTCTGACAACCACACCTTACCAGCGGTTGGTTCGGCCGATTCCTGAGGCTCCGCACCTGGAAAAAGTGCAGGTTTTCGACTTCAATGAAAAACAGACTGACGTCAACCTTGCTTCTGATCTGTTGGCAGGAGCGTGGACCGGTACATTCGATCAAGCTGTCTTGTGCAGCAATGACTCCGACCTGCAAGGCGCTTTTTCGACAATCAAGAAGTACTTACCTCAGATTCGCTTGGGCCTTGTTGCTCCAGTACTGGGTGAAGATCATCGACGTATTTCAAAAGATCTTTCTCAGCACGCCGATTGGTCCAAAATACTTAGCCCCGTCCACTTGAAGAACTCACAACTTCCTGACCGGATTCCAAATTCTCGATTGTGCAAGCCTGATACTTGGTGACAATTAAAACGCACTGTGACTGCACAGCAGCAGTCGAGCCTTCACCACAAGGATTTTCAATCCTTTGCATCTCTCTTCCAGTGAAATTCCAACTTACGACGTGACCTGGCGCAATCTCGCAGATACAAGGAGATTAAGCGCTGGCGGGAAACAGCAAGCTCTTCAGACATCGACGTGAAATAAGCCACGGACTGTTCATCCAGTCGGACGGTTATGGATTCCGTAAGCTTCTTTCCATACGGGGAACGGCGTGCCATAGAGAAATCATATTCATCGCGCATGCTGTCTCCTCTGCTGAAGGAATTTCAAACTCATCTTAAGGATCGAAGCAGATCGACACGAGCCAATTGTCGATCTCTTGATTTGCCTTGCTTGAATCTTGTTTGGTGATTCGCCGTCCATGGCTCGTCAATCTTCCAGAGCACAGGTCACCGGCTGCGCATCCAGCAGCCCCTTCAGCAGCCCGGGTTGCAGACTGACCAGGAAGCCCCGTCGCCCGCCGTTGATGTAGATGAGTGGCAGCTCGAGGATCGATGCTTCGACGTACACAGGCATTTTCTTTTTCGTGCCGAACGGCGATGTACCGCCGATCAGGTAACCGGTGTGCCGCTGCGCCTCGTCCGGCGTGCACGGTTCGATCTGCTTGCGTGCCGCCTGACGCGCGAGATTCTTGGTCGACACCTTGCGGTCGCCATGCATCAGGATGATCAGTGGCTTGCCCTGCTCGTCCTTCATCACCAGCGTCTTGACCACATGGTGCTCATCGACGCCCAACTGGCGCGCCGATTCGCCGGTGCCGCCATGCTCGACATAGTCATAGGGATGGCGACCATAGCTGACGCGGTGTTTGGTCAGAAATTGTGTTGCCGGCGTTTCGGAAACATGTTTGCTCATGGGAGCGTTGTTTGTGGGTTCAGGTGTCGAAGGTATCGCTCAAGGACTCATCAGCCTGGTTTTGCGGCGAAAGTGGGCGTCGTAACAGGCAACAAAAAACCGCGGCAAGCCGCGGTTTTTATCGTGATGCGTGTAGCGCTTACTTGCGCAGCACCAGCGAGCCCGGCAGGCTGGCCAGATAAGCAGCGATGTCCTTGATCTCGGTCTTGGACAGCGGCTTGGCCATGCCACCCATGATCGCATTGCCGCGGCCATTCGCAGCGTTGCCGCCACGCTGGTAAGCTGTCAGCGCATGTTCGAGGTAGTCGGCGTGCTGGCCAGCCAGCTTCGGATAGCTTGGGTCGACCGGGCTCTGGTAGTCAGCGCCGTGGCAGGATGCGCAGTTATACTTCTGTGCAGCGGCCTTGCCCGCCTCGATATTGCCGGCAAAAGCGTTGAACGACAGCGCAACGGCCAGCAGTGCAAAAATCTTTTTCATGGTGTCAGGCTCCGATTATTTCTGCTGAGCGTAGTAAGCGGCCAGGTCGGCGATGTCCTGGTCGGACAGGCCCTTGGCGATGCCCACCATCGACGGATGCGAACGCTCGCCCTTCTTGTAGGCATTCAGTGCGGCCGCGATGTATTTCTCGTTCTGGCCGCCCAGCATCGGAACACGGTAGACCTCAGGGAAGGTCGCCTTGTAGCCGCCGGCGATGCCATGGCATCCGACGCACATCGCAACCTTGTTTTTGGCCGCCGCAGCGTCACCTTTGATGTCGGCAGCAGCGGACATCTGGGCCACGGTTGCCAGCGCGAGTAGAGCAAAGATTTTTTTCATGATGGCTGGTAGATAGTTCGAAATGGGTCCGACGGACTCAGGCCAGATTCGCCAAAATTCGGCTCGCAAACATCATGGAAAATGTTGCCCCGTCGCACAGCGCCCGCGATTCTAACCGATTCATTAGTCTCAGTCCAATTCCAGCCCATTGATCGATTGCGAAAGCCGCAGAGCGCACCTCTTTTCATCCTGAGACCGCTATACTGATTCTTCTTTTCTCGACTAATGAGTCATGTCCATGTCGCTCCGCTTCGAAGGTTCCGAACATTACGTCGCCACTCAAGACTTGAAACTGGCAGTCAATGCCGCACTGACCTTGCAGCGTCCGCTGCTGATCAAGGGTGAGCCCGGCACCGGCAAGACCATGCTGGCCGAGGAAGTCGCGGCCGCGCTGAAGATGCCACTTTTGCAATGGCATATCAAATCGACCACGAAAGCGCAGCAAGGCCTGTATGAATATGACGCGGTGTCGCGGCTGCGCGATTCGCAGCTTGGCGACGAGCGGGTCAAGGACATCCATAATTACATCGTCAAAGGCGTGCTATGGCAGGCCTTTACGTCGGATGAGCCGGTGGTGCTGCTGATCGACGAGATCGACAAGGCCGACATCGAGTTCCCGAACGACCTGCTGCGCG
>CAZCDW010000064.1:0-318 GCA_964497485.1 uncultured Bifidobacterium sp.
GCCACAGAAGACAAGAATGCGAATGTGACGCGCCAGACCTTCCGCAAGCGGCTGCGCGAAGGCGGCCTGGATGACAAGGAGATCGAGCTCGAGGTCGCCGAGCCGCGCGCGCAGATGGAGATCATGGCGCCGCCCGGCATGGAAGAAATGACCGAGCAGATCAAGTCCATGTTCGCCGGTATGGGCGCCGGTCGCAAGAAGTCACGCAAGCTGAAGATCGCCGAGGCGATGAAGCTGCTGATCGAAGAAGAAGCCTCCCGATTCGTCAACGAAGAAGAGATCCGTCAGCGAGCGATCCGCAATATCGAGCAGAACGGC
>CAZCDW010000064.1:328-12385 GCA_964497485.1 uncultured Bifidobacterium sp.
CTCGACGAGATCGACAAGATCGCATCGCGTTCGAACACGCAGGGCGCCGATGTGTCGCGTGCCGGCGTGCAGCGCGACTTGCTGCCGCTGGTCGAAGGCACCACCGTCAATACCAAGTACGGCATGGTCAAGACCGACCATATCCTGTTCATTGCATCGGGCGCCTTCCATCTGGCCAAACCTTCGGATCTGATACCGGAGCTGCAAGGCCGCTTCCCGATCCGCGTCGAACTGGAATCGCTGGCGATTGCCGATTTCGAGCGCATCCTGACCGCGACCGATGCCTGCCTGACGCGGCAATATGAAGCGCTGCTGGCGACCGAGCAAGTGCAATTGCATTTCGCTGCCGATGGCATACGCCGACTGGCCGAGATCGCTTATTCGGTCAACGAGAAAACCGAGAACATCGGTGCGCGCCGGCTGTACACGGTGATGGAAAAATTGCTGGAAGAAGTGTCATTTGACGCCGGCACACAAGACCAGCAGGTCGTCGAGATCAACGCCGCGTACGTCGATGACAAGCTCGGCGCGCTGGCCGTGAATGAAGACCTGTCGCGCTATGTACTGTAATTGCCGTGATTGCCAGGAGTGCAGTGAATGCGGCACAGGCGCTGCCCCCGGCATCGCGCCGAGCGTCAAGCCGAGCATCGCAATACGTCACTCTTCGCGGTGACGCGGACGGCGCACATTGCGCTGGTTCTGTGGTGGCGGCTCTTCAGCGCCGGCCGCAGTGCTGCCTGAGGCGCTCGGCCCGGCCGCCTGTGCTGCACCCTGACTCGCCTGTGGGGGCATGGCGGGCTGTCCTTGTGGTTGGCCCGGAAGTTGGCCCGTAAGCTGGCCCGGCACCTGACTTTGTAGCTGGTTCGTTTGCGGCGCTGGCTGTGGCGGCGCGCCAGATGGCTGCTGCAGGTTCTGCGGCGCGTTCTGCTCGGGCATGGCCCGGACCGGCGCGCCGCCTGCGCTACCCTCTTGTGCAGCAAACGGCGGCAGCGGCAATTCACGCTCGGCGCCGCGATCGGACAATACCACCGTCCTTGCGTGAATCGCCTTCACCGTCACCCCCGGCGTCAGCTCCGCATTCACCCGATAGAACTTGGGCGGACTGCCGTCGACAGTCATGATGGCGACGCTGCCGGAGGCACTGCCGGCATGGATGATGCCGCGCAACTGCACATTCACCATGCCGCCGCCTTTCGCGGCACCACCAAAAAGATTCGCCGCTGCGGCGACAGGCGGCATTTGCTGTTCGCTGGTCATCGGTGCCGCGATCGCGCGCGGCGCCGGCGCCAGCCACTGCAACACCCAGTAAGTCATGGATGCGCACAGTGCGATGAACAGCAGCAAGCTGACACTGGCAGGCAGGCGTTGCCGGTTCGGGTTGAGGGTGGCAGCGTTCATCGCTCTGATTTTTCTTGGTTCAATTTCTTGTCATTCAGCACTGCGAATTCATCGCACCAGCTGGTTGATCTCGATGATGGGCATCAGCACGGCCAGCACGATGAGCAGTACCACCACACCCATGGCGAGGATCAGCGCCGGCTCCAGCAGACCCGCGATGGTCAGTGCGCGACGCTCGAGGTCTTGCTCCTGCATTTGC
Organism: uncultured Bifidobacterium sp.; assembly: GCA_964497485.1. Classification (GTDB taxonomy): domain Bacteria; phylum Pseudomonadota; class Gammaproteobacteria; order Burkholderiales; family Burkholderiaceae_D; genus Pernthalerella. The sequence continues at coordinate 1,926 of CAZCDW010000064.1, forward strand.
GCCGCACGGTTCAGCATCTGCGGCAGTTCGCCGGTTACTTCGCCGGCACGGATCATGTGGATCAGCAGCGGCGGAAAATAACGGTGCGCCGACAGCGCGCGCGCCAGCCCCATGCCTTCACGCACGCTGGCCGTCGCTTCCTCGACCTGACGGCGCATCGCGACGTTTGACAGCGTATCGCGGCTGGTCTGCAATGCCCGCAAGATCGGCACGCCGGAACTGATGGTGATGGCCAGCGTGCTCGCGAAGCGCGAGGTATTCAGGCTGCGCTCGAAGCGTCCGTACAACGGCGCCGTCAGCAGCCAGCTGTGCCAGCGCATCTTCATGGCCTCATCGCGCAATGCTCGCCGCCACAGCGCGAATGTGGCGACCAGCAGCAAGGCCACCAGCCAGCCCCAGTGCCGCACGAAATCCGACAGCGCCAGCATCGCAATGGTCAGGAAGGGCAGCTTCTGCTTGGTGTTTGCAAACACCGACACGATCTGCGGTACCACATAGGTCAGCAGGAAGACCACGATCGCAAAGGCGACCACGGTGACAATGGCCGGGTAGGTGAAGGCCAGCCTCACCTTCTGCACCAGCGCATTGCGGCGCTCGACAAAGTCGGCCAGCCGCGACAGCACGCGCGACAATTGCCCGATCTGCTCGCCGGAAGCCACCAAAGCGCGATAGATGTCGGCGAAGTCGCGCGGATGGCGCGCCAGGGCATCCGACAGTGAGGAGCCGCTGATCACTTCCGCGCGTATCGATGCAATCAGGTCGCGCACATACGGACGCTCGGCCTGCTCCATCAAGGCATCGAAGGCCTGTTCCAGCGGCAGCTGCGCTTCCAGCAGCGAGGCCAGCTGCCGCGTGAACAGCGCAAGCTCGTTGGTCGACAGCTTTTCACCGAAACGCCAGCCGCGGGCAATCGCCTGGCCCTGCGCGTCGACCTGGCCGGCGATCGCTTCGACCGCGAGCGGTACCAGTCCGCGCGCCTTCAGGTCCGAGCGCGCGGCGCGCGGACTGTCGGCCTGCACCACACCCTTGCTGGTGGCACCGGCAGCATCGACGGCTTCATAACGAAAGGCGGGCATGCGCTTATTCCTTGGTCACCCGCAGCAGCTCGGCCTCGGAGGTGATGCCCTCACGCACCCAGCGCTCGCCATCCTCGCGCATCAGCTGCATGCCATCACGCTGCGCGGTGGCACGGATCTCGGCCTCGGACGCCCGCTCATGGATCTGCGCGCGGATGCGGTCAGACGCCAGCAGCAATTCATAAATGCCGACACGTCCCTGATAACCGGTATGGCCGCACTTGTCGCAACCGACCTCATGCCAATGGTGGCCGTCATGCCGGCGGCAATGCGTGCAGAGCTTGCGCACCAGCCGCTGTGCGACCACGCCCAGCAACGAGGACGACAGCAGGAAAGGCTCGATGCCCATGTCCAGCAGACGCGTGACTGCGGCGGCCGAGTCATTGGTATGCAGCGTGGCCAGCACCAGATGGCCGGTGAGGGACGCCTGAACCGCGATCTGCGCGGTCTCGAGGTCGCGGATCTCGCCGATCATGATTACGTCCGGATCTTGCCGCAAGATCGCTCGCAAGGCCTTCGCAAAGCTCATGTCGATGCGCGCATTGACCTGGGTCTGGCCGACACCGGGCAGCTCGTATTCGATCGGGTCTTCGACGGTCAGTACATTGGTGGTCGACGTATTCAGACGCGACAGCGCCGCATACAGCGTGGTGGTCTTGCCGGAGCCGGTGGGGCCGGTGACCAGCACGATGCCGTGCGGCTGGCTGATCAGCTTGTCGAACTGCTCGCGCGTGCGCTCGGCCATGCCCAGCTGTTGCAGGTCGAGCCGACCACCTTCCTTGTCCAGCAGGCGCAGCACCGCACGCTCGCCATGCCCGGTGGGCAGCGTGGACACGCGCACGTCGACCGGCTTGCCGCCGACGCGCAGCGTAATGCGGCCGTCTTGCGGCAGCCGCTTCTCGGCGATGTCGAGCTGCGACATGATCTTGATGCGCGAGATCAGCGCCGCATGGATGGCTTTCTTCGGCCGTACCACGTCGCGCAAGCGGCCGTCGATGCGGAAGCGCACCACCGATACCTGCTCGAAAGGCTCGATATGGATGTCGGACGCGCCCTCGCGCAGTGCCTGCGTCAGCAGCGCATTGATCATGCGGATCACCGGCGCATCGTCGGACGACTCCAGCAAGTCCTCGACTGCCGGCATGTCCTGCATCAGCCGCGCGAGATCAAGGTCGGACTCGACTTCGCCCACCACTTGCGCGGCATCGCCACCATGGCCCGCATACGCGCGCGCGATCGCGCTCTCGAGCTGCTCGCGCGGCATCGTGTGAATACGCACCCGGCCGTAGCGACGGCTGATCTCGGCGATGGCCGAAGGCGCAGTCGCTTCGGACACCCAGACATCGACCGCCGCATCAGCGCCGTCGCCGGCTTGCGCGAGCACGCCATGGTCGCGTGCAAAGCCGAACGGCAACAGGCGCGGGTCGCTGGTGGCCGGCGCATCGGGCCGAAGGCGGGTGTCATGGACTTGCATCAGCAGGATTATCGCTGGTTGATCACGGGTGGCTCGACAGGAAAGACCTCGGCCGGCGCCGAAGGTTTCACACCGCCGCTCGGCACCGGCGTGTTCGATCCCGGCGCTGCACCATTGCCTGCTCCCGGAACTGCCCCTGCGCCGGCGGGTGCCGCATCACGACGCACCATCGCATTGCCGGTCGGCCGGCCGCCGTCCAGCAGCGGCAGCAAGGGCGGCTCTGTACCCGGCATCATCGGATTTGGCTCGGGCCGTATCGCTTGCTGCGCACCACGCACATAGTCGTAACGATCGCTGGCAACGGCCACGCTCTGCGCATCATTGCGCACCACGGTGGGACGGATGAAGACCATCAGGTTGGTCTTCACGCGCTTCTTGGTCTGGTAGCGGAACAGGTAACCGAGCACGGGGATGTTGCCGAGGCCCGGCACTTTTTCCAGCGTATCGCTCAGCGTGTCTTCGATCAGGCCACCGAGGACGATGATCTGGCCATCATCGACCAGCACATTGGTGTCGATCGAGCGTTTGCTGGTGATCAGCCCGGACGTGGTCGACTGCTGTATCGCCGACGTCTCCTGGTAGATCGCCATCTTCACCGTGCCACCTTCGGAGATCTGCGGCCGCACGCGCAGCGACAGGCCGATGTCGCGCCGCTCGATGGTCTGAAAAGGATTAACGCCGGCCGCGCCCGCGGAGGCCGCGGTCGTGAACTGGCCAGTGATGAAGGGCACGTTCTGGCCGACGATGATGCGCGCTTCTTCATTGTCGAGCGTGATCAGGTTCGGCATCGACAGGATATTGGCCTTCACGTCGCGCTCCAGCGCACGCGCCAGCGCACCGAGGCCGAGGCTGCCGTCGCGCTGCTTGAAGATGGTGGCGGTCAGCCCGTTGCCCGGTGCCTGCGGCGCCTTGGTCGGGCCCAGCACGCTGGCGGCCTGCTGCACCAGGTTGTCACCGCCGCTGGCAAAACCCGTCAGCACACCGACCCGGTAGCTGCTGGTGCTGTCGCCCGACAGCGCCGCCCATTGCACGCCGATCTCGGCCGCCTTGTCGGCGCTGACTTCGACGATCAGTGATTCCACATAGACTTGCGCGCGGCGCGCGTCGAGCTGGTCGATGATGGCGCGCAGGTTGCGGTACACGTTTTCATTCGCAGTGATGATCAGCGTGTTGGTGGTCGGGTCGGCCTGAATGAATCCGGCGACGCCGCCCGTCGGCAGCGGCCCTTGTTGCGGTGCCTGCGAAGCAGGTGGCGCCTGCAGGCCACCCTGCGACGCCGGGGCTTGTGCGGCCGGCGTCGTTGATGTGGGCGTGCTCGCGACGGGTGCGCCGGATTCACCGGCCACCACCGCGCGCAGCACTTGCGCCAGCTTCACGGCCTCGGCATTGCGCAGGTAAACCACATGTACGTTGCCGGGCATCGCAGTCGGCTGGTCGAGCTTCGTGATCAGCGTGCGCGCCAGGTTCGCGCGCGCTGCCGTCGGCGCACGGATGATGACCGAGTTCGTGCGCGCGTCTGCCAGCAACACCACGCGCCCCGGATCCGGTGCGCCCTGCGCGCCGGCACCAGTATCGAGCATGCGGTTGACGGTGACGACCAGATCCAGCGCGATCGCGTGATTGAGCTTCACCACATCGAGCTCGCCGATCGCGGGCACATCGAGCGACGCGATGATGCGCGACAGGCGCTTCAGGTTGTCCGCATAGTCGGTGATGACCAGCGTGTTGTTGGTCGGGTCGGCGGCGATGGTGTTGTTGGGTGAAATCAGCGGTCGCAGGATGGCCACCAGCCCGTTCGCGCTCTCATGGTTGAGACGGAAGATCTGCGTCGCGATCTGGTCGCCGCGCACCTTGCCGGCCGTGACCGGCGCCGCCTGCAGCTTGGCATCGGCCTCGGGCACGACCTTGATGTAATCCGGCGTGCGCACCACCGCATAGCCCTGCAGCCGCAGCACCGAGGTCAGCATGTCGAAGGCCTGCGCCTTGGTCACCGGCTTCTCGGAGACGAGGTTGATCGTGCCCTTCACCCGCGGATCGATGACAAAGGTATTGCCCGTGAAGTGACCGATCGCGCGCACCACGTTCTCGATGTCGGCGCCGACAAAGTTCAGGCTCGCCTGGTTGGATGACGGGTCTTGCGCGTGTGCGCGGCCGACAGGCAGGCAGGCGAGCGACAGCACCAAGGGCAGTACGGCAATGAGCGATATTTTTTTCATTTGAATTCGAGTGCGATCACGCTACGGCTTCCGACCTGGCGGCGCTGACCCAGCAGGTTCAGCAAGATCGCCAGGCTCTGTTCCTTCCCTGCTTCGGCCCAGGCCTGCCCGGAAAACTGCAGCCGACCGTGAACGATATCACCTGCGCCCTCCAGCACCAGCGGTCCGGCGCGGGTGCCCAGTGTGAGGTGGGCCGCATCGCCGCGCCACAGAAATTCCATCCGGTATGCGCCAAGCGGCTTGACCGGCGATAAGGCCGATGCAATTTCCGTCATGTCGAGCTGCATGCGGCCGTCGATGCGCATGCCGTCCGGCGCATGTTCCAGCGCCAGCGGCGCCCATGACAATCGCATGTGGCCCGAGGGCTTCACCGTGTTCAGCGGCGCGCCCAGCGTCGCCAGCCGCTCGGCGGGCAGTACCAGCGCGCCGGCGCCCACGTCCCAGCTGCGCCAGCTGCCTCGCACCGTCACCGGCTGCGACAGCGCGCGCTCATTGGCAAGCTCGGCATCGACATGCCCGACCAGAAGCAGCGGCGACAGGCGCCAGCGGAAACGTCCGGGCAGCAGCGGCGCCAGCGGCTCGCTGGCCGCACTGGCGGCGCCGATGAAGGCCGAGCCCTGCCATACGCTGCCCTGCGGATCGCCGAGCGAGACGCGGCCCTCGGTTTGCTGCTCGACCAGCGGCACCAGCCACGCAGCCGGCAAGGTCGCTACCACCGTCACGCCCACCGCCAGCAGCGCGGCCGCAAGCCAGACCATGGGGCGAGCCCACCAACGCGTCATGGCAGTCGGCGCAGCGTCAGCTGGGCATCGACGCGATCAAGACGCTCGCGCGCAGTCACGCTGGCCTCGCTGACGGACAATTGCGATGCACGCTGCTGTTGCTGCAGCCATTCGCTCAGTGCCGCGAATGACACATCGGTGAAGCTCGCGCGTACCAGCAGCACGCCACCGGCATCCTGCACGTTCAGCGACTGCGCCTTCAAGCCTTGCGCGGCGAGGCCGGACTCGAGTGCTGCCTTGTCCACGGGCGACGACGCACTTGGGGCGCGTGGCGGCGCCGCTGCCAGCTGCTGCGACAACGCTTGTACCCGGGCAGCGTCGGCGCGCAGCTGGGGCAAGTCCTTGCGCCAGCGTTCGCGCCCGTCAAGCGCCGGCTCGACGCCCACCAGCCACAACAGTGCGAGCGCGAGCAGTACGCCGCCGACGGTCAGCAGACGACGCTCGCGGGCGTTGCGCTGCTGCCAGAAGCTGCGCAGGCCGCCAGCGGCCGCACTCGTCTTGATGCCAGCGGTACGCTTCATCGTGTGCTCCTGACTTGCCATTGCGCGGCATCGCCGGCAATGGTGCTCGCTTCCAGACCGCGCGCTGCCAGTGCGGCGCGCGCCGCGTCCAGCGACGGCTGTTGGCCGGGCTTGAAGCGCACGTTCAGCGCGGCATCGCGGTATTCCATCGCAGCGATCGCGCGCGTATCAACGCCCATCGCCGGCGCGGCCTCGGCCCAGGCATCGCCGAGGGAAGCGGCAAGCGCAAGGAAGTCACCCGGTGCGAACTCGCCGGCGGCCTGTCGTGATGCAGCGAGCTTCTGCCGTAATTGCGCCACCGGATCGACCAGGGTCTCGTTCGGAAAACTGCGGCGGAAACTACGCTCCATGGTCTCGCGTAATTGCGCGCCCTCGTTGCGCATCTGCCACCAGTCCCAGTTCAGCGCAGCGACATTCAGCAGCAGCAGTGCCGACGCCAGTGCAAGCGGCCAGCGCCACGCTCGCCAGTCGGCGCCTTCGCCATCGTCGGCACCCACGGCGCTGGCGAGATCCACCGTCACATGACCGGCTCCTTCGACCCAGGCCGCCCAGTTCTCTTCGCGCAGCTCGATTGCGGCGACGGACCGTGCGTCATCCACCGCGTTCGACGCAGGCTCATGCGCAGCAGCCGATGCATGGGTCGCATTGAGCGGCGCATAGGCATGGCGAAATTGATCGAGCAGCGAAGGCGGCAACGACAGCTGCACGGGACGCTGTCCCGCAAACGTCGACAGCAACTGAAAAACTTCTGCAGGCAACTGCTCAGGGTCCTCGGATGACAGCGGCAATCCCAGGCCTTCCTGTGCCGACAGCCGCAGAACCAGCTCGCGCTGAGTGCCATACGTGCCATGCGTGCCATGCTCGACCACACTGCCTGCGACGCGCCCGGCCGGCAGCGGCAGGCACAGCACGAAGGGCAGCGCCGACACGCGGCGCGCGCCATGGCGGCGCAAGGCCTCGAGCCAGCCGTGCAGCCACGCGCGATCCGCGACCGCGACCAGACGCTCATTGCCTGCACCGGCGCCCGTTCCATTCTGCGCACCGATGGCGATCGCGCAGTCAGCCGGGTCGCCGATGACACGATCTTCGACCAGAGCCGGCAGCGCCGCCTTCAGGCGCGCCGGCGGCAGCGGCGGTACCGAGACGCGGAACAGGCTGACATCGGACGCGGCCAGCAACAGCACCACGCGCTGCGCCTGCTGCAGCAGCGTGGAGAGCTCGGGCAGGCTCGCATGGCCAATGCGTTGCAGGCGGCCACGCGCCGCGATCGCGAACGACAGCGGGGGCAGGGAGGCGCCCGCGTCACGCGGCTGCGCGCGCGCCGGCAGGCGCAGGTACAAAGCAGAGGGGGAAGTGGCCATCATGTCTTTCATGATCTCAGACCTCGCGCAGCCAGACCAGATGGGTGGTGGGCCCGTGGCGCTCGACCAGCCCCTGTACCTGCAGGCTGGCCTCGCCTATCGTCACGCGGCCGCTCACAAGGAAGTAACTGGTCGCGACCGCGACCTGCGATGTCGGCGGCGGCTCAGGACGGCCCGGCAGCCGTGCCGCAAAGTCGTTGAGGTCGCGGAAGCTGGCGCTGCGGCGCGCATCGACCAGATTGCTCGCTTCGGCCAGCGACAACGTCGCCAGCCGGGCAGCCAGCACCTCGGGCGGCGCCGTGTTCACGTTGACGGGCGTTGCACGCGGCAGGAAGACCACGTGATTGCGTATCGCAGCCAGCGCCGCCGGCGTGAAGCCGGGCACGGCCAGCAAGTCATCGACCTGCACGAAACCTATCGGGCGCGGGCTGCCGGCGTCGGCATTCGTGCTGGCGGCGCGTTGTGATGCAGCGACTTGTTGCGCGGTCGCGCGCGCGAGCCCGGGATCCTGCCGCAGTGCGGACAGCAGCCGCTCGAAAGCCTGCACCTCGGGCAGGTTGATGTCGCCGCGCGTAGCCAGCCCCGTCAGGTTCAGCCGCGCCTGCGCATCCTGGATCCCGCCCGACAGCACCGCACCGCCGGCATTGCCGCGTATCGATGCCGATTCGACGTAACGATCGAGGCGCGTGTCCGACAAGGGCACGGCCCAGGGTTCGTTCAGGTCGTCGATCGCCGAGTAGCGAGCATCCTCGCGCAGGATGAGCCGTGCCCAGTCAAGTGCGCCGCGCAGCACCCATTGCTTCTGCAATTGCAGCCGCTGGTTCTCGATGGAGCGCACCTGCACCTGCTGCTGCCAGAACAGGCTGGCGACGATGGTAATGGCCAGCGTCGTCAGCAACAGCGCGGTGACGATGGCCACGCCATGCTGGCGCGTGCGCAGGGTGGGCAACTGCGCGCGCATCAGGTCGCCCCCAGCATGAAGACCTTGGTCATCGGCGCCGGATTGCCCTCGATCTGCAGCGACACTTCGAGCCCGCTCCAGGTCGTCTGCGTGGCCGTGGTGCCGGCGGCCGGGTTCATCAGCGCGCCGCGCGAGGTCAGCGCCGGTGCGGCCGGCGCAGGCGATGACAATGACGATGGCGACTGCACCTGGGTCCAGCTGCGCCAGCCACGGCCATCGTCAGTCCACACACGCAAGTCCATCGTGCGCAGGCCGCTGCGCAGCGTGACCGGGCTGGCGCCGCCGGCGGCGGCGAACTGCCAGTATTGGTCGAGCTGCGTCAGGTCGCGCGTGGCCGGCGATTCTTCCCGTGTGAGTACACCATTGCGCAAGCGCCAGGTCACCAGCTGCAGCTTGCCGGGCTGTGCATCGAGCTGCACACGGCGCGCAATCGTGATGCGATCCGCACTGACGGCCAGCGGCGAACGGCCGTCGAGCATGATCGCGTCGACCGCGTTCGCGCAATCGGTCTGCAATTGAGCAAAGGCCAGTTGCAGACCGCGCGTCTGATCCAGTTCGGTGTTGAGCGCAGCGCGTGCGCGCGTGATCGAATCCAGCCCGCGCCAGCCGAGCACGGCGACGAAAGCCAGCACGCCGATCGCGACCAGCAACTCGACCAGGGTCAGGCCCCGCTGGCGTGGCTGCGAAGCTCGCACAAATCGCGCAGCGCGCTGGCCGGTCTCAGAGCGCATTCGGCACCACCTGCGACAGGGTAATGATCTTGCGGCCTGGGCTGCGTTCGTCGATCACGCTGACTTCGACACGGCGGAAAGATGGGTTGGGCGTGGACAGGATCTGTTCTTCGCAACGGAAAGGCAGCTCGCCCTGCGGGCATGCGAATTCACGCTTGCCGATCGCAGGCCATTCATGCGCCAGGCGAATTTGCGTCAGCCGGTTCTCGGCCGACCAGGTGGCCATCATCGCCGAGCGCAGGTCACTGCTGTTCTGCGTGAGGCTGCCGACCGCACGCAGGCTGGCCGCGAGCGCGGTGCCGACGATTACCAGTGCGACCAGCACTTCCAGCAGCGTAAAGCCCGCAGCTTGAAGACACGGAGATTGACGAAGAACTCGGCGGTTGTGCATGCGCTTGCCAGTCATTCGACCGTGAAGTTGCCGATGCCATCGGCACGTATCGTCGCCGCCTGCGGCCCGAGCGACATGGTCAGCGCGAATGCCTTGTCGACCGGCTCCCTGCCGAACACGATGCGCAAAGGGCGCTGCTCCGTGGTCGCCGGTGTCAGCGCCAGCGCGAGGGGCGCACTGCGGAACTCGCGTTCACGCAGCAAGGCATCGCCGGCCAGCGGCTGCCAGCCTTCGCCTTGTCGGACGAGGAAACGGTAACGGTAATCATCAGCCTCGAACGCGATCGGCCGGTTGCGCACGATGGCTTCGTCACGTGCGAGTTGCAGCAGCAACGCGACACGCTGCGCCTCGTTCTGCAGCAGCTGGCGATCGCCGGGACTGGCATTGAGCGCAACGGCGCCAAGCAGGATGCCGACGATGACGAGGACCACCAGCAGCTCGAGCAGCGTGAAGCCGGCAGTGCTGCGCGCGCGCATCGCATGGTCGGCCCGCATTGTCGATGCCGTGTCCAATGGCGCGCCTTACTCCTGCCAGGAGCCGATGTCGGCATCGACGCCAGTACCGCCCGGCTTGCCATCAGCACCCAGCGAGAACAGATCGACCTCGCCATGCACACCGGGCGACAGGTATTGATAGGGATTGCCCCATGGGTCCTTGTTGAGCCGGTCCACATAGCCACCCGTTTTCCAGTTGGTGGCCGCGGGTCCGCTGCTCGGGCGCGTGACCAGCGCCTGCAGACCTTGTTCGGCCGTGGGGAAGCGTTGGTTGTCGAGCTTGTAGAGTTTGAGGGCTTGCTGGAGGTTGGCGATGTCGGTTCGGGCGGCCGTGACTCGCGCATCGTCGGCACGGTCGAGTACGTTGGGCACGATGAGCGCCGCCAGCACGCCGATGATGACCAGCACCACCATCAGCTCGATCAGGGTAAAGCCGCGCTGCAGCGCTTTGCG
>CAZCDW010000064.1:12395-13166 GCA_964497485.1 uncultured Bifidobacterium sp.
GGCTTGCAGCCCCTGCTCGGTGGTCGGGTAGCGCTGGTTGTCGAGCCGGTAGAGCTTCAATGCCTGCATCAAGGTAGCGATGTCCTGCTTGGCTGCGAGGATGCGCGCATCGTCGGTGCGGCCCATCAGGCGCGGCACCACCAGCGCGGCGAGCACGCCCATGATCACGACGACGACCATGATTTCAATCAACGTGAAGGCACGGCTGCGCCGGGAATGGCGTAGCGGCGAAGCAGGGCGGCGGGGACGCAGGCTCATGGGCATCATGGATGTTGTCGTGAAAGCTGTATGGAGGGCAAAGCGCTTGTTCTCAGACCACCTTTCCTCCTGAAGGTGCAATCCGGACAGCAATTAGTGTTCGCGGCGTGCCGTCATCGGCACTATGGTCAACGCCGGCAGCACGGCATACGCCACGCTCGGTTCCGCGATTATTCAGTACGCGGATTTTATTCCTTCGATGCTGCGCAAGCGTGCGTTGCGGCAAGCACGACCGGTTCGACTGCAAGCCAGCCTGAGGCCCGGCTGAGATGCTCAAGCCGTTTCTTCGCGCGCCTCGCGCGCCAGCAGGCGCTGTATGGCTATCTGCGGCGCATCGCCGCCAAACAAGACCTGTGCGACGGCATCGACGATGGGCATCATCACCTGATGGCGTTGCGCGAGCAATTGCACCGCCTGTACGCAACGCACGCCCTCGGCCACGTGACCCAGTTCGGCGACGATGGTATCGAGCGATTTGCCCTGCGCAAGGCCGAGGCCGACCTGACGGTTGCG
>CAZCDW010000065.1:0-13124 GCA_964497485.1 uncultured Bifidobacterium sp.
GATGTCATCGGCGAAATTGCGCCCACACAGCGTCCACAGTTCCGACAGCAGGTGTGGCGCGGTGATGATGGTGGGGCCGGCATCGAAGGTGAAGCCGTCTTGCCGGTGCACATAGGCACGGCCGCCTGGCGCGTCAAGCTTGTCGATCACCTGCACGCGGTAGCCCTTGCAGGACAGGCGGATGGCCGCCGCGAGGCCGCCGAAGCCGGCGCCGATCACGATGGCGGTCTTTGCCGTCATCGCGGGACTCAATGCAACAGGCGTGCGAAGACGCCGGTATTGGTGGCGCCAAAGGATTCGAGCGCGATGTCCATGCCGGTCACCGGGTCGTGCAGGGTCAGGCGGCCGTCGCGCAGCAGGATCAGTTCAAAGGGCTGGCCGGCGCCGATGCCATGCAGGCGACGTTCGCGTGCCATCGCACGCAAGGTGCCGCGCAGGAAGCCTTGCTCGCCTTCGAAGCGCTGCACCAGCTGTCCGGTGCCCACATCGATCGCAGCCACCGAGCCATCGGGCGCGTCATCAAAACGCAGCACGCGCAGCTGCCGGATGTCGGCGCTGGCTGGCGCCGCTTGCGGCGCTGCCTGCCTGCGTGCCGAAGATACATTGGCGACGATGCCGACCACCGTGGCCAGCATCAGCAGCACGACGATTGCCAGCACGGGACGGGAGCGAGACACTGGTCCGGCCGTCAGCGGGGAGTGGGTATTTGCCTGTGCGCTGTGCATGGTGTTCTGCATGTCGTGGTGATCCAGGTTCACGCCATCGCCGACGCAGGCATGCGCACCGGGATGCGTTCTTCCGGTTCGATCGCGCCGACTTCGGCCAGACGTGTACGCCATGCACGGCGCAGCAAGTCACCGACGGCATTGGCATCGCGCAGGCAGCGCAGCGAGGGCTGCGGCTTGCTGACCTGCCACGGGCGCGCATGCGGCCACAGGTGCAGGTAACCGATGCGGTCTGCGCCTTTGAGCTCGAGCGCGATGTCGCCGCCACCCTGGTCATCAGCCTTCAGGTGCGCTGCGGCCAGCCAGCGCAACGGCAAGTTGAAGCTCACGGTCAGCACGATACCGATGCGCATCACGACACGCTTGTTGGTCAGCGTGTAGATGGTGGTGCGCGCGGATAGCCAGGCCATCAGCGTCAGCAGGCCGAGCGCGATCAGCCCCAGCCAGGCCGATACCATCAGCGGCGACAGGTTGGCGGCCAGCCCGTCAGCAGTACGCCAGGACAGCAGCGCCTGCAGACCGACCATCGCGGCGAAGTAGGCGGTGAGGCGCTTCACATGGAAGGCATCCATCGCCAGCCGGCGCCAGTCGGGCCGGCCCTGCCACAGGATGTGCTCGCCGGCAGGCAAGGCCTCTGGCAGGCCGGGTACCGCGTCCAGCTCGTGTTCCGGATAGACCTGCATCGTTCAGACCAGCGGTTCCTGGCGTTCCGGCGTCGCGTACAGCGTGCCGGCACCATAGTAGGCGGAGATCTTTTCTTCCTCGAGCATGGTGACCGTGTCGGCATCCTTGTGGCCCGGCACATCGGCGAACTGGTGGCCCAGGATCGCATGCACTTTCACGCCGTTGGCCGTGATGCGCGCGAACGGGATGGGCAGCAGCACATCCTTGCCATTGTCGAGCCGGACTTCGATGTAACGGAACAGCATTTCGGAACGGTCCAGCCACAGGTCGTGCACACGGCCGGCGACTTCGTCATCGGCACCGGTCACGGGCAGGCCACGCGGGTCGATGTCCTGTTTCGCGACGGCGTGCTCGGGATTGACGCGCAGCGGCGTGATCTTCGGATCGCCATGTGGCGTCAGGTCCGGATGGTCGGCACGTGCATTCCATGCGCCCGGGCCCACGCCGGCCAGCAGCGGATTGCCGGTCGGCTCGATCGGCGCGCCGATAAAGCGATGGCGCGGCTGCGCCTGCAGGAACTCCGGCTCCTTCAGCGGGTAGGGCATGACCACTTCCTCGCCATTCGCCAGCTTGTAGGTCTTGGCGCTCGGGATCGGCGGCCAGCCCTCCATCTGCGTGCTGCGGCCGGTGCCCGGATCGAGCGGGTAGCCATCGCGATGGTTCTCTTGCAGCAGGTAGTACAGCAGACCTGCGAAGAATGCCCAGAACAGATACAGCACCAGTTGTGCCACATCGACGTATTGCGTGATCGCGCCTGTTCCCATGTTGCGCCTCCTTTTCTCGGTAAAGCGTTCGGATCCCGTACTGGCGATCGCGGCACATCGTCAAGCCAACGATGTGATGACGACGGTTAGCGTTGCATCAGACCGGGAATTCGGCGAGGCCGAATTTGCCGGGCGTTGTTGCCGGTGCTGCGGTTGTTGCCTGTGAAGCGGCGCTGCGGCGGGCCAGCGGGCCTATCGCAACCAGTACGAAAAACAGCAGGTACATCTCGACGTGATAAACGAAGCTGTAGCCGGTGACGGGCGAGATCAGCGACTCACCCAGCCAGCCGCTGGTCGCCAGTGCGGAGACCGTGTCCTTGACCACGCCACCGAGAGCGACGGACGCGCCGGCAGCCGTGGCCTGTACCGCGCCCCAGGCGCCGAGTGCCATGCCGGCCGAGTCGCCGACCTGCAGGTTCATGGCCATCGTCAGCGTGCCGACCGAGAACAGGCCGCCACCGACGCCGATCAGGAAGGCGCCAGCTCGGAACAGGTTCGGTGCTTCGAGCGGCGCGGAGAAGATCACCAACGCAAAGGCCGGCAGGCCGGCCAGTGCGCCAAGCGCCGCGAGTCGGCTCGCGTCCGTGCCGTGTGACAGCATGCGCGCGGCAATCGCGAAGGCCAGCAGCGCGCCACAGGCAGTGAGAGCGGTCAGCAGGCTGGTGGCGCCCACGCCGAGGTGCAGGACCTGGCCGCCATAGGGTTCGAGGATGATGTCCTGCATGTTGAACGCGCAGGTGCCGAGGCCGACCGTCCACAGGAAACGGCGCACGCCGGGACGGTTCGCGTATTCACGCCAGTGCAGGCTGAAGTCATTCTCCTCAGGCGGCGCTTGCCGGGCGCGGTCGCGGTTCATCGCTTCCTGCTTCCACAGCGCGTTCAGGTTCAGCATCACCACGGCGACCGCCGAGCCTTGTACCACCTGCACCAGTCGCAACGGCGAGAAATCGGCCAGCAGCCAGCCGAACAGCAGGCCGCTGCCGACCAGTCCCAGCAGCAGCATCGTGTACATCAGCGCGACCACGCGCGGTCGTGTCTCCGGCGACGCCAGGTCCGTCGCCAGCGCGAGGCCGGCAGTCTGCGTGACCTGCATGCCCATACCCACCATCAGGAAGGACAGGCCGGCGCCAATACGGCTGACCCAGACCATGCCGGGCTGAGGTTCGGACACCGCGAGCAGGCCGAAGGGCATGATGGCGAGGCCGCCGAACAGCATCAGGCTGCCTATCCACAGGTAGGGCAGGCGGCGCAGGCCGAGTGCGGAGCGGTGGGTATCCGAGCGAAAGCCAATCAGCGCGCGCAGCGGCGCCGAGACCAATGGGAGAGCAACGGACAGCGCGACCCACCAGGCGGGTACGCCGAGTTCGACGATCATCACGCGGTTCAGCGTGCCGACCAGCAGCGCGGTGGCGAGTCCGATGGAAAACTGGAACAGCGACAGCCGCAGCAGCCGGCCCAGCGGCAGGTCGGGCGTTGCCACATCGGCAAAGGGCATCCAGCGCGCATCGAGCGACGACGTGAACTTCCGGAACAATGTCTGCAGCGGCTTCATGGCAGGGCGTGCGCGGTTCCCGGGGGCGGATGCCCCAATGACGGATACGGCCAATGTAGTGCCGGCAAGCCATTATGTCAATAAAAGCTTACACAGAGATTGTAAGAATAAATTGACTCAGGCGTCAGGATTGGCCATGCTCGCGTTGTGCCGAATCTCGGCACAGCGTAGTAAGCAATGCCATTCCTCTTCGGGCGCCAGTCTACTGGCGCCCTTTTTTTGCCGGGGGATAGGGAGCGGACGGGCCTTACAGCCTGAATGCGATGACGGTCACGTCATCGCGCGCCATTTGTGCGCCGCGCCAGCGTTCGAATTCCTCGCGCAGGCGCTCTGCGATGATGGTGGCCGGCGCGTCGCCGGCGGATGCCAGCACCTGCTCGATGCGGCGGTAGCCAAACGAGGTAGGAACCGCGCCATCGCCTCCGATCTGGTCGGTGAAACCGTCGGTGGCGATCACGAAGGCATCGCCGGGCTGGTAGCGGATCAGCTGGTCGTCGGGCCAGTCCTCATCGGCCGGCGGCTGTCGGTATCCAAGGCTGGCACGGGTTGCGCGGTGCCGGACCACGTCACCATCAACTTTCAGCTGGAAGATACCGATCTTCGCGCCGGCGAACAGGATCTCATGACGTTCGCGATCGATGCGCATGATCATCGCGTCGCAGCCGTCATCACTCTCGCCATCGTCGGCATCCTGATTCAGGCCAGCCCTTACCAGGAAGTCGAGCGACAGCAGGGCGTCGGCCGGGTGCGCGTCCGGATCATTCGAATAGATGCGCTCAAGCGAATTACTGACCAACAGCGACAGCATCGCACCGGGCACGCCGTGGCCCGTGCAGTCGGCAACCGCGATCGAGTAGGGTCCGTCACGCTGCGAAGTGGACAGCCACCACAAGTCGCCGCCTATCGTGTCGCGCGGTTCCCAGATCACGCCGATCGACGCGAAGCGACCATCGATGCGATGCTGCCGCGGCAGCTGGCTGCGCTGCAGCCGGCTCGCGTAATTGACCGAACTGACCACGAACTGGTGCACTTCCTCGAGCTCGCGGTGCTGCTCTTCGAGTTCGCGCGTGCGCTCGGCCACCGTCGCCTCGAGCACACGGTTCTGGCTCGATACCAGTTCCTGCTGCGCCTGCATGCTGCGTGTCAGCTCATCCTGCAGCCAGCGCGAGCGCGCCACCACGGCCAGCGCCATGATCAGCGCTTCGCAAACCACGCCAAAGCCCTGCATCGAATTCGAGTCCTTCAGCTGGAAAAACACGCCGACATCGGGCAGTGATGCGACGGGCGACGGCAGGCCGACGATCCCCAGCAGGAACAGCGAACGGAAGAACACATAGGGAATCATCGCGATCATGAAAAACTTCGCGATACCCATGCCTTCACGGAACCGGATATAGGCACAGGTATAGATCCCGAGCAGCACCGCCAGCAGCCAGATGAACAGCGGGTTCCACAGCCAATTCGGCGGTATCGTGTGCCGTGTCGACAGGTTGAAAGTAACGTGCAGGATGTAGAACACGATCCAGCAGGAGCTGAAGAGATAGAACTTCGGAAAACGCGTGCGCAGGTCAAGGAAGGAGCGCGCGAACAGCACATAGGCAATGCTCTGGCCGCCCGTCATCAGGTAGGCAAAGACGGTGCGCGCTGACAGCCCGCTCGGCGTCATGCCCCATTGCTCAAAGTTGAAGAAGAATTCACCGAAGCGCTGGCCATCGTGCACACCCAGTGTCATCACGCTGAAGAAGGCGAAGATGATCCAGACGCCATACAGCAGGCCCGCGCGATCACGATTACGGTAGTACGAGTACCAGCCAAAGAAGGCCAGCGCGAACAGCGCGCCGGCCAGTGCACCTTCGATGTACATGCCGAAGCGGCGCATCTCCAGATAGCGCGCGTGGTCGACGACACTGAAGAAATTGAATTGATTCGGCAGGAAGCGCTGATCCAGCTCCACCTTTGCATAGACCCGCAGGGTCTCGCCGCGACGCAATGGCAACAGCAGGTATTGGCTTTCCCCCGGCGGTTCATGCACGAAAAAAGGGTTGGCGCGGATCAGCTCATTCTGCGGAGGCCGCTGTATGTAATTACGGTCGTAGGTCTGGCGTTCACCATCGGCATGCACGACATAGACGCGCAGGTCTCTCAGCCCGAAGGTACGGTTGGACAGACGGAAGTCACGGTCGCGCGCCACCGTGTTGCTGAGATCGAAGCTCACCCAGTAGCGTTGGGTGGATTCGAGCTTTGCGATGGAGGCTGCCGGCACGAAGCGTTCGCGTGCCGCGATTGCTTCGTCGATGCTGAAAGGCTGCTCTCCCTCGACCAGCACGTCGAGTTGCATGGGCTTGAGCGGAATGATGATCGGGGTGTTCTCGCCAAGGACCACGGGTTCGGCGCTCGACGCGGGTACAGGCGCACACAGCACTGCCAGCGCGGCCAGCAGCGCCGCGAACTTCGTTTTTCTCATTGTTTTTCTCCAGTCCGCAGCGACACGAGGGCCGGGGTGCCTGAGGTCTCCAGTTCGCAGGCACGGTTCACGACAGCTCAATGTACACGCGAAGCGGCTTGCCATTGGCGCAATTCAAACAGCCTTCGTCAGCAGGCCATCGAGCTGCAGCGGCGCAACATCATGGTCATGTTCAGCGGGGATGTGCCAGCAGTGTGAACCTTGTGGTCAGTTTCAATACCGTTTATTAGTCTTTAAAAACAATGACTTGTATTACAAAAACAGTTCGAAAATAACAAGAATGGAAACTATGCTTATCTTTGTGCGACGCAATAATTTCTATTGACAGCGATATTTCATCGCGTAAAATCCGCTCTATTGCAGCGCACAATCCCAGCATCGATTCCCCAAACGGAGAAGACCATGAACCTGAATTTCAATGTTGACCAGCTGTCGAAAGCCACCAAGACCCAGATCGAGAGCCAGCTGCAAGCTGTGTCCGGCCTGGCCGAGCAAGCCTTGCACACCGTGTCGGGCCTGGTCGAGCTGAACATCGCGACCGTCAAGGCATCGATGGAAGACGTGTCCGCCGTGACCCAGGAAGTGCTGGCCGCCAAAGACCCACAAGCTGCGCTGGCCGTGCTGCAGTCGCATGCGCAGCCGACCGCCGACAAGGCCGCGTCCTATGCACGTCACGTGGCTGCGATCGCTTCGAAGGCGCAAGCTGATCTGGCTGAAGTCGCCAAGGAACGCGCTGCCGAGACCACCGCGCATGTCAATGCACTGATCAATGACCTGACCAAGGCTGCTCCGGCCGGTACTGAATCCTTCGTCGACGCCATGAAGCATGGCGTCGCCAACGCCAGCGCCGCTTACGAGCAGTTCATCAAGATGGCACAGTCCTCGTACGACAAGTATCAGGAACAACTGCACGAGATGAGCAGCCAGTTCGCACCCGTGGCCAAGGCTCCGGCCAAAGCAAAGAAGGCCGCTGCCTGATTCCAGGTTTCGGCAACATGAAAGGACTGCGCTGCAGTCCTTTTTTTTCATCATTTTCCCGGCTCATTCATCAATCGCCATTCAATGGCAAAATCCTCCGTCGTCCCTGCAGTTCGCCGCCTCCGGCATGCGGACAACGATGAACCACAACAAGAGGAAAACGATGAAACGCCTGCTGCCGCTGCTGGCCCTGCTGCTGGCCTGCGATGCCTTTGCCGAGAACTGGGAACGTTATGCACGCAACCGCGAGGCCACGCGCTATTACGACACCGTGCGCCGTGTCGCAATGAGCGGCATGGCCATCATCTGGGACTTGCATGACCTGGCGGCCGAGGACAGCGAGCAGGGCAAGGCTTACCGTTCCGTGCTCTATCCCACCGAGTTCAACTGCCGTCACTTGCGCAAGCGGGTGCTGAGCGTGCTGAAGATGGATGGGCGCATGGGCAGCGGCGCCGTGGTGTCGGAAAACACCTTGGTCGGCGAGTGGGTCGATGTGCCGCCATCGACGCCCGAGGCCGAACTGATGCGCATCGCGTGCTCGACCGAGGCTGCCGGCTGAGAGACATGACAAGCGCGGCGGCAAAGGCCGGCCGCGATATCACCCGATAGCAGGACGCAGAAAAACCAAGGAGCGCGCCGGCATGTCCGGCGCGCCCCTTTTGCGTTCAGGCTTTGTGTCGAGGCTGACTGAATCAGACGCGCTCGAACACGGCAGCAATGCCCTGGCCACCGCCGGTGCACATTGTCACCAGCCCGTAACGCTTATTAATGCGCTGCAGTTCATACAGGCACTTGATGGTGATGATGGTGCCGCTGGCACCGAGCGGGTGGCCGAGCGCAATCGCGCCGCCGTTCGGGTTGGTGCGTGCCGGGTCGAGGTCCAGGCCGCGGCAAACGCCCAGCGACTGCGCGGCGAAGGCTTCGTTCGACTCGATCACATCCATCTGGTCCAGTGTCAGGCCGGCGCGCTGCAGCGCGAGCTTCACCGCAGGAATCGGGCCGGTGCCCATCAGCGACGGCTCGACGCCGGCCACCGCATACGACACCAGTCGCGCCAGCGGTTTGGCATTCGCGCGCGCGGCGGCGCCGGCTTCCATCAGCACGACGGCAGCGGCGCCGTCATTCAGGCCCGACGCATTGCCGGCAGTGACGGTGCCATCCTGCTTCACGAAGGCCGGACGCAGCGTGGACAGCGATTCGACCGTGGTGCCCGCTTTCGGATGCTCGTCGGTATCAAAGCTGACGACGCCCTTGCGGGTCTTGAGTTCGACCGGAACGATCTGCGACTTGAAGTAACCGGCCTCGATCGCGGCCAGTGCCTTGCGCTGGCTGTCGGCGGCAAACTGGTCCTGCTCTTCGCGGCTGATCTTGTACAGCTTGGCGACATTCTCTGCGGTGATGCCCATGTGGCCACCACCGAAAGGATCATTCAGCGCGCCCAGCATCATGTCCACAGCGGTCGCGTCGCCCATGCGCGCACCCCAGCGCGCTGCGCTCAGGTTATACGGCGCGCGGCTCATGGTCTCGACTCCGCCGCCGATCGCGATGTCGGCATCGCCGAGCTGGATCGCGTTCGATGCGGTCACGATCGCCTGCAGGCCGGAGCCGCACAGGCGGTTCAGCGTCAGCGCTGCCGATTCCTTGGCCATGCCGGCATTGATGCCGGCCACGCGCGACACATACATGTCGCGCGGTTCGCAATTGATCACATGGCCGAGCACGATCTGTTGTGCGGCGGCGGCCTCGATACCGGCGCGTTCTATCGCTGCCTTGACGGCGAGCGTCGCCAGTTCGGATGCGGCCATGTCCTTCAGCGAGCCGCCGAAGGTACCGATCGCGGTGCGGGCCGCGCCAACGACGAGGACCTCTCTTTGTTGAGCCATGATTTTTCCTTGTTGATTAGAAAACAGACGGTTGAACCCTGTGGACGGGCGGCCCCATGGTGGTCAACGAGGCACTTGGGGCAAGAGTGTACCTCTGTGATGCTGCGCTGCGGAATTCGGATCGGGAAAAAATGGCCTTCCAAAAAATCCAAGGCCCCGGCGCCGCTTCTGCGCCAGAATCGACCGGAACTCCATTTCCCTCCGTCAGGCTGGCCCCGCATGAAGCGCAATCCCTGGTTTACCCGGCTGGCCCTGCTGCTGGCCTTGCTGGCGCAGACAGCCACCAGCGCGCCGCCCACGGCGGATGGCGATGAGTGTTTCTGGAATCCCGTCACGCGCCTGTGTACACCAGACAATATGCTGTATGCGCAGCCGGTGGATGGTCTCGATGCGCAGCAGTTGAAGCGCTTTGATGACGGCCTCAGGCAATTTCGCGCGCCGTGGACGGTCTTCCCGCGTGCCGATGGCGCCTGGGGGCTGGGCCCGTATTTCCATGCGAACGCCTGCACGGGCTGCCATGTGAACTTCGGCCGCGGGCTGGTCGATGAGCAGGGTAACAAGCCGGTGTTCCAGCAACTGGTGCGGCTGTCTGTCGCGCGCGACGGCAGGGCCGACATCATCGATCCGCACCCGGCTTACGACCATCAACTGCAACCGTTCAGCATTTTTGGTCCGACGCCGGATCCGGTGTCGGGCGAGGCCGACGTGCGCATCGCATGGCAGTCCGAGATTGTCGTGCTGGCCGATGGCAGCGAAGTCCGGCTGCGCAAGCCTGTACTCGACATCAGCAACCTGAAATTCGGTGCGCTCGATGCGCGCGTGATGACCTCGCTGCGCAATACACCGCCCTTGTTCGGCCTCGGTTATCTGGAGGCTGTCAGCGAGCAGGACATCCTTGAACTGGCCGCGATGCAGAAGCGTCTTGGCTACCACGGCCATCCGAATTATGTCGCCGACGACAGTACCGGCAAACGCAGGCTGGGTCGTTTCGGATGGAAGGCCAACCAGCCATCGATCAGCCAGCAGGTCGCGGCGGCGCACCTGGGTGACATGGGCATTACCAGCTCGCTGTATCCGGATGATGATTGCACCGCGAAGCAGGTACAGTGCATGGACACGACTTACAAGCGTGGCCAGCCCGATCTGGATGACGCCTCCTGGCACGCAGTGAATTTCTTCATGGCCGCGACGGAAGCTCCACCGCAGCGCAAGAGGAATGACGTCACCGTGCAGCGTGGCGGCAAGCTGTTCCGCGACATCGCCTGTGCGGTCTGCCATGTGCCGGAACTGAAGGCGGGCAAATATCCGCCGCTGCCTGCGATCGAAGGTGAACGCTTCCATGCGTACACCGATTTGCTGTTGCATGACATGGGCGCTGCACTCGCCGACGGTCGGCCGGATTTCGACGCCAGCGGCCGCGAATGGCGCACCGCTCCGCTGTGGGGGCTGGGCTTGTCGGCGCGCGTGAATGGCAGCAGCGACCTGCTGCATGACGGACGTGCGCGCAACGTGATGGAAGCCATCCTGTGGCATGGCGGCGATGCACAGAAATCGCGTGATGCCTTTGCACGCCTGAAGCGAGATGACCGCGAAGCGCTGATTGCGTTCGTGAACTCGCTCTGACCCGAATTCAAGCTTCCCGAATTTCTTGATTGATTGCGAGCAGAAACTGATGTCGTCTTTCGTTGCCCGAAAAGTCTCTACGTCCTTGCTGGACATTGAATATCTCGAATGGAACCCGGCTGGCGTGCGTACTGTCGTGCTGGTGCATGGCTGGCCAGATTCGGCACGCACCTGGTTCGGTGTGGCGCCTGTCCTCGCAGCTGCGGGCTGGCGCGTGATCGCGCCATCGCTGCGCGGCTTTGGTGGCACACGCTTTCTGGATGCGAGCACGCCGCGCAGCGGCGAGCTGGTCGCACTGGGGCGTGATCTGATTGATTTCGTACAGGCGCTGAAGCTGGACAAACCGGCACTGGTCGGCCACGACTGGGGTGCGCGCGCAGTGGCCAATGCTGTCGGCCTGATGCCCGACCTCGCGTCGCAGATGGCGATGGTGTCGGTGGGCTATGGCACCAATGATCCTTCGCAAGCGATGCCTTTCGAGCAGGCGCGTTGCTACTGGTATCACTGGTTCATGGCCACGCCACTGGGCGAAAAGACCGTACGTGCCGATCCATGCGGTTTTGCGCGCACGATGTGGGAGACCTGGTCGCCGCCGGGCTGGTATGACGAAGCCGAATTCAACGCGACCGCAACGGCCTTCGACCATCCCGACTGGCTGGACGTGACGCTGCATTCATACCGGCATCGCTGGGGGCATGCGGCGGGCGATCCGCACTATGCGGCTGACATCGCGGCGCTGAAACCATTGCCAGTGATCGCCACGCCAACACTGGTCGTCCATGGCGGCGCGGACGCGGTGAACCCGGTGGCGTCGTCAGCGGGCAAGGAAGCATGGTTCAGCGGCGCATACCGTCGCGTGGTGCTGGACGGTATCGGTCACTTCCCGCAGCGCGAAGCGGCTACCGAAGTGGCCGACGAGCTGCTGCGTTTCTTCGCCTGAGCTTGCATGCTCATAGCGAGGGTAACGCAGCATACAAATGACACGGAAGGGCTCGCGCGGTAGCGCAAGCCCTCCTGTTTTTTACTTCAGGTTCAGCTCGGCCTTGACTGCATCGAGCGCCGCCTGCGCACAGACTTCATCCTGATCTGCGGTGCCGCCGCTGACGCCGATGGCGCCAATGTGCTCGCCGGTGGCCGTGATGATCGGGAGACCACCAGCGAAGGTCACGATGCCCGGTACATGCACGATGCCGGGTACGCGCTGCTGCGCGACCTCGCCGACCATGCGCGTCGAGAACGGGAAGCCGGACGAGGTATTGGCCTTCAGCTGCGCGATCTCGATGCTGGCACGGTAGGAATTGTCCATGCGGCTGAATTGCTTCAGCTCGCCGCCGGCGTCGACCACCGCGATCACCATGTTCCAGCCTTCCTTGCGCGCATACTGCTCACAGGCGGCCGCCATTTTTTTCGCGGCCTCGAGGCCCAGCGTGGTCTTCTTTTGCTGCGCGCTGGCAGGCGCAGACAGCGCGAGGCTTGCGGCTGCCAGAGTCGCGATAGTCATTCGGATCAACAGGGTGCCTGTTCTCTGCATGTCAGTCTCCTCGTTATTGTTGTCGGCGCAGCCATGGCAGCCGCGCTCTGATGATCATAGCCTTAATGAAGCCGAATCGCAGCTTGTCATCGTAGCAAGCGCGTGCGAGCGGCGACGCCCGCAATCAACAGGGCGAGCAGGCCGACGAAGCCCATCGCCGGCTGCAGTCCCATGCCATGCGCGATGGCGCCCAGCAGCGGCGGCCCCATCAGGCTGCCCGAGTAGCTCATCGTCGCGACGCCGGCCAGCGCGACCGTACCTTCGCGCCCTGCAGCACTGAACACGAACGGGAAGACCAGCGACAGGCCGATGCCTGCCATTCCGAAACCGAGCAGCGCCATCAGCGGGCCGGCAGCGCAGGTCGCCACGAACAAGCCGATGGCGGCCAGCAGTGCGCCGCGCGAGACCAGACGCTTCGCACCATGCCGTGCCTTCAGGCGATCACCTGCCAGCCGCGAGACCAGCATCATCGTCGAGAAAGCCAGCAGCGACAGCGGCGCGAAGCCATCCGATACGCCCAAGTGATCTTTCATGAAGATACCGGCCCAGTCGGCGATGCTGCCTTCGGCAATCGCGCCGAGGAAGCCGAGCAATCCAAGCAGTGCGAGACCGCCGCGCGGGATGACGAAGTTTTTCTTCGCGATGCGCTCACCGCCATCGGCCGGTAGCAGGGCCGTGCCCGAGCTCAGCAGCAGCGCGAATGGCAGTGCCAGCATCGCATAGTGCAGCAGCGGTTTCACCTGCAGCGCCGCCATCAGGCTGCTGAGCGCGACACCTGAGAGGCCGCCGGCACAGGCGCATGCATGGAGTGTCGCCATCATCGAGTGACCGCTGCGGCCTTCATGATGCGCAGCCACCGCATTCACGCCGCCATCGAAGGCGCTGGCGGTCCTACCCACCATCAGCACGGCCGCCATCAG
>CAZCDW010000066.1:0-13081 GCA_964497485.1 uncultured Bifidobacterium sp.
CCGGCAGCACGCTGAAGGCCAACAACCTGGTCGAGGTCGAGCACATCATGGATATTTCCTCGCGTCTCGTTGTCAACCGAGCCGCGCTCAAATTGAAGCGTGAAAAGCTGCAACCCCTTATCGATGCCTTTGATAAGGCATCGCGTCGTGAAAAATAAATCATGTCACTCGAAATACGAAAATTGGATTCCAGCAGCAAGGATTTCCACGAAAAACTGATGGCTGTGCTGGCCTTCGAAGCCTCGGAGGACGAAGCGATTGATCGCGCTGCGGCATCAATACTCGCGGATGTACGGCAGCGCGGCGATGCCGCCGTGCTCGCCTATACGAACAAATTCGACCACTTGTCTGCTGCCAGCATGTCCGCACTGGAGATTCCCCGCGCCGAGCGCGAAGCGGCGCTGGATAGTCTGCCTGTCGCGCGCCGTGCTGCACTTCAACAGGCAGCCGATCGTGTGCGTGCATATCACGAGCGGCAAAAGAAAGAATGCGGTTCCGATGGATTCACTTTCACCGAAGCTGATGGCACGGTGCTGGGAC
The DNA here is from genome assembly GCA_964497485.1 of uncultured Bifidobacterium sp. Lineage (GTDB taxonomy): Bacteria > Pseudomonadota > Gammaproteobacteria > Burkholderiales > Burkholderiaceae_D > Pernthalerella. Next base: position 541 of record CAZCDW010000066.1, read on the forward strand.
AGAAAGTCACGCCGCTCGACAAGGTCGGCATCTATGTCCCGGGAGGTAAAGCGGCGTATCCGTCATCGGTGCTGATGAATGCGATCCCGGCCAAGGTGGCGGGTGTCGGCGAGATCATCATGGTCGTGCCCACGCCGGAGGGCGTGAAGAACCCGCTAGTGCTGGCCGCGGCCGAGATTGCCGGTGTTGATCGCGTGTTCACCATCGGCGGCGCGCAGGCGGTCGGTGCGCTGGCCTATGGCACGGCAACCATTCCGCAGGTGGACAAGATCGTTGGTCCCGGTAATGCCTACGTGGCTGCGGCCAAGCGTCGCGTCTTCGGCATTGTCGGTATCGACATGATCGCTGGTCCGTCGGAAATTCTGGTGCTGGCCGATGGCAGCACGGATCCAGACTGGGTGGCCATGGACCTGTTCTCGCAGGCCGAGCATGACGAGCTCGCGCAATCCATTCTGGTCTGCCCGGATGCGGACTATCTGTCACGCGTTCAGGCCAGCGTGAACCGGCTGCTGGACGACATGCCGCGCAAAGAGGTGATCCGCGTATCGCTCACCAACCGCGGAGCGATGGTCAAGGTGCGCGACATGAACGAAGCCTGCGAGATCGCCAACCTGATCGCCGCCGAGCACCTGGAAATCTCCGCCGAGAACCCGCAGCAATGGGCTGACCGCATCCGCCATGCGGGCGCGATGTTCCTGGGTCGCTACTCTTCCGAATCGCTTGGCGATTACTGTGCAGGCCCCAACCACGTGCTGCCGACCTCGCGCACTGCCCGCTTCTCGTCGCCGCTGGGTGTTTATGATTTTCAGAAGCGTTCGTCAGTGATTCACGTCAGCCAGTCCGGCGCTCAGACGCTCGGCAAGGTGGCGGCCGAGCTGGCGTATGGTGAGGGCTTGCCAGCCCATGCGCGTTCTGCCGAAATGCGCCTGAAATAAGCGATCCTGACCAGTGCCCCCCTCGAGCCTCTCATGTCCCTGACAGAAAACCTCATTCGCGCCGATGTGCGCGCCTTGTCCGCCTACCACGTGCCAAATGCCTCAGGCTTCGTGAAGCTCGATGCGATGGAAAACCCGTACACGCTGCCGGTCTCGCTGCAGCACGAGCTGGGCAAACGGCTGGGCGCCCTGGCGCTGAATCGTTATCCGGTACCTACCTACGCCGCGCTGAAGTCGGCCATTTGCGACAAGCTCGGCGTGCCACCCGGCTTTGACGTCATCCTCGGCAATGGCTCGGATGAGCTCATCACCGTGGTATCGGTGGCTTGTGCAAAGCCGGGCGCCAAGGTACTGGCACCGGTGCCAGGCTTCGTGATGTACGCGATGTCAGCGCAGCTGGCGGGTCTTGAATTTGTCGGCGTGCCCTTAAGTGCAGATCTGTCGCTCGATCTCGACGCAATGCTCGCCGCGGTGCGCACCCATCGCCCGGCGATCACTTATCTGGCGTATCCGAACAACCCGACCGGCAACTTATTCGACACCGAGGCGATGCTGGCCATCATTCGTGAAGTCGGTAACAGCGGCTTGGTAGTGGTCGACGAAGCGTATCAGCCATTCGCCGATGACAGCTTCATGCCACGCCTGCCGGAATTCCCCAACCTGATCGTGATGCGCACGGTCTCCAAGCTGGGGCTGGCTGGCATAAGGCTGGGCTATATGTCGGCCGCTGCACCTCTCCTGCATGAGTTCGACAAGGTGCGCCCGCCCTACAACGTCAATGTGCTGACCGAGGCGACCGCGGCCTTCATGCTCGAGCACAATGACGTGCTGGATGCGCAGGCGACCAGCATCTGCGTAGAGCGCGAGCAGCTTGCAGCGCGGATGGTGGCGCTGCCCGGCGTGACGGTGTTTCCCTCCGCGGCCAATTTCATCCTGTTGCGGATTACCCGACCCGGTCTGACCGGCACTCAGGTATTCGAGCGCCTGTTAGAGCGAAAGGTGCTGGTGAAAAATGTCGGTAGAATGCATGCTTTGCTGGATAACTGCCTGCGGGTCACCGTGAGCACCCCGGCCGAGAATGCGCAATTTCTGGCGGCGCTCGAGTCCAGCCTGAATTCCTGAATTTCCTTATCCATGGCACGCACAGCAGAAGTCGTTCGCAACACCAGCGAAACCCAGATCCGGGTGGCGATCAATCTCGATGGCACCGGCCAGCAGAAGCTGGATACCGGCGTGCCTTTTCTTGACCACATGCTGGACCAGATCGCGCGACATGGCCTGATTGATCTCGATATCAGTGCCAAGGGCGACCTTCACATCGATGCGCACCATACTGTCGAGGACGTGGGCATCGCGCTCGGTCAGGCGTTCGCACAAGCCATCGGCGACAAGAAAGGCATACGCCGCTACGGCCATGCCTATGTGCCGCTTGATGAGGCGCTGTCGCGTGTGGTGGTCGATTTTTCCGGCCGTCCCGGATTGGAGTTTCACGTGCCCTTCAAGCGCTCGATGATCGGCAGCTTCGATGTCGATCTGACGCATGAATTTTTTCAGGGCTTCGTCAATCATGCGCAAGTGACCTTGCACGTCGACAATCTGCGCGGTGAAAACGCCCATCATCAGTGCGAAACGGTGTTCAAGGCATTTGGCCGTGCGTTGCGCATGGCCGCCGAGCTTGACCCCCGCGCTGCCGGCACTATTCCTTCGACCAAGGGCAGCCTCTGAGCACAGCATCCGGCAGCGTGCCGGGCAGGTATTGATCAACCCAATGAACAAGATCGTCGTTGTTGATTACGGTATGGGCAACCTGCGCTCGGTGGCTCAGGCGCTGATGCATGTCGCAGAAGACGCCGAGGTGCATATCTCCGGCAAGCCTGAGGACATACGCGCTGCGGATCGTATCGGGCTGCCGGGCCAGGGAGCGATGCCAGACTGTATGCGCTCACTGCGCGAGTCGGGGGTGCAGGAAGCCCTGCTCGAAGCGGCACGCAGCAAGCCACTGCTCGGCGTCTGCGTCGGTTTACAGATGATGTTCGACTGGAGCGAGGAGGGTGACGCCCACTGCCTTGGCCTCATGCCGGGAAAGGTCGTGCGCTTCCGGCTGGAAGACCAGCGGCAACCGGATGGCTCGCGTTTCAAAGTACCGCAAATGGGCTGGAACCGCGTGCGGCAGCTGAAAGGCCATCCGATGTGGGCGGGTGTGGCAGACGACAGTTATTTTTATTTCGTACACAGCTATTACGTAGTGCCTGAAGAAAACGAGCACGCAGCAGGTGAAACCGTTTACGGTTTGCCATTTTGTTGCGCCGCAGGACGAGATAATATTTTCGCCACGCAATTCCACCCCGAAAAAAGTGCATCGGCCGGTTTGCAGCTTTATAAAAATTTTGTACATTGGAATCCCTGAGTCTGCTCACCGCAGCGAACGACACCATCCTTTCAACCCAAGTCCAGCCAATCTCTAGTAGCCATGCTGCTCATACCCGCTATCGACCTCAAGGACGGCCACTGCGTGCGCCTCAAGCAAGGTGACATGGACCAGGCCACCGTGTTCTCGGAAGACCCGGCGCAGATGGCGCGCCACTGGCTGGAGCGCGGCGCGCGCCGGCTGCACCTGGTCGACCTGAACGGTGCCTTCGCCGGCAAGCCAAAGAACGAGCCGGCGATCAAGGCCATCGTCGCCGCCGTACAGCAGTTCGCCGCCGACAACGATGTCGAAGAGATCCCCATCCAGCTGGGTGGCGGCATCCGCGATCTCGACACCATCGAGCGCTTCCTCGACGACGGCATCTCCTACATCATCATCGGTACTGCTGCGGTCAAGAACCCGGGCTTCCTGCATGATGCGTGCAGCGCCTTCCCGGGCCAGATCATCGTCGGCCTCGACGCCAAGGATGGCAAGGTCGCGACCGATGGCTGGAGCAAGCTGTCCGGCCATGAAGTGATCGACCTCGCAAAAAAATTCGAGGACTACGGCTGCGAAGCCATCGTCTACACCGACATCGGCCGCGACGGCATGATGAAGGGCGTGAACATCGAGGCCACTGTCAAGCTCGCGCAGAGCATGACCATTCCCGTCATCGCTTCGGGCGGCGTGCATGACATCAAGGATGTCGAGGCGTTGTGCGCGGTGCAGGACGAGGGCATACAGGGCGTGATCTGCGGTCGCTCGATCTACGAGGGCACGCTCGACCTGCAGAAGGCGCAGGAGCGTGCCGACGAACTCTCCGGCGAGCTGGACGAAGACGCCTGATATGAGCCTCGCAAAGCGCATCATCCCCTGTCTGGACGTGACGGCAGGGCGGGTGGTCAAGGGCGTCAATTTCGTCGAGCTGCGCGACGCCGGTGATCCAGTCGAGATCGCGCGCCGCTATGACGAGCAGGGTGCCGACGAACTGACCTTCCTCGACATCACCGCATCCTCCGACGACCGCGACCTGATCCTGCACATCATCGAGGACGTCGCATCGCAGGTCTTCATTCCGCTCACCGTCGGTGGTGGCGTGCGCGTGGTCGATGACGTGCGCCGCTTGCTGAATGCGGGCGCCGACAAGATCAGCATCAATACCTCGGCCGTCACCAACCCGCAACTGGTAGCGGATGCGGCCGACAAATACGGCTCGCAGTGCATCGTCGTGGCGATTGACGCCAAGCGCACCGCATCGGGCAGCTGGGAAGTGTTCACGCATGGCGGCCGCAAGGCGACCGGGCTCGATGCCGTCGAATGGGCGCGCAAGATGCAGTCGCTGGGCGCCGGCGAGATCCTGCTGACCAGCATGGACCGCGATGGCACCAAGGTCGGCTTCGACCTGCCGCTGACGCGCGCGGTGTCGGATGCGGTATCGATTCCGGTGATTGCTTCCGGTGGCGTGGGCGGTCTGCAAGACCTGGCCGATGGCATCACCGAAGGCCATGCGGACGCGGTGCTGGCCGCCAGCATCTTCCACTATGGCCAGCACACCGTGCAGGAAGCCAAGCAGTTCATGGCGGCCCAGGGCATACCGATGAGGCTGGCATGATCGCCAAGGCCAAATGGCTCAACCACATCAAGTGGGACGAGCACGGGCTGGTGCCCGTGATCGCGCAGGAAGCGACGACCAATGACGTGCTGATGTTCGCGTGGATGAACCGCGAGGCGCTCGCGCGCACCGTCGAGATCGGGCAGGCAGTGTACTGGAGCCGTTCGCGCAAGAAGCTGTGGCACAAGGGCGAAGAGTCCGGCCACTTCCAGCAGGTGCATGAGATCCGGCTGGACTGCGACGAAGACGTGGTGCTGCTCAAGGTCACGCAGGTCGGCGATATTGCCTGCCACACCGGTCGCCATTCCTGTTTCTTCCAGAAGTTCGAAGGCGGCGAGAACGGCGACTGGGTCGAGGTCGATCCCGTCGTCAAGGATCCGGACGCAATCTACAAAAAAATGACATGAGCGATATCCTGAACCGCCTCGCCGAAGTGATCGAGTCACGCAAGCCTACCGCTGGCGGCGACCCTGAAAAGTCTTACATCGCGCGCCTGTTCTCCAAGGGTGACGATGCAATCCTGAAGAAGGTCGGCGAAGAAGCCACCGAGACCGTGATGGCCGCAAAGGACGTGCGCCACGGTGCCGAGGCTGACAAGCTGGTCTATGAATGCGCGGACCTGTGGTTCCACTCGCTGATCATGCTGGCCCAGTATGGCCTGAAGCCGCAGCAGGTGCTCGACGAGCTGGCGCGCCGCGAAGGCCTGTCCGGTATTGAAGAGAAGGCCAACCGCAAGCTGTTGGAGCGCGAACAGGCCGAGCGCAAGTAAGCGATTGCGCCGGCTTCGCATGCCGGTAGCGGTACACTCCCATCCCTGAAGAAATCCCCGACGACATCGCTGCAAGGAGCCGCGCTTGGACAACTGTATTTTTTGCAAGATCGCCTCCGGTGCGATCCCGTCGAAAAAGGTCTACGAGGATGAAGACCTGATCGCCTTCCACGACATCAACCCGGCGGCGCCGGTGCACCTGTTGCTGGTACCGCGCGAGCACATTCCGACACTGGCTGACTGCACCGAGAAGCATCAGGCCTTGTTGGGTAAAATGCAGTTGCTGGCACCGAAACTGGCTCAGGAGCTGGGTGGCGGATATGAAAATACGGCTGACGGTCCGGCCGGCGGCTTCAAAACCCTATTCAATACCGGTCCTGATGGCGGTCAAGAGGTGTACCATCTGCACTTGCACGTGATGGGTGGTTCCCGCCCGTGGCGTGGCCAGCGCTGAAATGCGGCGCTGACGGATTTTGGAATCGGATCCCACGAGGATTCATCGAGGAGATAAGCAATGGGTTCGTTCAGTATTTGGCACTGGGTCATCGTGCTGGTGATTGTCATGCTGGTGTTCGGCACCAAGAAGCTTGGCAACATCGGCTCCGACCTCGGTAAGGCGGTCAAAGGCTTCAAGGATGGCGTCAAGGGTGCCGAAGATGGTGCAGCGCCGGCGCAACAGGTGGCCGACAAGTCGACTATCGACGTCGAAGCCAAGGAAAAGTCCAAGCACTGACCCCGCCACTGACGCGGCGATCGTGCATTGCGCGTTCGCCGCTCCCGCCTGAAATCCAGTCCAGATGATTGACCTAGGTCTTACCAAGATCGCGCTGATCGGCGCGGTGGCGCTGGTCGTCATCGGTCCGGAAAAGCTGCCCGGTGTCGCCCGCATGGCCGGCACCCTGTTCGGTCGCGCCCAGCGCTATATCAACAATGTGAAGGCCGAGGTCAACCGCGAGATGCAGATGGACGAACTGCGCAAGATGCAGTCCAACATCGTTGACGCGGCGACCAACCTGAACAAGTCCATGTCGTCCAGCCTGGCCGAAGTGGCCAAGGAAGTCGATGACGCCGGCAAGGAATTCAGCGAGGCAGTGGCAGAAGCCACCCATGCGTACGAGGGCAGCGAGAGTGTGCGCGTGCCGGCCGAGTGGGAGCTGGCGGCAAAGCGCCGTGATTTCCGAAAAAAGAAATTACAGCAAACCTCGCGTGTGCCACTCTGGTACAAAAACCAGTCCGGCAAGAAAACCCGCGTAATGTCCGGCGCAGCGCGGGTCGCACGTTTCCGATCCTCGTCCGGCAAGTCCGTGAAGTTCTTCCAATAAGTCCATGTCTGACGATCAGCCGTCCGGTATTCAGGAAACATTCATTTCGCACCTGATCGAGTTGCGCACGCGCCTCGTGCGTGCGTCGGCCGTCGTGCTTGCCGTGTTCATCGTGCTGTTCATGGTGTGGCCGGGCGCCGCGCAGGTGTACGACTTCATGGCGCAGCCGATGATGCAGGCGCTGCCCGAAGGCTCGAAGATGATCGCTACCGGCGTGATCACGCCGTTCATGGTGCCGGTCAAGCTGACGATGATGCTGGCGCTGCTGGTATCGCTGCCCTGGGTGCTGTATCAGGGTTGGGCCTTTGTCGCACCGGGCCTGTACACGCACGAGAAACGCCTGGTCGCGCCGCTGATCATTTCGTCGTCGCTGCTGTTCCTGCTCGGCGTGTTGTTCTGTTATTTCTTCGTCTTCGGCACGGTGTTCAAGTTCATCAACGACTTCGCGCCGAAATCCATCTCGGTCGCACCCGACATCGAGAACTACCTCGACTTCGTGCTGACCATGTGCCTGGCCTTCGGCCTGACTTTCGAGGTGCCTGTCGTGGTGATCGTGCTGGTGCGCATGGGCATCGTGTCGGTCGAGAAGCTGAAGGAAATTCGCCCCTACGTGATCGTCGGTGCCTTCGTGATTGCTGCGGTGGTGACGCCGCCCGACATCATGAGCCAGCTGTTTCTGGCCATCCCGCTGTGCCTGCTGTACGAGGTCGGCCTGTTCATTGCGCCGATGTTCAAGAAAGCGACCACTGCGCCTGACGAACGCGCGGATTCCGGCACGGTCTGATCCGGTGCCGGGTTCGCCGCGCGCCAATTCAATCTCGTTTTATGCTGTCCGGCTTGCGTCCGGTAGTCCTGTCTCGGTACGCGAGCGCCGGAGAACAGCTCGGTCAGACTGTCGGCCCGGCACTGCGCAGCCACTTCACCAACGGTGACAGTGCGCTGAATTCGTCCAGTATCGTCGCCGATAACTTTTCGGGTGCCAGCCGTTTGATGCTGGTCCTGCGCCATGCGATATAGCTTTTCAGCTTCAGGTAGTCTGCCATCGGCGCATCGGCATCGTAGCCCTTCGGGACGCGCGCCAGCATGTCTTCGGTCTGCAAGTCGCCATAAGCCTCGCGCAGCGCCTTGCTCTTCAATACCTTCTTCAAGCCATTCGGATCGCTGACTACCAGCTGCCGGATTTCGCGCAAGCGGTCTGCCGGCGGCCGCCATTCGCCGCCGGCAGTAAACAGCTGGCCTCTGGCGTCGATGTGGAAATAGTAGGCCGGCCCACCGCCCTGGCTGGGCTTCTTCAGGCCACTGGAAGTGATCGCGGCCGAAAACGTGGTCTTGTAAGGTGGTCGGTCTTTCGCGAAGCGCAGGTCGCGGTTGATGCGGAATAGTGCCTTCTTGGGATTGCAGGCGGCCACCGCCGGATCGAAGCGCGTGATGTCACGAATCAGTCCGGTCACGAGTTCAAGGAACTCGGCGCGCAGGATGTCATAGCGCGGCTTGTTCATCACGAACCACGCGCGGTTGTTGTTCTCTTCGAGTTCGCTCAGGAACTGGACCAGGTCGCGCAGGTGCATGAAAGCCTCTCGGTGTTTCAGTCTTCGTCTTGTGGCAGTTGTGGCTGGCGCATGCGCGGGCGACGGCCAACGGTGAGGTCCAGCGCGGTCTCCTTCGCCTTGCGCAGTACGGTGACCTTCACGCGCTCCCCCGGAGTCAGCTGTGCGACCAGGTTCAGCATCGATACCGTATCCGTAACCGGTTTATCGGCCACCGAAAGCAGGATATCGCCGGGCTTCATGCCTGCCTTGTCGGCGGGGCCACCTTTGAGGACGCCGGCGATGATCGTGCCCGATGACTTCTGCAGGCCGAAGCTCTCGGCCAGTTCGGGCGTGATGTCCTGGGGCTCGACGCCGATCCAGCCACGGATCACCTGACCGTTGCGAATGATGGCCTCCATGACTGTCTTTACCGTGGTGACGGGAATAGCGAAGCCAATGCCGAGCGAGCCGCCGCTGCGTGAATAGATCGCCGTATTGATACCGAGCAGATGGCCGTCAATATCGACCAGCGCGCCGCCCGAATTGCCGGGGTTGATCGCCGCATCGGTCTGGATGAAGTTTTCAAAGGTGTTGATGCCGAGATGGTTGCGGCCGAGTGCCGATACGATGCCCATCGTGACCGTCTGGCCGACGCCAAACGGATTGCCGATCGCGAGCACCACATCGCCGACCTGCGTGTTCTCCAGCTTCGCCAGCGTGATCGACGGCAGGCTCTTCAGATTGACCTTGATGACCGCAAGGTCGGTCTCCGGATCGGTGCCGACCAGCTTTGCCGATATCTTTCGGCCGTCAGCCAGTGCGACCTCGATCTCGTCGGCCGACTCGATCACGTGGTTGTTGGTCAGGATATAGCCCTCGGGGCTGACGATGACACCCGAGCCCAGGCTGAACTGCCGCTCATCCTGGCCATCGCCGAAAAAGCGGCGGAACATCGGGTCATTGCCCAGAGGGTGCTGACGCTTTGCGGCCTTGGTGGTGAAGATGTTTACCACCGCCGGCATCGCCCGCTGCGATGCCGTGCGGTAGCTGTTGGGCAGGTTAATACCCCCTTGCTCTTCCCGTATCGGCACCGTCGTTGATTCAAGCTTCGCGCCCGCGGCAGGGCCGGCGTGTTGGATCCATTCGGGCTTCAGGGTCGCTACAATGAACCAGAGTGCGAGCGCGACCGTGACGGTCTGCGCAAACAAAAGCCATAGACGACGCATGTCAGGACTGGGAAAGGGTAGCCAAAGAGATGACCGACAAAGTTCGCAGCGTACCGCGCGATGCGCTGGAAAAACATCTTGCCAGCACGTTGGATATTAACCGTTTTCGGGATTACTGCCCAAACGGACTGCAGGTCGAGGGCAGGGAACAGGTGGGCTATGTCGTCAGTGGTGTCACGGCCAACCAGGCCTTGCTGGATGCGGCCGTCACGCGTGGCGCTGACATGGTGCTGGTCCATCATGGCTACTTCTGGCGTGGCGAGGATACCCGCATCATCGGAACGCGTCAGCGTCGCATCCGCACCCTGCTGGCGAATGAATTGAACTTGTTTGCGTATCACCTGCCGCTGGATGCGCATCCTGTGATGGGCAACAATGCGCAGCTGGGCATACGACTGGGCTTCAGCGATGAGGGACGCTTCGGCGATCAGGACCTGGGCTGGCTGGGCCGCAGCAGTGCGCGCACAGTCGGTGAACTTGCCAATCTCGTGTCCAGGGCACTCGGTCGCGAGCCGCTGGTTGTTGGCGATCTCGCGCGGCCTGTGAGTACGGTGGCCTGGTGCACCGGCGCTGCGCAGCATGCACTGGGCGATGCCATCGCCGCGGGTGCCAGTGTTTACTTGAGTGGCGAGATCTCCGAGCCTACTGTGCATCTTGCCCGTGAAACCGGCGTTGCTTATCTCGCGTGTGGCCACCATGCGACCGAGCGTTATGGCGTGCAAGCCCTGGGAGAGTATCTGTCGCAAGAGTTCGGCATTCGGCACGAATTTATCGACATCGACAATCCGGTCTGAAAAACCAGCAGAGACTTCACGCAGATCAATCCGCAAGGGAACAAAGCGCCGGCATTCTGTACCGACGAGGCGTTTGTTCTCAGATGGAGCCCGGATCATGCTTCCCCTCACATCGTCGAAGGCATGCCGGGTCATCGTTGTCGAGGATGACATCGTCACCCGTCGTTTGCTGTGCAATGCGATCGAACTCGAACCGACGATGCAATTGTGCTCTGCCGTCGACAGCGTCGCCGATGCATTGCGCGCGATAGAGACATTGAGCTTTGACGTTCTGTTGACCGACCTCGGCTTGCCGGATGGTTCAGGACTGGGTGTGATCCGTAGCTGCCGTCGCTTGCGGCCGCACGCGGATATCCTCGTGATCACGATGTCGAGTGAAGATGAACAAATCCTCGCTTGCATCGAGGCCGGCGCATCCGGTTATGTGCTGAAGGAGTCCGGGCACATGAAAATCCTGCAAGGTATCCTGGATCTGCGTGCTGGCGGTTCGCCAATCAGTCCTGTCATCGCGCGCAAGATATTGACGCGCATGCGTCGCCATGTGCCCTCGGTTGATCTCGACGCGACGGTATCCGACAGCCTGCTGACGCGCCGCGAGTCCGCCATCCTGGAGCTGATTTCGCGTGGCGGTACTTATGCAAAGGTAGCCCAGGCATTAGGCCTGTCGGTCGGTACGGTGCAGACGCACATCAAGCATATCTACGCGAAGCTGTCGGTGCATTCGCGTACCGAGGCCATCATCGAGGCACAGCGGCGAGGCTTGATTACCTTCGGCACGGACGCACGCTGGTAGTCCGCACGAATTCACTGCGCGAGTTCACAGCGCGGTGAACAGACACTGGCCGCATTTTTCGTATGCGGCGGCAGGTTCATTAACCAATGTCGCATCTTGTTATTTGTTTGAAAACCTCGGCGTGCCCATGACCCGGTTTCGTATTTTCAATCGAACAATTTGCCAAAACCAGCTCCCTTTGAATTGTCAGCGGGCCGTATGGATTCTGCGCCGATTACAAACAAGTGATGGCTCCGCTATAATGTAATGTTGCTGGAAGTTCCGAAAAAATTAGCAATTTCACTTGATTGGGGTAGTCATGAGCGACGAAAACCAGGTCGACTCGGGTCGACGCGGCCTGCTGGTTGCGACCTGTGCAGCGGGTGGTGTGGCAGGGCTGGCGGCTGCCGGTGCCTTTGTTTCTACTTTTGAGCCGTCCGAGCGCGCGAAAGCCGCCGGTGCGCCGGTCGAGGTGGATATCGGTGACCTGAAAGCCGGCGAAATGAAGACGGTCGAATGGCGTGGCAAGCCGGTCTGGATCATCAAGCGCACACCCGAAATGGTGTCGTCGCTGAAAAAGACCGATGCGCAAGTGGCCGACCCCAAATCCGAGCGCAATCCGGATGACCTGACCCCGGAATACGCGCGCAATGAAACCCGCTCGATCAAGCCCGAGATCCTGGTCGCCGTCGGCATCTGCTCGCATCTCGGCTGCTCGCCGACGACCAAGTTTCAGACCGGTGCGCAGCCGTCGCTGCCGGATGACTGGCAAGGCGGCTTCCTGTGCCCCTGCCACGGCTCCACCTTCGACATGGCGGGCCGCGTCTTCAAGAACAAGCCAGCCCCCGACAACCTCGAGGTGCCTCCGCACATGTACCTGAGCGACAACCGCATCGTGATTGGCAAAGACGAGAAAGGCGAGGCGTAAAAATGGCATTCCATGAGACGAAACTGCCGGCCGACGCGCCGGCTGCACAAAAGGCGCTGGCCTGGGTCGATGACCGTTTCCCGCTGACCAAGCTGTGGAATGACCAGTGGGGCAAGTACTATGCGCCCAAGAACTTCAACCTGTTCTACCTGTTCGGTTCCCTGGCTGCGCTGGTACTCGTCATCCAGATCGTCACCGGCATTTTCCTGGTGATGAACTACGAGCCGGACGCCAACCTCGCGTTCGC
>CAZCDW010000067.1:0-12855 GCA_964497485.1 uncultured Bifidobacterium sp.
CAGCGCAGCGCTTCCTCGATCGCACCCTTGACCGCGTGGTTCGCCTCCGGCGCCGGCACGATGCCTTCATGGCGCGCGAACAGCACACCGGCCGCAAAACACTCGGTCTGGTGATAGGCAGTCGCCTCGATCAGGCCAAGCTCCTTCAGGTGTGACACCAGCGGTGCCATGCCGTGGTAGCGCAGGCCGCCGGCATGGAAGCCCGGGGGCGTGAACGACGAGCCCAGCGTGTGCATCTTGGTCAGCGGTGCCATGTGACCAGTGTCACCGAAGTCATAGGCATACTTGCCGCGCGTGAGCGACGGGCAAGCCGCCGGCTCGACTGCGACGATGCGCGGCTTGGCGCCACCGCGCAGCCCGGCGCCGATGTACGGGAAGGCGATACCGGCAAAGTTGGAACCGCCGCCGGTGCAGCCGACAACGACGTCCGGGTAGGCATCGGCCATTGCCATCTGCTCCATGGATTCGATGCCGATGATGGTCTGGTGCATCAGCACATGGTTCAGCACCGAGCCGAGCGCGTACTTGGTGTCGTCATTGGTCGCCGCGATTTCCACCGCTTCCGAGATCGCGATGCCCAGGCTGCCCGGATGATCAGGACGGCTGGCCAGCACCGAACGGCCATAGTTGGTCTGGTCGGACGGCGAGGCGACGCAGCGCGCGCCATAGGTTTCCATCACGGCGCGGCGATACGGCTTCTGGTCATAGGACACGCGCACCTGGAACACGGTGACATCGAGGTCGAACAGCGAGCCCGCGAACGACAGCGAGGTACCCCACTGGCCGGCACCGGTCTCGGTGGTCAGGCGCTTCACGCCGGCCTGCTTGTTGTAGAAGGCTTGCGGTATCGCGGTGTTCGGCTTGTGGCTGCCGGCAGGGCTCACGCCTTCATACTTGTAGAAGATTTTTGCCGGGGTCTGCAGCGCCTTTTCGAGCGCATAAGCACGATACAGAGGCGCCGGGCGCCACAGCTTGTACACCTCGCGTACCGGCTCGGGAATGTCGATCTCGCGCTCGGTCGACACTTCTTGCATGATCAGTTCCATCGGGAACAGCGGCGCCAGGTCGTCCGGGCCGATGGGCTGCAGCGTGCCCGGGTGCAGTACCGGCGGCAGCGCCTTCGGCAGGTCGGCCTGGATGTTGTACCAGGCCTTGGGGATGCGGTCTTCGGGCAGCAGGAACTTGACTTGATGCGACATGCGTTGACTCCGTATTGTTTTGATTTATCAGGTGCAGCCGATGTTGCCTGGGTCTCGGCGCGACGGATGCCGTTATGGCAAGCCGCCTGCCTTCGGCAGACCCGTTAATTTACTTCGTGAAACCATGGCAGTCCACCACTTGCGGACTGAGCAGGCGTAAAAAAGCCCCGGCATGGCCGGGGCGCTTTGACGTGCAGCCCAAGATGCAGATCAGGGTGCAGTGCAGCAGACGAATCACTTCGCCTTCAGGCACTCGCTCATGAATTTCTTGCGCTCGTCACCCTTCTTGCCGGTCGCTTCCTTGTTGCAGGTGACCATCTTGTTCTGCTGAGAATTGGCTGCGGGCGCCTCGGCTTCCGGCTTCTTGCTCAGGCATTCCTTCATGAAGGCCTTGCGCTCGTCGCCTTTCTTGCCTGCCGCATCCTTGTTGCAGGTGACCATCTTGTTCTGCTGCTCGGTGGCAGCGAAGGCGGGGCTGGTTGCGATTGCGCCCAGCAGCACGAGCGCGGTGAACATCGATTTCATGGCTTCTCCATCAGCAGGTCGCGGTCTCGGATTTTGTTGTTCTGTGCCGCAGGCCCGCGCTTGCCGACGGCGTCGCTACTATACCGCGTGCCGATGACGGGCTCATGAATTTGCGACAAGGCGTTGCATCAGCCAGCGCGCAATGCGCAGCACCACGCGGTCGTCACCATAGCGGCCGACCAGCTGCAGGCCCACCGGCATGCCGTTCTGTCCAGTCGTGAACGGCAGGTGCACACAGGGCAAGCCCAGCAAGGTCCATACCCTGCCGAACACGGGGTCACCGGTCTGCTCGAGTGTGGCCGGCGCTTCCCCTGTGGCGCTCGGGGCCAGCCAGGCCTCGTTATCGCCAAAGGATGCCGACACCTTTGCGCGCGCCGAGTAGGCGAGCTGAATATTCGCCCAGTGACGCTCGGCGGGTATGCGCAAACCTTCTTCGAGCAGTGCTTGCAGCTTCGGGCTCAGCTGGTCCGCATGCCGCAGCCGCTCATGCGCGAGCGAATGGGCCAGCTCATAGCCCATGATCTCTTTCTGCACCTGCAGCAGCTGCGAGAACAGCATCGGCGTCTGCACATCGCGCACGACCACGCCCGCATGGGCGAGCCGGCTCGCGGCCTGCTGCATTGCCATGCGGGTGTCGACATCGGCATGCGGCCACTCGTGGGTCGCGCACATTGCAACGCGCGGCGTCGTACCGACATCGAGCTGCATCAGCGCACGGTCGCCGCTGGCAGCGGCGGCAAACAGCGCGACATCATCGACGCTGCGCGCGAGGAAGCCCATGGTATCGAGCGAATCCGACAAGGGCTTGACGCCGGCGCGATTGACCAGGCCGTAGCTGGGCTTGTAGCCGACGATGCCGCAATACGCTGCCGGCCGTATCACCGAGGCCGCGGTCTGCGACGCAAAGGCCAGCGGCACCATCAAATCGGCGACAGCGGCGGCCGAGCCACTGGACGAACCGCCGGGCGTATGCGTGAGCCGGTGCGGGTTGCGGGTCTTGCCGGGATTGAAGGTCGCGAACTCGGTCGTCACCGTCTTGCCAAGCATGATGCCACCCTGCTCGCGACACAGCGCCACCGTCGATGCATCGGCTGCCGGACGATGACCGGCGTAGATCGGCGAACCGTAGGTGGTCGGCATGTCAGCCGTATCGAACAAGTCTTTGACGCCGATCGGCAAGCCGTGCAGCAGGCCGCGCACCGGGCCGCGATCAAGCTCTCGCGCACGCTGCAACGCGCCCTCACGGTCTATATGGGCCCACGCTTGCACCTCGGGCTCTCGTGCATCAATGCGGTCAAGGCAGGCACCGACCAGCGTTTCGGCACTCAGCTCGCGCTGTGCCAGCTTGCGCGCCAGTGTGGTCGCATCCATTGCATGCCATTGCGCCATTGTGTCCCCTGTCATTTTGTTTTTCCTTCGCGTGCCGCCATGTCGCGTGCCGCAGCAGTATAGCCACCGTCATTGCCATCGACAAAATGCAAATGGATTTCCTGCGAACGGACCATACAGGTGAACAGCGATGACGAGGCCAGATGCGCACCCCATTGCAGCCTGTGGCTTTCACGGTAACGAGCGAGCAAAGCCTGGATGCGTGCCCACTGTGCGTCACTGACGTCGATCACCATGCGCAGGTAATCGTCCACCTTCAGATAGTCATTGTTGCGGCACAGGCTGGCGATGTAGCGTGCGGCAACGGACTCGGGATCGTTTTGCGTGCGTTTCACGATCAGTGTCAGCAAGCCTGTCAGCAGCAGCACGCCGGCATAATGCAGCCACTGTGACAGTCTGCTGGGCTGTTTCAGCTTCGCTTCATGCATCAGGAACTCGGGTGGCCAGCGTGTGGGCAGGTTCTGCGGCGTGATGGGCATCGCCTGCGGCGCAATGTCAAGGATGGCTTGAAGCAGCTCGCGGTACAGCGGCAAATGCCCGCCCGGCGCCCACAGGATCAGGCTGAGTATGCGTCCGTTGCGGGCAGGCACTGCGCACCATCGGCATTCGAGCCCCTCCACGCTGCCCGGTTCCTGCGCCGGGCCGACGAGCAGCCAGCGACTGTCGGCGGCTTTGATCATCGCCGTCGCTTCGTTCAGGCCGCCACCGGCGAACATCGCGATGCAATTCCCCGGACTCAGCTCACGCTTGGCCACGCGCACCGCCTTGTCGCGCGCCAGCACCTCGGCCACCGGCACACAACCGACTCTCAGCGTCAGGCCGAAATCACGCTCGGACTTCCAGGCCAGGTAGCGCAGCGCATTGCCGACGGCCTCAGCTGCGGAGGGCGGCACCAACAGCGTTGCGCCGTCGCCGCCGAACACGAAGGGAAATTCGAGACCGGCGCAGGCGTTTGCCGCAGCGACGATGGTCGCGGCGCCAATGGTGTTGACCTCTTTGTAGCGCCCGGCCGCCACGGCGGCGGTCGAGCCGCGCACGTCGGTCACGAAGACCAGCCAGTCCGCCGGCGCATCACGGTAATGGCGCTCGTCGGTCAAGCCCTCGAGCGCGCTGAACGCCGGCAGCCGCGCATAGAAACTCTCGCCATCCATCTGTTGCATCACCCGGCCTGCATCGCGCGCAGTTCGTCGTTCGTGTGGCGCAGCCGCTCTGCCAGCGCGATCGACAAGGATGCGAACACATGCGAGGCCATGCCCGGGTCGCGGGCGGCAAGCACGTCGAAGTCGGGACGCGGAAGGATCAACAGCTCGCAATCAGCGGCGGCCACCACTTCGGCCGAGTGCGCATGATGGTCGAGGAAAGACATCTCGCCAAAGAACTGGCCGCGCGCAAAGGTCGCCATATGGATACGGTGACCCTGCTCGAGCGCGAGGTCGATGCGCACCACGCCGCGCGCGATCAGCATCAGCGAATCGCCCGGTGTGCCGGCAATGAAGATCGTCTCTCCTGCTGCATAAAAGCGCCGCTGCACACAGCCCTGAAGCGCTTGCAGCGTCTGCGGCAACATGCCTTCGAACAGCTCGAAGTCGGCCAGTGCCAGCGGATGAGAATCATCGGCATGAATGCCGGCCTCACGCAGGGTATCGTCTTCCACCCATTCGAGCGCATCGCTGAAGTCATCGAACATGCGTATCGCCGACGATCCGCGCGTGACCCGCAACTCGTCAAGATAACCCCGAAGATCGCGGCCGCTGGGCAGGGTCTCTGGCACCCGCGACAGCACCAGCGTTGCACCACGCTCGGCCAACTGGTTGCGAACCCGTTCGAGCATGTGGGCCGCGGTCATGTCCAGCGATTGCACGCGCTGCAGATCAAGCACCAGGTGGCGGGCGGTCGCAATCTCGGGCTCGAGCGCCGAGTACAGCGCATCGGTATTGCCAAAGAACAGACTGCCCTGCAATTCGTAGATCACGTTCGTGCCGCCGAACTGCTTCAGGGCGTCGCGCTCTTCGGCCATGCGCACACGCTTCGAGAATGTGGCATCGCCACGCGTCTGGTGGCGTATGGTCGAGCTGTGACTCTGCTCGCGGATGAACATCAGGATGGCAAGCGCAATGCCCAGTCCGGAAGCCGCGATCAGGCTGAGCGTCTTCGCGACCACCACCACCGCGACGATGACGAGGAAGTCGAGCATCGTCGTCTTCGAGCGCGCCAGCTCGACCAGGTGCCAGTCGATCATGCGCACGCCGATCACGATCAGCAGACCTGCCAGCGCGGCGATGGGTATCCAGCTGATCAGTGGCGTGAGCAGCAGGAAGGCCAGCAACGCCCAGCCGCCCTGGAAGACGCCGGACAGTCGCGTCATGCCGCCGCTGGCCTTGTTCACCAGCGATGGTCCCATGGTGCCGGCGCCGGGCGTACCACCGAAGATGGACGCAGTCAGGTTGCCCAGCCCCTGCCCGATCAGCTCGCGGTTCGAGTCATGGCGCGAGCCCGACATAGCATCCAGCACCAGGCAGGTCTTGAGCGTGTCA
This sequence comes from uncultured Bifidobacterium sp., assembly GCA_964497485.1. GTDB lineage: Bacteria > Pseudomonadota > Gammaproteobacteria > Burkholderiales > Burkholderiaceae_D > Pernthalerella. The sequence continues at coordinate 5,648 of CAZCDW010000067.1, forward strand.
ATCGACAGCAGCACCGCCAGCGTGGCTGCCGGAACCAGCACCTGCTCCCAGTGCGGCAGGCTGACTTGCGTGAGGCTGATCCACGTCGACTGCACACCGTCGAGCAAGCCCTCGGGTCCGGAAGCAAAGCGCCCGATCACGAAGGGATTGCCATCGAGCTGGGCCAGCGACGGCTGCGACGACAATGCGAGCAACCAGTACACGATGATGCCCGCGGCCAGTCCCTGTATCACCGCAGGTATCTTGCCTGGTCGGCGGTTCGCGATCAGCATCGTGATGGCGGTAGCGGCACCGATCAGCAGGCTGGACGGCTGCCATGCCGCGGGGGCCGACAGCGCCTGCAACCAGTTCATCTCCTTCGGCGCACCAAGTAGCTTGGGCAACTGGCTGCTGACAATGATCAGGCCAACGCCGGACAGGTAGCCGCTGACGACCGGGAATGGCATGTAACGGATCAGCTGGCCGATGCGCACCACGCCGAACAGGATCTGCAGCAGGCTGCTGCAGGTAGCGACGAGGAACAAGGTGAGCAGCACAGACGCAGGCTCGGTGCCCTGCGCGCTCAATTGTATCGTCAGCGCTGACAGCACGGCCGCAGCCGGTGCGCACGGCGCGGAGATCAGACGCTGCGTGCCACCGAACAATGCGGCGATCAGTCCGAGCAGCGTGACGCCGAGTATGCCGGCGATCGCGCCTTGTGCGCCGAATTGCGGTCCGAGCGGCGCGAGTATGGTGACGCCAAAAGCAATGGCCGACGGTAGCGCCACCATCATCGCTGCCAGCCCGCCCCACATATCGCCACCGAGATGCCGTGTACTGAGCGTGGCGCCCGTCATGGCTGGTCTCCTCTGTTTGTTCTTGTTCGAAGTTGTGACGGCGAGTATAGGCTGCGCCCACGCTTATGGCGAAATCTTGCCGGAATGAGAAGGCAGTCACGTCCGGACCTGTTTACAATCGCGGGCACATTCATCACGCGCACCTGTACACACGCATGCAGTCCTTCACCACGGATCACGGCACACTGGCCACCCATGCGCTGTTGCTGTTGCTGGCCATCGCCGCATTGCTCGCGCTGCGCCGCTGGCCATGGGCTTTCATGCTGTCGATCTGGCCCGGCACTGTCGCGCATGAACTGCTGCACTACGCAGCCGGCCTTCTGACCGGCGCGCGGCCGGTCGCACTGAACCTGCTGCCGCGCCGCAGGCTCGAGGGTGGGTGGGTGTTGGGTTCGGTCGCGTTCGCACGACTTCGCTGGTGGAACAGTGTGCCGGTCGGGCTGGCGCCGCTGGCGCTGATGCCTGCCGGCGGATGGGTGTTCCTGCACTCGACCGCATGGCCGCTGCTGTCAGCAGAAAGCGCAGGCTGGAAGCTGGTTGCGGTGCAGTGCCTGGTGGCCGGCTGGCCCAGCCCCAAGGACTGGGCACATGCGATCGTCGGCTTGATGGTCTTGGCTGCCCTGGCCGTGGGCGGCTATCTGGCGTGGCTGAAACTGCTGGCCTGATCAGGCCGGTTGCGCATCCAGTTCTTCAAAGGACGACACGCGATTGCGGCCGCCCGCCTTCGCGCGGTACATCGCCTGATCGGCCTGCTGCTGGATTTCCTTCATGGTCTGTTCGCTGTGCTGGTTGCGCGCGACGCCGATACTCGCCGTGATTTTCAGCTGACGCTCGCCGATCGAAGGCATCAGGCTCTCGATCGCGGCACGGATACCCTCGGCCAGATGGACCGCGCCATCGATGTCGGTATTGGGCAGGAAGATGGAAAACTCCTCGCCACCGATACGGCCCAGAGAATCGCTGGCGCGCAGGCTGCGTGTGAGGCAATCGGCCACCGACTTGAGCACGATATCACCGGCCGCATGGCCCCAGGTGTCGTTGATGGACTTGAAGTGATCGAGGTCCACGAACAACACGGCGTATGGCGCATGATTGCGCTGGGCGACCTTGATCATGCGGTCGCAGATCTCGTAGTACGCACGCGCGTTGAAGACACCCGTCAGTGTGTCGCGCGTGGCCAGCTCCAGCAAAGCCCGGTTCGAATCACGCATGCGCACGAAGAACCAGATCGACTGGCGCGCATAGGCATGGAAGAAGACCGCAAAGTAAAGCATCGCGATCACGCCGGTGGCGATCGCATTCGGTGAATACGGCTGCGCCACATACGGATTGATCGCGACAAAAGCGACGACAATCAATGCGGTGACAATGCCGCCCACGGTCCTGCCCAGCAGCAGGTAGACACCCGGGATATTGGTAAACAGCCAGATGCTGCGCAGTTCGTCATTGCCGACGTAGATCACCGACGAGAACAGCTCCAGCAGACTTGCGATCTCGAATAGCCAGGCGATCGGCAGGAACCAGTGCTTGCGCCCACGCAGCGCGAGCCAAAGGATGAAGCTGGTTGCGGTATAGAGGCGCATCGATCGCATGTGTGCATCAGGCAGCGAAGGCGACAGGCCCGCCTCCACCAGCCACAGGAAGAGGCCCGTGGTTACCCCGCCGAACATCAGCAAGACCACCAGAAACTTGAACTGGAATTCGCGGAATTCCTCGCCCTCGGGGAATTCGACGCGACCGAAGAAGAATCGGGACAAGAGAGGCATGAGCGATATGTCTGAGCTGAACCGGTATGGAGTTTATTTCAAACCCAACGGTCGTGGCAGGCCACCTCGTCCCGCCCACCGGTCTCACACCAGCAAGTATTTTCAACCCGATAACGAAAATCGGACGAACGATGCCTGCAGCGAATATCGGAGCCGGGCGCTGGGTCTAATTGCCCGATAGCAATGATATAGTTTTCATCATCCAGCCCATCCCGACCGGTTGCCATGCCCCGAGTTCTCCCCCCTGCCGCTGCTCTCTTCACCCTGCTGCTGTCGCTGACGCTCAGTGCCGCTTCGCCGGCCAGCGCGGCCGACACCGAGAATTTCGGTAACTGGATGGTTGGCACGATCGAAGGCGGCGACGGCTTTTTCGCAGCGACCGTCAATGACAGCAATGCGGTGCTCGGCCAGTACTGCTACCTCGAATCCGGCGATTGCCTGTGGCTGCTGGCCACCAGCACCAACTGCGAAGACGGAGAGCGCTACCCGGTACTAGTGAATGCCGACGGCGGCTCGGCACAGCTGGAACTGGTCTGCCGCAAGCTGGGCAAGAAGCCACGCTACATCTTCACCAACTTCGACGCCATTGACAAAGCGGTGCGCAACTCAGGCAAGTACATAGGCTTTGCCTTCCCTCTTCAAAGCGGCCTGTTCTCGGTCGACCGTTTCCTGCTCGATGGCGCCGTCGAATCACTGCTGCGCATGCGCGCCGTAGCCAAGGGAGGCTCGCGCAAGAAAGGCGGCGGCGGAAGCAATACGCCGTCGACCAAGAGCTACAAACTCTGACGACACGCGCGAATCGCAATCGGTCTGATATCAATATCGATACTGATACGGACAACAAGCGCCGCGGACGAATTCGTCCACCCGGCCTTCGCTCCTTGCAAGACAAGCACCTCTCCGTTTTTTCCAAGCCGCGGCTTCGCCCCCTCGCCCCGGTGAAGCCATGCTCCTCCGCGATCCCCGTCCCTTGTCTTCAGCATGATTATTCATTAAATAATTAGTTCTCTAGGGCAACTTAATATAAAATTCATATCAGCAAGCGCTGCAATGACGGGCATGTGCACTTCGGTTTCCTCACCCGGTAGCCGAGGCGACGAACGCATACCTTCATAAGGGGCAAGGATTGAACCTGTTCATCGCCGACATCCCGGACCCGGCACTGCTCAGCCATGCCTACAGTCCCTGGCTGGTCACGCTGTCTTTTTTGGTCGCGACCAGTGGTTCTGCGCTGGCGTTCTATGTCGCCAAGGGCGCATCGCGCACCGCGAATCCCCGCTCGAAAGAAATCCTGATGCTGGCAGGCGCGACAGCCTTCGGCCTGTCGGTCTGGAGCATGCACTTCATCGGTATGCTGGCGATGTCGCTGTGCGCCCATGTCAGCTATGACACGCTGATTACCTTCCTTTCCGCATTGCCGGCCATCGCTGCTGCCTGGGTGGCGCTGCGTTGGATATCACTGGACAGACTGAGTGCAGCGCAAGTCGTCCTCGGAGGCCTGATCACGGGCGCCGGTATCGGCCTGATGCACTACTCAGGCATGATGGCAATGCGCATGAACGCAGCTTTGCGTTTCAACCCGCTTGATTTCATCATCTCCATTGGCGCAGCCGTCGCTCTGGCGAGCATCGCACTCTGGGCACGCAACGGGCTGCTGGCCAGGACCCGGCTGCGCTCCGTGCAGGTGGACTTGCTGTCCGTGCTGATCATGGGCATGGCGATCACCGCGATGCACTATCTCGGCATGGGGGCTGCCCGCATCGTGGGACAACCGGAAACGGCACAGCCGGTTCCGCCGTCGGACTGGATATTCCTGACGACGCTGATCGTGATGGGCCTTGTGTCGATGCTCGGCTTCGCTGCGACGGGCGTCCTGCTGACCCGCCTGCGTGACAGCCTGGCCGAGATCCGCCTACAGCGGCAAGAGCTCGAAGCCATCATTCATAATTCGACCGAGGCGATTGTCATCATCAATGATGCGGGCGCCATCAAGAAAGTCAACAAGGCTTTCGAGCGCATTTTTTTCTGTGAGACGGCACCCGCGGCTGACAGCCATATCACTGATTTTCTGCCGCAATGGCCGGCCTTGCTGGCGAAAGACCAGCCACACACATCGAACGAATCCATCGCCGTACGCAAGGACGGCCTTCAGTTTCCGGTCAAGGTGGCCTACACACGGCTGGTGATCGATGGCCTGTCCGTCTATGTCGGCTTCGTCAGCGACCTATCCGACATGAAGCGTGTGCAGCAACAGCTGGAACATGACGCCAGTCACGACTTCCTGACCGGCCTGAACAACCGCCGTCATTTCGATGAGCAGCTGCAAGTTGAATTCGAGCGCAGTCGCCGATCCGGCCAGCCATTGTCGCTGCTGATGCTGGATATCGACCGCTTCAAACTCATCAACGACACCTACGGCCACATGGTGGGCGACCGCGCGCTGGAGTTGCTGGCCTCCGAGCTACGCCAACAGGCACGCGCCGGCGATGTACTGTCGCGCTTCGGTGGTGAGGAATTCGTGTTGCTGATGCCGAACACGCCGCAAGGGAATGCGAAAATCATGGCCGAGCGGCTGCGCTCATCGGTGGAAAGAATGCAATTCCATCATGAGGACACAAGGCTGCGGCTCACCATATCCATCGGCGTCAGTACCTCAGGCGATACCGCCAATTCGACATCGGAAGCGCTGATGGAGGCAGCCGACAAGGCCTTGTATGCGGCCAAGGAAGGTGGACGCAATCGGGTGGAAGTATTTGATTCGGTGGCGTAACGCGCAACCGTTCAACCCTTCACTGAACATGCGGCACGGGCTTGCGGCATCGCTCGCTGTCAGGCCCGACGCAGACGCAATGACAAGCCCGGCCGCTCAGCTTTGCAGCCCAAGCCGTAAAGCCTGCGGTGAAGACCCATTGGCCCGCGCCTTGTACACTTTACGGTAGCTGTCGAGCAGGCGATGGTGCCTGTCCAGCCCTTCCAGCTTCATGCTCGTCGGGGTCAGGCCGAAGAAGCGCACACTGCCATCCACGGAACCTATCGCTGCATCCATTCGCGCGTCACCAAACATCCGACGGAAGTTGATCTCGTAGTCTTCCAGTGACAGCTCATCGTCGAGCAGCACTTCCAGCACGACATTCAAGGCCTGGTAAAACAATCCCCGCTCGACCGTGTTGACGTTGTAATGAAGATAGGCGCCCACCAGATCGTGCGCAGCTTCATATTCCTTCAATGCCAGCTGGATCAGCAACTTCAGCTCGAGGACGGTCAGCTGTCCCCAAACGGTATTGTCGTCAAACTGTATGCCGATCAGGGTCGCAATGTCAGCATACTCATCGAGCTCATTGTTCTCAAGCCGATCGAGCAAAGCGCGCAGCTGGTCATCGTCGAGCCGGTGCAGATTGAGGATATCGGCACGGAACAGCAGCGACTTGTTGGTGTTATCCCAGACCAGGTCCTCGATCGGATACACCTCCGAATAGCCGGGCACCAGGATGCGGCAGGCAATCGCGCCCAACTCATCATAGACCGCGGTATAGGTCTCCTTGCCCAGGCTGTCGAGAATGCCGAACAAGGTCGCCGCCTCTTCGGCATTGGCGTTATCACCGGTGGCGGAGAAATCCCACTCGACAAATTCGAAGTGTGATCTGGCGCTGAAAAAGCGCCACGAGACGACACCACTGGAATCGATGAAATGCTCGACGAAGTTGTTCGGCTCGGTGACTGCGTTGCTTTCAAAGGTAGGCTGCGGAAAATCATTCAGGCCTTCAAAGCTGCGGCCCTGCAGCAGCTCCGTCAGGCTGCGCTCGAGCGCCACTTCGAAGCTGGGATGCGCGCCGAATGACGCGAATACACCACCGGTGCGCGGATTCATCAGCGTGACACACATCACCGGGTATTGGCCGCCGAGCGACGCATCTTTGACCAGTACCGGGAAGCCTTGCGCTTCCAGACCCTGAATGCCGGCCAGAATGCCCGGATATTTGGCCAATACGTGTTGAGGGACATCGGGCAAGGCAATTTCACCTTCGAGGATTTCTCGTTTGACGGCGCGCTCGAAAATCTCGGACAGGCACTGCACCTGCGCCTCCGCCAGCGTATTGCCAGCGCTCATGCCATTGCTGCCGTACAGGTTCTCTATCAGGTTGGACGGGAAATAAACGATCTCGCCATCGGAATGCCTGACAAAGGGCAGCGAGCAGATACCGCGCTCGACATTGCCGGAATTGGTATCGATCAGATGCGAGCCACACAACTCGCCGTCGGGGTTGTAAATTTCGAGACAATGCGCATCGAGGATCTCGGGAGGCAGCGCATCATCCGGCCCGGGCTTGAACCAGCGCTCATTCGGGTAATGGACGAACGGCAGATTGGCAAAATCTTCGCCCCAGAAAGCGCCGGCATAAAAATGATTGTTGTTGATGCGCTCGATGTACTCGCCCAAGGCCGACGCCAGCGCGCTCTCCTTGGTCGAGCCCTTGCCATTGGTAAAACACATCGGCGAATGCGCATCACGGATATGCAGGGACCACACATTGGGGATGATGTTGCGCCACGAAGCGATCTCGATCTTGATGCCCATGGACGCCAGCAGGCCCGACATATTCGCGAT
>CAZCDW010000068.1:0-12768 GCA_964497485.1 uncultured Bifidobacterium sp.
AGCCGGCATCAAGATCGTGCTGCGCGCGAGCGAAGAGCCGCTGCGCCTGATCGTTACCAACGCCGGTGAAGAGGCGTCGGTCGTCGTGAACAAGGTTCTCGAAGGCAAGGGCAACTTCGGCTACAACGCAGCCAACGGCACCTACGGCGATATGGTCGAGATGGGCGTGCTGGACCCGGCCAAGGTCACCCGTTCGGCGCTGCAGAACGCAGCCTCGATCGCAGGCCTGATGCTGACCACTGACTGCATGGTATCCGAGCTGGTCGAAGACAAGCCGGCTGCCGGCGGTATGGGTGGCATGGGCGGTATGGGTGGCATGGGCGGCATGGACGGCATGATGTAATCGTCCGCAGCTCACGCTGTTTGAAAAGGCCCGCAGCGATGCGGGCTTTTTTTATTGGGCAACTACCTGTCAGACCTGACCCGATAACGACCGGGATTTTCGCTCAGCGATAGACTGATACTCCTTGAGAGTTCGTAAGCATGGGCTTGCGCCCATTGAACTCAATTACCGAACCACCCACAGATTGTCTCCAGCGTCTAACGCCCACATTGCCATTCATCAGCCAGGCAAAAAAGGGCAGTACCTAGAACGGGGGGGACAATCATGATCAAGACCATCTGCGGTTCGGCCACCGAACGCCTTCGGAACGGCGGGCCAGGCATTCAGGGTGCAAGGTCTGTCAGCCGCAGTGCAGTTCCTGTGATGCGCACCCTCACTAGAACCACGCATACCGCCGCCGCTGTCATTCACAACGTTACCACTGCCCATGAGTCAGACCTGTTTCGACTGACTCGAGAATGCATCCTTAAATTAAGGACCATTCCGTTCGATGCCAATCTGGTCAAGAATGTGTACACACTTGGACGAACCTATAGTGACGCGCTCAAGGCCGGGGCAAATGACGATTATCTGAATATGAACGTCAATGCCATCAACAGCTCTGCGCGAGCACTGACAATGGCAATTGCCTGGGATCTGGGCATGCTGCTGGAGTGGATCCCCAATTTCTTCCAGGACTACAACTTGAAGAACGGGCCGATGCCGCTGGAAAAGGCAATCGCGCCCAAGCATCTGAAGTTTCTGACGGACTCTTTCCGAGAAACTTTCCATAAATTACCGGAGCAGGATCGCAAGAAGCTGGTGATCGCCATCGACACCGAAGCCATGAACCGGTTCGATTGCGACCTGACTCCCGAGGAAAGGCGCCTACAATTCAGCGCAAGATTATGGTGGGACAGGCTACGCTTTGATGAAGTCATCGCGATGGTGGATTACTGCCATGTCGATACCAGCCAATTCGTGCCCGTCAACAGCGCGCTGCGTCTAAGCAGCTATGCCGGCACGACGATTACCTCCAAAATAGTTTCATGCGTGAGCGAACCCATGATCCGAGGACTACGCAAACTCATGGCAAACGAGGATTTCATCCACAGAGGCAATTTGTTCAAGGGTGTCTACACACTCGATGCCGCGGGTCCGTTCCGGAAAAGCCAACTGATCAGCGGAAATACGTGGGTGGTTCCGCATGCGACGTCTGCCACCTCCGATCCTGATCAGAGCTATGCGAACCCGCCGACCTATCCCGTCCTCGCCGAGCCACGCGATACCAATCTGGTCTTCGTTGATGTCTGGGGCGTGCAAGTCCATCTGTTCAATCATTGGAGCACGGTCCACCAGAAGGAAGTGCTCATCATGCCCACGATGGCCTTCCACGGTATTTCTGCGCCAGCGGAACTGGCCAGGGACATGAAGCCCGGCCGAAAGCCAAGCTACTACTGCGCACTGGATCCCGAGCACTCGGGTTACACACTGTAAAGCGTTGGCCGTTTGACTTTCAGCGCCGCCAGTCTGGCGTGCGTTTTTCGATGAACGCTTGCACGCCTTCCAGCGCGGCCTCGTCCATCATGTTGCAGGCCATGGTCTCGCCAGCCAACTGGTAGGCGGCATGAATGCCCATCTCGGCTTGCCGATAGAAGAGCTGCTTGCCCATCGCGATGGCGACCGCCGGCTTCGCAAGTATGCTGGCGGTCAGCTTCGCGATCTCCTCATCGATTTCACCTGCGGCGACCACACGATTCACCAGACCGCGCGCCATGGCTGTCTGCGCATCAATGAATTCCCCAGTCAGCAGCATTTCCATCGCCTGCTTGCGCCCGATGTTGCGTGACAGGCCTACCGATGGCGTCGAACAGAACAGGCCGTAATTCACGCCCGAGACTGCAAACTTCGCCTCCGATGACGCAACCGCGAGATCGCACATCGCGACCAGCTGGCATCCGGCTGCCGTAGCGATGCCCTGCACCCGAGCAATGACTGGCTGCGGCATCTGCTGTATCGCCAGCATCAGCTTGCTGCACTGGTCGAACAGCTTCTTGTAGTACGCAGCTGAAGGCGATGCGCGCATCTGCTTCAGGTCGTGTCCGGCGCAGAAGGCCTTGCCCTGCGCAGCCAGCACCACGACACGCAACGACGTATCTTTGGCGATAACGTCGACCTCGGCCTGCAGCGCAGCCAGCATCTCTTCGGACAAGGGATTGAATTTGTCGCTGCGATTCAGCGTCAGCGTGGTCACGCCTTCATGATCATGTCGAATCACATAAGGCTGCGTTGCAGTCTGCTCGGCCATCGTGTGTCTCCTTGTCGTTATTGTTCCTGTTGTTCCGCTTGCTTCACTCGCTCAATCGTCTTCCACTTCCGGCAGCGGCTGCGGCTCGCCCAGCGACGGCGGCGGTATGTAACTGGCCAGCAGCGCAATCCGGCTCTCTGGCGTTTCGAGGCTGATGCGACCGAGCGCGCCACTGCGGTAATCCTGCAGCAGCGTATGCGCAGCCTTCTCAAAATCGGCGTCGCCGCCCTTCAGACGATAGCCGCGACGCATCGCAATCGCCTCGATCACGCCGACCCCGTCCGTGCCGTCGGCCGCGACGCCATAGCGTGCCTTCAGCAACGCAGGGTAATGCTGCAACAACTGCTCTGCAAGGAAGGTAGCCACCTCCTCCTCGATGATGGCATTCACGCCGATCGCATGGCTGGCGGCCAGCATCAGACCATCGGTGGGATGCTCGATCTTGGGCCACATCAGGCCCGGGGTATCGATCAGCACGATGTTATTGCCGAGGAAGAGGCGCTGCTGGGTCTTGGTCACCGCCGGCTCGTCACCGACCTTGGCCACGCGCTTCTTCAGCAGCGCATTCATCAGCGTGGACTTGCCGACGTTGGGTATGCCCATGATCATTACGCGCAAGGGCTTCAACGCGGTGCCGCGGTGCGGCGCGATCTTCAGGCAGTGGTCGGGAATCTTCGCGACCTCGACCGGCTTTTTGGTGGTGATCGCGACAGCATGCACATCTTTCTGCTTGCTGAAATAGGCAAGCCAGGCCTTGGTTGCAGCGGGATCAGCGAGGTCGCTCTTGTTCAGTATCTTCAGGCAGGGACGCTGCCTTGCCTTGCGCAAGGCCTCGATCATGGGATTGCTACTGGCCAGCGGTACGCGCGCATCGAGCACCTCGATCACCATATCGACTTTTTCCATGGACTCGGCCGCTTTCCTGCGCGCGGAGTTCATGTGACCGGGGAACCATTGTATGGACATGCTCTTTAATTCCTGAATCTTGATGGGCTGGGCGCAGAGGGAAGCTCAGCCCAGCTCGGCCAGCGAGCGCAAATGAGCCACCACGCTGCGCGCAAGCGCCGAAAGGTTGTAACCGCCTTCGAGACAGCTGACGATGCGTCCCTGTGCATGCTGATGCGCGACTTCGACGATGCGACTGGTGATCCATGCATAGTCTGCCTCGATGAGGCAAAGGGGGGCGATGTGGTCTCCGCGAGGGGCATCGAAACCGGCCGAGATGAAGATCATCTGGGGCCGGTGCGCATGCAGCGCCGGCAGCCAGTGTGCCTTCACAAGCTCTCGTATCGCTTCTCCGCGGGTGTAGGACGGCACTGGAATGTTGACCATGTTCACCGGAGCGGTGCCCATGGCATGCACGCCGCTGTACGGGTACAGAGGATGCTGGAAAAAGCTGGTCATCAGCACACGTTCATCGCCGCTGAATGCCTCTTCCGTGCCATTCCCATGATGGACGTCGAAGTCCACGATCGCCACACGCTGGAGGCCATGCGCGGCAAGCGCATGCCGCGCGGCGATGGCGACATTATTGAACAGACAAAAACCCATCGGACTGTCCGGCCGCGCGTGGTGACCCGGCGGACGGATCGCACAGAATGCATTGTCGAACTCGCCGGCCATCACCGCATCGACTGCGGCGACTGCGGCGCCGGCCGCACGCAATGCTGCCTGCCAGCTGTGCTGGTTCAGCAGCGTGTCGGCGTCGATCGGGTGATAACCACCGGGACCGGGCAAGGCATCACGCACCGCTGCCAGCGCGCCGCCGAGGTGGACACGCTCTATCTGCTCGGTACTGGCCAGCGGTGCCTCGCGACGCGCAAGCAGCGGCGCGAGGCCACTGGCGATCAGTTGATCCTCGATGGCCTGCAGCCGGGCCGGCGACTCGGGGTGCCAGTCACCCATTTCATGCTTGCTGCAATCGGGATGGGAAAAGATCGCGGTGCTCATCCGAACTATTATGCCCTACGGATGCTTGCACTATACTTGCGCGTGGCGCGCGGGGTGGTCACCGGTGGCGCATGGGTAGCGTCGCATCATGACCCTGCATGCCCGCCCCCCCGCTTACCGCGCCCTTCATCATTCCGCAGCCCATGAAAGCCATTCTCGCTCCGCTTCTGATCGCGCTCTGCACCGCATTCTGCGTTCCTTCCGCCACGGCCGCTGCCGACGGCAGCGCCGGGAGTCGCAGCGGCACCAAAGGCAAGTCCGTGAAAAAATCGGCTGGCGCAAAAGGAAGCACCAAAGGCAAGTCCGCGGGCATCCATGCCAAAGCAGCTGGCAAGGGCAAGACAGCAAGCGCGAAGACCAGGGGCGGCAAGTCCACTGCCCTGCGCGCACGCGTGGCTGCGAAGGAAGATGACAACGAGTTCGCCAACCGCAACCAGTGGCGCGCCGTGTCGGAATTCATCGACGAGATGAGCCGTGAGCATGGCTTCGATCGCGAACAGCTGCGCACGCAGTTCGGCCGGGCACATTACATCGATGCCGTCGTCAAGCTGATCAATCCGCCGCCAGCTGGCAAGGCCAAGAACTGGACGGCCTATCGCGATCGATTCGTCGAGCCGCAGCGATTGCAGGCAGGCATCGCTTTCTGGAACCGGCATGAGGATGCGCTGAGACGCGCAGAAGCCGAATTCGGCATACCCGCCGAGATCATTGTGGGCATCATCGGCGTCGAAACCTTTTACGGTCGCGACACGGGCCGCTTCCGCGTCGTCGATGCGCTGACCACGCTGGCGTTCGCCTATCCGGATACACCCAACCGTGATGCACGCAAGGCTTACTTCCGCAACGAGCTGCGCCAGGTTCTGCTGTACGCCCGCGAAAACGACCTTGATCCGTTCACGCTGAACGGCTCCTTCGCGGGTGCGATCGGCTGGCCGCAATTCATGCCGGGCAGCATACGCAAGTTCGCTGTCGATTTCGACGGCGACGGCAAGATCGACCTGCGTAATTCGCCAGTCGATGCGATCGGCAGTGTCGCCAGCTTCCTGTCGCATCATGGCTGGCAGACCGGTCTGCCGATGGTGTATCCGGCGACAGTCTCGGCGGCAGCCGACGCCGGCTGGCCTGCCATGATCGGCCAAGGCCTGGAAGCCCGCTATACACTGGGCCAGATGCAAGGAGCGGGCGTCAATGTCGCCATCGCCGTACCCGATACCCTCACTTACGGTCTGGTCGATCTGCAGGATGGTGAGCGGCCGACGCGCTACTGGTTGGGCACGGCGAATTTCTATGCGATCACGCAATACAACCGCAGCTTCTTCTACGCGATGGCCGTGATTGACCTTGGCCAGGCAGTCGGCCAGCAACGCATCAAATAAACGGCCGATGCCTCCAGGAACACCGTACGACAACAGGAAGAGAACGCCAGATGACTGATCAAAAATCTGATCCGTCGACAGCCATCTGCGCAGGATGGCACGGTGCCAGTGATCACAATCTCGGCGACGCGGCAATCATTGCGCTCAGCAAAGCCTGGCTCGAAGAGGCCGTGATCGGCCTGAACTTGTGTCCTTTCGCGAATGCCGTACACAAGCGCGGACAAATCGCGTGGGCAGTCAGCCATGCCAACACGCCGGAAGCCTTGCTGGCCGATCTGGCTCAAGCGCTGCGATCGCTGCTGGCCGCGCCGGCGGCAAGCACGGACACCAGCTTGCTGATTCATCCGTGGGTACTAGCGGATTTCCTCGACTTCAATGATTTCTTGTCGGCGGCCGATGCCTTGCTGGAAGACAGCGGGCTGGACGGAATTCTTCAGATAGCCAGCTTCCACCCCGACTACCGCTTTGGGGGTGTCGATGAGGATGACATCACCAACCACACTAACCGATCGCCTTTCCCGATGCTGCACCTGTTGCGTGAAGACAGCCTCGAGAAGGCGATCGCCGCGCTGCCGGACAGCGACGAGATCGTCGAACGCAATCTCGAGACCTTGCGCAAGCTCGGTGCCGGCGGTTGGCAACAGCTGCAGCAACGTATCCGCACGCGCGCCGCAAGCTGATCGACCAGCGACTGCGCTAGGGCCATGCCGATCCGCTCGATGCCGTTCACCAGCACGGGCTAGTTCGGCGCTTCCTGTGCCGAATTCCATCACCGTCTTTTGCAGAGACTTGCCGGGGTTGAAAAGCATGGCCCATTCCCGGCCGTCAATGATTGACCATGAGCATTGCGAATTCTCAAGGCGGAGCATTGCCGGAATTACTACAATAAAATTGCAATAAAGAAAAATAGATTGGGATGAATTTAACAATTTCGCCGCCCAAAGCGACGGAATTGTTCCAGTCAGCGTCAGCCAAACTGTTATGAATCATGGACTTGTTCCATGTTTCACCGGTCGGGAGGAAGCAAGATACACCATTGTTTAAATAAAAATTATTTTACTTTATTGCTATCGGTTCATAAAATTTCATTAGTAAAAATAAAATAATTCGAGCCGCCACGGGCCAGGTTTGGAAGGGAGCAGGGGGTGAGTACAGCGTGTGTTGTCTTGCCGCATACCATCCGGCGCGTTTGACTCAACATTAGCGTGGGAATCAACATTCACATGACAACTCATTTCGAAAATCACCACAGCAATCGACTGTCAGATCAGGTCGCCTATGATCCGAACAACTTGCTCGACTCGCTGATCGAAAAGCTGCATCTGAAAAATGATGCGGCTCTATCACGAGCCCTGGAAGTTGCACCGCCAGTCATCAGCAAGATACGGCACCGAAGATTGCCTGTCGGTGCGTCATTGCTTATTCGCATGCATGAGGTCAGCGACCTGAGCATTCGCGAGCTCCGCATTCTGATGGGCGATCGTCGTGAGAAATTCAGGATCAGTGACAAGCAGTTCAAGCCCAAGATGCAGGGCAACTGATACCGTGCAGATCGCTATCAGGATTCCCTGAGCTACGGCCGAATATCGCAAGGGAACGTAAAGTCCTCGCCTGCTGCCCGGTCTCAAGCCGGGTAGCAGGAAGCACTGTCACTCGATAAGAGCATTCACGTGCTGGATGAATGCTCGGGCAAATGTCCGTCGCGCAGCGACGCCATCGCCGGCAAGACAGGTCAGGCCGGGAACACGCCCGTCGACAAATAGCGATCACCGCGATCGCAGACAATGAAAACAATCACCGCATTTTCAGTGGTCTGCGAAATTCTCAGCGCCACCTCACAAGCGCCGGCTGCCGAAATACCAGCGAAGATCCCCTCCTCGACCGCCATGCGGCGCGCCATTTGCTCGGCCGCCGACTGACTGACATTTTCGACCTGGTCGACGCGGCTACGGTCGAAGATCTTCGGCAGATAAGCTTCCGGCCATTTGCGAATACCAGGGATCTGCGAACCTTCTTCGGGCTGAGCACCGATGATCTGGATGGCCGGGTTCTGTTCTTTCAGGTATCTGGATACGCCCATGATGGTGCCAGTGGTGCCCATCGCGCTGACGAAGTGCGTAACGCGGCCTTCGGTATCCCGCCAGATCTCGGGACCGGTCGCTTCGTAGTGCGCGCGTGGATTGTCAGGGTTGGCGAACTGGTCAAGGATGATGCCTTTGCCGTCTTTCTGCATCTGGTCGGCCAGGTCGCGCGCATATTCCATACCGCCGGTCTTCGGCGTGAGGATGATCTCCGCGCCATAAGCCGCCATGCTTTGCCGACGCTCCAGGCTCAGGTTCTCGGGCATCAGCAGGATCATCTTGTAGCCACGCATCGCGGCCGCCATCGCCAGCGCAATGCCGGTGTTGCCGCTGGTGGCCTCGATCAGCGTATCGCCGGGCTTGATCTGGCCACGCTCTTCGGCGCCACGAATCATCGCCAGCGCTGGCCTGTCCTTCACGGAGCCGGCCGGATTGTTGCCTTCCATCTTGCCCAGGATGATGTTGTTGCGGCGAGCAGCATCCTCACCGGGGATGCGCCTGAGCTGCACCAGCGGGGTATTGCCGACGAGGTCCTCGATCGAATGGAAATGCATGACGGTCTGCTTGAAAGAAGGGCAAACCGTCATTCTATCCGCAGTGGCGACCCCGGGCAGAGACCCGCAAATTCAAACACCAGCAGCGCCCGACAATGCTGGGGCAACAGCGAGGTGCCGCAGAGCAGCCCGGGACAGCCGCTTATTTCAGGTTGTCACTGGCCTTCATGACCTCGGTTGCCTTGCCCCCCTTGTCGGATTTTTCGGCTTTGTCGGATTTGTCCATCTTGCCGGCCTTGTCCAATTTGTCCGACTTGTCACCCTTGTCTGACCTGGACTTGCCCGATCCTGCGGCAGCCCCCGTATCACGTGCTTGCCCGTTCACCACCAGTCCGGCTGCCGACAGCTTGACGGCGTTGCGCTCACCAATGCCTTTGACGCGACGCTCGAGGTCATTCCAGTCCTTGTAATTGCCATGCTTGTTGCGCTCGTCGATGATGGCTTTGGACGTTGAGGGACCTACACCGGCGATGCTGTCGAGCGCAGGCTGGTCTGCCGTATTCACATCGACCGCAGCCAGCGCAGCACCGGCAGCAAAGCACAGACCGGCGAACATCAGCAGCATTTTCTTCATCATGGCTAACTCCTTTGGTTGGGGGTAAAAACAAGGCCCTCGCATTTAACGGGAAGTTGCCGCTTTTGTTGCGTCAATAAATCATGATTAGTTTGCATAAAGCAGAAATGAATTCGTTGATCGCGCGATCAATCGCTAATTGAATATTTCCTCAAAACTGACCACCGCCGTACCCAATTTACTCACAGCCAGCCCGGCCGCATGATTGGCCACGGCGATCGCCGGCTCCAGCGGGATACCTGCGGCCATCAAGGCAGCGATCACGGCAATCACGGTATCGCCGGCGCCGGATACATCGAACACCTCGCGTGCCTGTGCAGCAAAATGCCGTACACCACCTGCGTCGAACAAACTCATGCCTTCTTCTGCGCGCGTCAGCAGCAATGCCGGCAAGCCAAGCGATGCGCGCAGGCGCTGGGCACGATGCTGCAAGTCAGCCTCATCGCGCCAGCTCCCCACCACACGCTGCAACTCACTGCAATTAGGCGTGATCAAGGTCGCTCCTGCATATTGCGAAAAATCCTCGCCCTTGGGATCGACCAGAACCGGCACGCCTGCTTCACGCGCCATCGCGATCAGCGCCGCCACGTTGGCGAGTGTACCCTTCGCGTAATCAGACAAGAGCAGCACCTGTTGGCTGCGCAAGTCATCCGGGCAAAACGGGAGCAAAGAGGGTGCTATTTCACCCGCGACGGGATCAAAGTCGATGCGCAGCAATTGCTGCTGGCGACCGAGCACGCGCAGCTTCACGACCGTAGGGATGGCGTCACTACCGATGAGTCCGTCATGAATGCCCGCCGCCGCCAGCAGTCTGCGCACGCGCTGCCCGGCCTCGTCATTGCCCACTCGGCCCAGCAGGCGGGTACGCACACCCAGCGCGGCGATATTGCGCGCGACATTCGCAGCGCCGCCCAGACGGTCATCGCTTCGCCGCACTTGGACGACCGGGACCGGAGCTTCGGGAGAGATACGCTGCACGTCGCCGAACCAGTAGCGGTCCAGCATGACGTCACCAGCGACCAGTACGCGCGCGGCGGACAGCCGCGATGCCAGCACGGCAGGCGGCACGCCAACGGCAGACCAGATGGCCGCCGGGGATTGCAGGACGCTTGCGATGGCCTTCCCCCGCCCTTGTCAGGGCAGCGAAGGTCGAAGCTCAGCCCTGGTTGATGATGGAGAGTTCTTCAGTGCGACGCGGCGCGTAGCTTTCCCACTGGCTGCAACCGGGGCACTGCCAGTAGAACTGCTTGGCCTTGAAGCCACAATGGCTGCACTGATAACGCGCCAGCTTTTGCGCATAGCCGCCGACCAGGCTCTTCACCATCGACAGTTCGGCCAGCCGCTCGGGCGGAGAGTACATCAGGCGGGCCTCGATCAGTTTGTCGAGGCCCAACAAGGTTGGCGTACGACGCAGCTCGTCGCTGACCAATTGATTGGCCGCATCCGGACCATCGAGTTCGACGACAGCCTTGAACACGGCTTCCAGCAAGTCGATGGACGGTGCTTCGGCCAGATAGCCCTGCAGCAGGTTCACGCCTTCACGCGCACGGCCCACATCCTTGTAGCCCTTCATCAGCCGCGGTGCGACCAGCGCCACATGGGGCGCACTCTGTTGCTCGACACGGCGCCAGACACGCAGCGCGCCCTCGATATCGCCCTTGGCCAGCAGCGCGTCACCGGACAGGATGGTCGCGCGCACATTGCTGCGGTCGAATTGCAGCGCCTTCTCCAGGGTTGCCAATGCGACGTCAGGGCCGGCATGCACGAGCTCATCCTGCGCCAGTTCGCAATGGAATTGCGCGATCTCTTTCTGGTAGGCGCCAGCGCCCGAGACCTGCAAGGCCTGTGCGGCATCGATGGCGCGCTTCCATTCTTTTTCGCGCTGGTAGATTTCGAGCAGCGCACGGCTGGCCAGTGCCGCGTAAGGCGTGCCGGCCAGCGCATTGAAGGTTTCCTCGGCGCGGTCCAGCAGGCCAGCCTTCAGGTAATCCTGACCCAGTTCATAACGCGCCTGGCCTGCCAGATCGGGCGACAGGTCAGCACGCGCCAGCAAATTCTGGTGCACGCGCACCGCGCGCTCGATATCGCCACGCTGGCGGAACAGCTTGCCGAGGGCGAAATGCAGCTCCGCAGTTTCCGGGTCCAGCCGCGCGATCTCGACAAAGGTGTCGATGGCCTTGTCGGGGTTCTCGTCCAGCAGCTGGTTCAGGCCCTTGTAGTAGCTGCGCGGCAGGTTGCGCGACTCGGCCACCACAGCACGAATGTCGACGCGCGCAGCGATCCAGCCGAGCGCAAAGAAGAACGGTATGCCGAGCAGCCACCAGGTTTCAAATTCCATCAGGAGGCCTTTAAGTCACAACCCGATCTGCTCGATCAGGGTATCGGGGGCGGGGGCTTGCGTGCGTGCGGCGGCCTGGTCGGCCGCATTGGCCTTCAGCTGCTCGAGCTCCTTGCGGGCGCGCGACAGTTCCCGGCGATAGCGCAAGACGGTGCCAGTCATTGCCAGCACGCCCATCACGGTACCGGCCACAAGGAAGGCCAGCAGCAGCAGGATCAGCGGTGAGCGTGCCTGACTGCTCCAGAACAGATGCAGCACGACTTCGTCGGTGTTCTTCAGCGCGAAGGCAAAGAACACAACGAACAGCGCGAAAGCGATCAGGCGAACCAGGAGCTTCATGCAGGCAGGGTGCGCAGCGGAAGTGGATATGGGCGAAATTGTACGCGAAAAGAAATCCGTTTCCTGCAGGATCTGCCTCTGGCCATGCCCCGAACGAGTGCCTGTGAAGCCCGCACGGGCGAAAAAAAACGGCATGCCTGAGCATGCCGTTCTGATGGGTTTCCAGACTGCTGAACGTCAGTCGTCGAGGATCGGTTGCCCGACCATCGCATCCACCCGCTCGCGCAATTCCTTGCCCGGCTTGAAGTGGGGTACCCGTTTCTCGGGCACCATCACCGTCTCGCCGGACTTGGGATTGCGGCCGATGCGGGGCGGCCTGCTGTTCAGCCCGAAGCTGCCGAAACCGCGAATCTCGATGCGCTGGCCAGCGGCCAGTGCATCGGTCATCGCGTCGAGCAGTGTCTTGACCGCGAAATCCGCATCCTTTGCTACCAGTTGCGGATAACGCTCGGCCAGACGGGCAATCAGCTCCGACTTGGTCATCAGTTGTGCCCGGATCAGCCTTTGTTGTCGAGCTTGGCCTTGAGCAGTGCGCCGAGGCTGGTGGTGCCCGAAGCGGCAGCGGAATCCGCCGACATCTTCTGCATCGCCTCCTGGGTCTCGGCATTGTCTTTCGCCTTGATCGACAGCTGGATGCCGCGCGACTTGCGATCGATGTTGATGATCATTGCCTCGACTTTGTCGCCCACTTTCAGGTGCGTACCGGCGTCTTCCACGCGATCGCGCGAGATTTCGGAAGCACGCAGGTAGCCTTCGACTTCATCGCTCAGCGCGATCACGGCGCCTTTCGGCTCCACCGACTTGACCGTGCCATGGACCAGCGCGCCCTTGTCGTTCATCGTAGTGTAGTTGTTGAACGGGTCGCCTTCCATCTGCTTGACGCCCAGC
This sequence comes from uncultured Bifidobacterium sp., assembly GCA_964497485.1. GTDB lineage: Bacteria > Pseudomonadota > Gammaproteobacteria > Burkholderiales > Burkholderiaceae_D > Pernthalerella. Next base: position 12,731 of record CAZCDW010000068.1, read on the forward strand.
GAGACACGCTCGCGCTCGACATCGATCGCCAGCACGAT
>CAZCDW010000069.1:0-12596 GCA_964497485.1 uncultured Bifidobacterium sp.
GCACCACTCCCCTTCCTGCAGGTTCAGCGAGGCGAGCGTCAAGTCGCCGATCGAGATCCTTTGCAGCGCGGCACAATGATTGCCCGCTGCGGCCAGCATGCGCTTGACCTGATGGTACTTGCCCTGCTCGATCTCGATTTCCAGCTGATGCTCGCCAGCCTGCCGGCAGTGCGTAGCCCTCAGCGTCTGCGGCTCGTCATGCAACTGCACACCGGCCAGCAAGGCGTCGACCAGTGCTGCCGTCACGGGCTCTGCCGTGGTGGCCAGATACAGCTTGGGCACATGGCGTTTCGGCGAGGACATCGCATGATTGAATGCACCGTCATCGGTCAGCAGCAGCAAGCCGGTCGTGTCATGGTCGAGGCGGCCGATGGCCTGCACATCACGCCAGCCGAATTCTTCGGGCAGCAAACTCATCACGCCGGGATGATGGCTGGGCTTGCGTGAGCATTCGATGTCGCGCGGCTTGTTGAGCGCGATATACAGATGCTCCCGGTATTCCCATTCTTCGTCGAATAGCGTGAAGCGCAGGCCCTCGGTGTCGAAGCTGGCGCGGTGGTCGGTGACCACCTGCCCTTGTATGCGGATTTCGCCGTCGGCGATCAGTTCACGGCACCATTTGCGCGTGCCTACGCCCTGCGATTGCAGGATGCGATCCAGAGTCATTCTTGCCATGGCGGCACTGTACCAGAGGACACGATGTACAGCGCGCCATGACCTGCAGGTGCGCCAGCATCAACGCGGCTCGGTCGCTCCCTCGAAGCGCTGGTCACCCTTCTGCTTCGCGCGCTCGGTGCCCGACATTTCGCCCGGCTGCAGTCCACCGGTACCCGAGGTTCCGGACGTGCCCGGCGCTTTCAGGCCACCGCCTGATGGTGATTGCGTGCCGGCGCCAGAGGTGCCCGAGGGTGTTTGCGAGGTGCCGCTATCCGATTCCGTGCCGGTTGCCCCCTGTACGCCTGAGTTACCCGTGGTGCTCTCGACACCCGAGGTACCTGCGCCACCACTGGTGCCCGATGACGAGGGTGTGGGTGATGTATCCGATGTGCCCGATGTACCTGATGTACCTGAGGTGTCTGCGCCGCCCGGCGTCGTGGTCTGGCCGCCGGACGTACCCGATGTGCCCGAAGTCCCCGACGTACCTGCTCCGCCCGGCATGTCGGTGGTGCCCGTAGCGCCATACGGCGTCTGCCGCGATTCGGTGCCCGCTGCTGCGCCACCCATGTTCGAGCTGCCCGAGCTGCTGGTATCGCCGGCCGCACCCGGGTTACTCGTTCCGGAGGTGCCGGCCCCCTGCATCTCGCTGCTGCCCTGCGTGCCACCGGCCGAGGTGCCGGACGACTGGGTCTCGGTGGCGCTGCGGCCGGACAAGTCACGCGCTTTCTTTTCCACATCCGCCGCACGCGCGGGATCGGTGCTCTCGCGAATGCCAGTCGATGGCGAGGTTTGCGCATGGGCCCAGCCTGCAGTCAGCAGCAGTGACAACAACAAGGGCGAGACGAATTGCTTCATGTGAGCCTCCAGGTCTTGACAATGACATTGGAAGGCTCGTCCAGCCTTCCTCGCAGAATGTCCATTCGTCACCACCAACGGTGCGAACGGGATGCGAGTCAGACTGGGGATGCCGCTTGTAGTTTCATCAAGGCCGGGCGGCCTGCTGCTGCCGCGCGTCGAGCGCGGCGGCGATATCGACATGACCTTGAGCGCGCGCAAAGTCGGCGGCATTGAGTCCCGCTTCGTTCTTCAGAGACAGATCCGCGCCTTCATCGAGCAGGTATTGCACCGCTTCCCTGCGGCCAGCACGCGCGGCCATCATCAGCGGCGTGGTCTTGTTCGGCGACTCGGCATCGATGTACGCATGATGGTCGATCAGTACGCGGATCACCAGGATGCTGCCCGATGTCGCCGCATAGTGCAGTGGCGTCCAGCCGGGCCGGTTGACCTCGGCCCCCCGCTCGAGCAAGGCTTGCACGGCGACGGCATCCGGCAGGAAGGCGGCCACCATCAGCGCAGTATCGCCATTGCGCGAGCGCGCATCGACATCAATGCCGGGTGTGTCGATCAGAACGCGAAACACTTTCGTCGCCCGCTCGCGAACGGCGATGATCAGCGCCGTGTCGTAGCGGTCGGCTTCCAGTGTATTCACATCGAAGCCGCGCGCAATGAGCGCGCGTATGCGGTTCGCGTCATCCATCCGGGCCGCACGGAACCAGTCATCCCAGGAATTGCCGCGCGCCGTGCCGAGGTTCTGCAGCGGTGCCAGCAGACGCTCCAATCCCGGTAGCGCCGCAGCGGCGAACAGCGCGCGTCGGGATGGATCCTGCAGCTTGTCCATCAGGCGGCAGCGGCCAGTTCGGGCACGCCGAACAGGGTCCGGAAATTGGCCGTGGTCGCTTCTGCCAGCGTGGCCAGTGGCACGCCCTTCAGATCAGCGAGGAATTCGGCAACATGACGCACGAAGCCCGGCTCATTGGTCTTGCCGCGCATCGGCACCGGCGCCAGATAGGGCGAGTCGGTCTCGATCAGCATGCGCTCCAGTGGCACGGCGCGCGCAACAGCCTGCAGTTCTTTTGCGCTCTTGAAGGTGACGATGCCGGAGAATGAAATGTAGAAGCCCATTGCCATCGCTGCCTCGGCCACGGCCAGCGACTCGGTGAAGCAATGCATGACGCCGGCGACGCCGCCATCATCGGTGCCGGCCTTTTCCTCGCGCATGATGCGCAGGGTGTCGTCGGATGCGCTGCGGGTATGGATGATCAGCGGCTTGCGGCTTGCGCGCGATGCACGAATATGCGTACGAAAGCGATGGCGCTGCCACTCGAGATCGCCGGTCAGCCGGTAGTAATCCAGGCCGGTCTCTCCGATCGCGACCACACGCGGATGTTGCGCCAGCGCGACCAGCTCATCGACCGTGGGCTCGACGGTCTCTTCATAGTCCGGATGCACACCGACCGATGCGTAGATATTCGGATGGGCATCCGCCAGAGCCAGCACCTGCGGAAATTCCGGCATCGTGACCGACACGCACAGCGCGTGCGACACCTGGTTGTCTTTCATCTTGCCGAGGATCTCGGGCAGACGGCCGGCGAGCTCCGGAAAGTCGATATGGCAATGCGAGTCAATGAACATAGTGCCGCTATTTTACGTCGGGCACTGTCACAGGGTGTGGGTCGGCTGATCCGAGGCGAGCATGGTACCCAGAAGGTCCTCGATCCGCGCTCGCAGGCGCTTGCCGGCATCATCATCGGGGAAGTGCACGCCGATACCCTCGACGCGCGTCGTTCCGGGAGGCGTGATCCAGGCGACATGGCCTGCCACCGTATAGCGTTGCTCATCATCCGGCAGGCTCAACAGCAGGAATACCTCGTCGCCCAGTTCGGCGTCGCGCTGGCAGGGCACGAAGACACCGCCACGCAGCAGGAAAGGCATGTAGGCCATGTAGAGGGCGTCGCGGTCGTGGATTACATGCGAAATGACGGCGGGCTTTGCCGTCAGCCTGGGTTCCCCGCAGGTTCCGTGTGCTGTTGGTGACACAGATGATGCTGGTGAAGCTATAGGCGTCGTTGCCGGTCCGGCGCTGCTGTCTGACATGTCTTTCCCTCCGTTGGTGGTTGTGCCGGAGGGCCACGCGAACACGTACTTGCTCAGCGAAACAGCGCGGTATACGCCAGCAACATGTCCTCGATGAACAGGCGGGCAGACAGCGGATGGTCCGCTACCGCGCGCCTCGCACCGGCATCCTTGAACGCCTGTTGCAGCTGCTCTGCCGTCAGACGAGACGCCAGCGCAGCCAGGCTCTTGTGGTGATGCGGGAAGTAGCGTACACGGCCGCCCAGCTTCAGCGACGTGAGATCGTACAGCCAGCGCTGCAACCATGCGACCAGTTGCGACAGCGGCGCCTTCTGTAGCCTGTCTGCGACGACCAGCGCCAGCGCGCGTTCGGGTCTGGCCAGCAAGGCCAGCAATTCATCGCGCTCGGCACTGCTCTCGCCATGCGCTGCGGCCAGAGCAGCCAGCGGTGCGCCGCCCTGCTCGGCCAGCCAGCGTTCCGCATCCTTCACACCTTCGGACTGCAGCCAGGCCAGCGCCGATGCAATATCGGGCGTGGCCATCGCGAACTGGCGACAGCGCGACAGGATGGTCGGCAATAGCCGGTCGATGCGGTGCGTGACCAGCAGGAACAGCGTACCGGGCGGCGGCTCTTCCAGCGTTTTCAGCAAGGCATTGGCCGATGCCGAATTCAGCGCCTCGGCCGGATACAGCAACACGATGCGCAGGCCCGAGCGGTGCGTGGACACGTTCATGAAGCTGGCCAGCGCGCGCACCTGTTCGATCCGTATGTCTTTCGACGGCGTTTTGCTCGAGGATTTCTTTCCGCCGCTGTCATCGGCACCGCCCTCCGCGGCCTCATCAGCCTCTTCGGCATCGAGAGCCTCCGGGCGCAGCCGGCGGAAATCCGGATGGCTGTACTGCGCGAACCAGCCGCAGGATGAGCAAGCACCACAGGCTTCGCCACTGGCCTGCGGTGAGCCACACAGTAGCGACGCGGCAAATGCATGCGCGAACGCTGCCTTGCCCGTGCCCTCGGGCCCGTGCAGCAGGATGGCATGCGGCAGGCGCTCGCGCAGTTGCTGCAGCTGCGCCCAGTCGCGCCGCTGCCACGGATACAGCGCGGTGACCTTGTCGCTATCGTGATCGCTCATGGTGTGATCCGCTGCCATGCTCACAGCGCGGCCAGCAGGCTTTCGACCTGTTGCCAGACTTGTTCAACGCTGCGCGTCGCATCGACCACCTTCACACGCGCCGGGAATTGCGCCGCACGCTGCAGATAGGCATCGCGCACGCCGACGAAGAAGTCATCTTTTTCCTGCTCGAACTTGTCCAGCGTACGACTACGGTTCAGGCGCTCGCGCGCGACTTCCAGCGGTACATCAAAAAGCAGCGTCAGGTCGGGCTGCAGATCGGCATGCACCCAGTGCTCGAGCTGCTCGAGCTTGTTCACGGCCAGCTTGCGGCCGCCACCCTGATAGGCAAAGCTGGCATCGGTGAAACGATCCGACACCACCCAGTCGCCGCGTGCCAGGGCCGGTGCGATGACTTGCGCGATGTGCTCGCGGCGCGCCGCGAACATCAGCAAGGCCTCGGTCTCCAGATGCATGGGCTCGTGCAGCAGCAGCTCGCGCAACTTCTCTCCAAGCGGCGTGCCACCCGGCTCACGTGTGCTCACCACGGTGTGGCCCTGCTTGCGCAGCCAGTCACAGGCGGCATCGACATGGGTGGACTTGCCGGCGCCATCGACACCTTCAAAGCTGATGAATTTTCCTCGGTTCATGCGGTAGGTAGCGGTGCGCGACGCTCAGCGTCGCTGGTATTTGTTGACGGCCCGGTTATGGTCGTCGAGATTGGTCGAGAATTCGCTGCTGCCATCGCCGCGCGCAACGAAATACAGGTCATTGCCCGGTGCCGGGTTCAGCGCAGCGTCGAGCGAGGCCTTGCCGGGCAGCGAGATTGGCGTCGGCGGCAAGCCGGTACGCATATAGGTGTTGTACGGTGTGTCGGTCTGCAGGTCGATCTTGCGCAGGTTACCGTCGAACGAAGGGCCGACGCCGTAGATCACGGTCGGGTCGGTCTGCAGCAGCATGCCGCGCCTGAGCCGGTTGACAAAGACTGACGCCACGCGGGTGCGGTCAGCCTCGCGTCCGGTTTCTTTCTCGACGATGGACGCCATGATCAGCGCTTCATACGGCGTCGTGTACGGCAGGTCGGCGCTGCGCTTGCTCCAGCTTTGCTCCAGCATCTTCAGCATGCGCTGGTGCGCCTGCTGCAGAACCAGCAGGTCACTGGCGCCGCGGTCGTAGAAGTAGGTATCCGGGTAGAACAAGCCTTCCGGGTGTTTGTAGCCGGGCGCAATCCTCTTCATCAATTCATCGTCGGACAGGTTCATGCTCTCCGCGCGCAGGTGGCGATTGCGTCCCATCTCGGCGCGCATCTGCGCGAAGGTCCAGCCTTCGACGATGGTCAGCGACTCCTTGATGGTGTCGCCGCGCGACAGCTTGTCGACCAGCTTCAGCGGCGTCATGCCGGGCTCGATGCGGTAGCTGCCGGCACGTATCGGCGGACTGCCCAGACCGCGTGCCAGAATCTCGAGCAGCCATGGGGAGGCTGGCACGCCGGCATCGCGTACCTGCCGCATCGCGCTGCGCATGCTGCTGCCCTGCGTAATGTTGAACTCGACCGCCGGCGAGCCGGCGGCGATCAATGGTTCACGCGACCAGTAAATGACAAACGCTGCGGCGGCGACTGCGAGCAAGATGCCCAGCGCCAGCACCTTCTTGATGAATCCCATTCTTGTTCCCCAGGCCGGACTAGCCTGCGCGCCGGACCGGCGCGGGCTGACCGTATTGTGATGCCGCGATGATCCCGCGGCCGGCACCAAATCGCGGGCGCCTCTATAATTCCGGCGTAATGATAGTCGCCAACGCGTATTTTCCCCGATTTCATGTCCGACACCGCCGTTTCATGGCCTGAATTCCTGCTGTCCCATGGCGCCACGCGGACGCCTGACCAGCCCGAGAGCGCGGTCGGCAGCGTGGACTTTGCACAGCCTGCCAATACCGACCGGGGTTTCCTGTGCGCGCTGACTCACCTCGGCGTGATCGCCGCCAGCGGCGACGAGGCGATGCATTTTCTGCACAACCAGCTGACGAATGACGTCGAGCATCTGGACGAGCGTGCTGTGCGCCTCGCGGGCTATTGCTCGCCCAAGGGCAGACTGCTGGCAACGATGCTGATGTGGCGCGCCGGCGATCGCATCCTGCTTGCGCTGCCACGAGAATTGCTGGCGGCCACCCTGAAGCGCCTGCAAATGTTCGTGCTGCGCGCGAAGGTCAAACTGGTCGACGCCAGCGACGAGATCGTGCTGATCGGTGGCGCCACCTCGGCGGCGATCGAGGGCACACCGTGGCAACGCGCCGATCGCAACGGTGGCGACGGTGGCGCCTGGTGGAGCGTGCCGGATGCCGGTTCGCTGCATCGCTGGCTGTGGGCCGGCCCGGTCTCGCAGGCGATGCCATTCTGGCAGCAGCAAGCCACGCAATTGCCGACGGCGCCTTCGGCGCTGTGGCGCTGGTCCGAGATCGTCGCCGGACTGCCGCAAGTGCTTGAGGTCACCAAAGAGCAGTTTGTGCCGCAGATGATCAATTTCGAGCTGGTCGGCGGCGTCAATTTCCGCAAGGGCTGCTATCCCGGCCAGGAGATCGTCGCGCGCAGCCAGTACCTGGGCAAACTGAAGCGCCGTGCGTTACTGGCTCACACCGACGATGCGAATATTCGCGCGGGCACGGAAGTCTTTTCCGATGCCGATCCCGGCCAGCCCTGCGGCATGGTCGCCAATGCCGAGCGCGGCCCCGATGGCCGCATCGCCTGTCTTGTCGAACTGAAGATGGAGCTGGCGCAGTCGGTGGTGCGCGTCGGCTCGGCCACGGGCATGCCTTTGGCGTTCGCTCCCCTTCCCTACGAACTCGCCGACCCCAACTGAACCACACTGCGCACCTGATGGATCTCTACGTCTACTACCGCGTGCGTGCCGATGATGCAGCGCGTCTGCAGCCGCAGGTCAGGGCGATGCAGGATGCGCTGTCGCACAGACATCAGGTGCAGGCGTCGCTGAAGCGACGGCCCGAGGAAAAAGATGGCCGCCAGACCTGGATGGAAACCTATCTGAATGTGCCCGAGCATTTCGCCGCTGCGCTGGCCGGGGCCGCTGCGTCGCTCACGCTGATCGATGGCGAACGCCATATCGAAACCTTCGTGGACCTTGCCCCATGTGCCTGATTGTCTTCGCCTGGAAGCTGGTGCCGAACTGCCCGTTGGTACTGGCCGCCAACCGGGATGAATTTTTCGTGCGGCCGGCGCAGCCTGCCAGCTGGTGGAAAGATCATCCCGACGTCTTTGCCGGCCGCGACCTGCAGGCGGGGGGTACCTGGCTGGGCATCAATCGCAGCGGACGCTTCGCTGCGCTGACGAATGTTCGAAATGGCTTGCCCAAGCCGGAACCGAAGCGTTCGCGCGGCGAGCTGGTGGCGAACTATCTGGCGGGCGACGTCGATCCGCTCGATTATCTGACGCAGGTACGCGATGCCGCCCACGATTACCATGGCTTCAACCTGATCTTCGGCGATGAACATGCGCTGTACTGGATCTCGAACGGCAATGAGGTCGAGTTCAAGCCGCTGGAATCAGGCATCTACGGGCTGTCCAATGGCTCGCTCGATACCCCATGGCCCAAGGTCGTGCGCGCGAAGGCGCAGTTCGCAAGCCTGCTGTGCCAGGGGGCGCCGGATGATGCTTATTTCGAGATGCTGACCGACACGACACGCGCCGCTGACGGCAGGCTACCTGATACCGGTGTGAGTCTCGAATGGGAAAGACTGCTGTCACCGATCTGCATCGAATCCGATGACTACGGCACGCGTGCGTCCACCATGGTTCGCGTGCTCGCTGGTGGACGCGCCGAGCTACATGAACGCGTGATCAAGTAGTTCGGCCATCGTTCATCCCTCTACCCAAATCGCAACACTTTTCAACGCGGATAGCCGACTGAATTCGGCCGTCCATCGCTGATCACCATAATCCCCGCAAGACCTCTCCGTCCCTCGAGAATCGCGCCACTATGCGATTCCAGAGCGCCCCCGGTTTGGACATCATCGCCCCCGGCCTGATCGAACAGGCATGGAGCGAAACTGACGCATTCGGTGCCGCAACCTGGCTCTGGATGCATGCCGACACAAGGCGCGAACTGCCGCTGAAATGGTTGACCGCGCTGCTACTGCCTGCGATCGAACACCGACAATTTCTCATTGCCTGCAGTGATGCCCGCCCGGTGGCCTACGTATCTTGGGCACTCTTTGATGAGCCTGCCGAGCGGCGTTACCTCCACGGCCCGCCACAAGCGCTTCAAGCCGTCGACTGGAGCAGTGGCAGCCGCCTGTGGTTCATCGACTGGATCGCCCCTTTCGGTCACAGCGCCGAGCTCGCCAGACTGTTGGGGCGACAGCTGCTCGCCCACTGCTGGGCCCGCACCCTTTACCACCGAGGTGATGAGCGCGGCTTCACGGTCAAGACTTTCCGCGGCCGTGCTGTCGATGCGGCCGTTGCTGCGGATTGGTTTCTCAGCCATCCAGTGGCCCTCGACACACATTCCGAACCATCCACGCTTGTGCCTGAAGGAGCAACGGCATGAACAGACTTTGCTATCGACTGGTATTCAACCGCACGCGTGGCCTGCTGATGGCCGTGTCGGAGATCTCACACGGCCACGCCAGCGGCGCCGGGCAAGGCCGGAGGGCAAAACGACACAAGCGTTTGGCATTGACTCCATGCATCCCGGCGTCTGCTGCGCTGGCGACCTGTCTGCTGATGCCGGCATTCGCTGTGGCGCAGATCATCGCCGACACTACAGTACCCTCGGCGCGCCAGCCGGTAGTGATTGCCGCACCCAATGGCGTGCCCCTGGTGAACATCCGGCCATCGACGTCGGGGGGCGTGTCGATAAACGCCTACAGCCAGTTCGACATCAGACGCGAGGGCGCCATCCTCAACAACGCGACGCGCGACACTCAGACCCAGCTAGGCGGCTGGGTACAAGGCAATCCCCTCCTGACTGGTTCGGCGCGCGTGATCGTCAACGAAGTCAACAGCAGCCATCCCAGCCTGCTGAATGGCGCGGTCGAAGTCGCCGGCAGCAGCGCGCAAGTCGTGATTGCCAATCCTTCCGGCATCACTTGCAATGGCTGCGGCTTCATCAATGCCAGCCGCAGCACGCTGACCACGGGCACGCCGCAGTATCTAGCGGACACACTTGCCGGATATCGGGTGACACAAGGGACGGTCGCGATCGAGGGTGCGGGTTTGGATGCCAGTAGCACCATCTATGCCGACATCATCGCCCGCGCCGTGAAGATCAACGCTGTCATGTGGGCTAAAAACCTTGCCGTCATTGCAGGCAGCAATGAGGTAGACGCCGCGACGCTCCGAGCCACGCGCATTGCCGGCATCGGCAACAAGCCGTCCTTGGCCATTGATGTCAGCGAACTGGGTGGTATGTATGCCGGCAAGATCTGGCTGGTCGGCACCGAGGCGGGCGTTGGTGTACGCCAGACTGGCTATCTTTCAGGTACCGACGACCTGCGCATCACGGCGGCGGGCTATCTGGAAAACTCGGGCACCCTCCATAGCGATGGCAAGCTGGACATTGCGGGCGCAAGTGGCGTCGGCAACCGTGGCGTCATCCATGCGCAGCAAGAAGCGACGCTATCGGTAGCCGGAGAGCTGGACAACAGCGGCGGCATGATCGCGTCGCATGGCAAGCTCGGCATCCGCGACGCCGACAGCGACAAGCGTTCCCTGATCATCACCAACTCGGGCGGCACCATTGCCGCGCTCTCCCAAGTTGATATCGATGCCTACCGACTGTCCGGCAACGGCACCCTGCTCAGTGGCGGTGACCTCGGCATCCGACTGGTAGATGATTACGATCACTATGGCACGCTCGCTGCAAACGGCAAGCTGAGCCTGCAGACCGCAGGCACGGTGAACAACCATGCGGACATCAGTGCCGGGGACAGCCTAGTCATCATGGCCAACAAGATCAATAACGAAGCGACCGGCACGCTTGAAGCGCCTTCTTTGACGCTGACTGCCACGGCCGACCACGCACTCACGAATCGCGGTGTGATCGACGGCCAGGAAGTCTTGCTGAAGAGCTTTACCATCAAGAACCTGGGCACGGGCCGTATCTATGGCGATCATGTCGCGCTGGATGCCGGCATCGTCAACAACGAAGCCGAAGCAGGCAATTCACCAGTGATCGCCGCAAGGCAGCGCTTGGACATCGCCGCCGAGCAAATCAACAACCGCGACGGCGCCCTGCTGTTCAGCGATGGCGACCTCGCCATCGGGCGTAATCTGGATGAGCAGCGTCATGCGACCGGCATCGCAGACGTGCTGACCAATAGCGGCGCCACGATCGAGGCCAGTGGCGACATCGATATCGCCGCGCGCAACGTCGTCAACAGCAATGCCCGCTTCACCACCCGGACCGAGACCCTGCCCGGAGAAAGCATCGTCGAGGCCAGCGGCAGCGGGTCCGACAAGCGCTATCGCATGGATTCGGCCGAAGTCCAGATCTATGACGATGAATCGCTGCACCTGCACACGCCCGAAGGCAATTACGAGCAGTGGGTGCTGTACCGCTACCAGCGCAGCACCACGGAGACAGTAACGGACCATTCCGAGCCCGGGCAGATCATCGCCGGACGCGATCTTCGCTATCGCGGCGAGCAACTGACCAATGACAAGAGCCGCATCATCGCAGGGGCAGATATCAGGATCGACGCCGGCACGGTCAATAACATCGATTCGACCGGCACACGAACCATCACGGACGCCGGCATCGCCGCGTCCTACTGGCGCCACTTCCGCAAAGGACGAGACAGTACCGGCTACGCGGAGACCAGCTATGCGCCACCGCCGGTCGTGCAGGCCGTCTCACTGGGCGTCACCGCATACCGGGAACAAGCCGGCGGATCGGCCAAAGGCCATGGCACGCCTGCTGGTCTGCTGACTGAATCTGTGTCAGCCAACGGGCAACGCATCCGTACCGTGAACCTGGCGCAGACCGTACCAGCAAACAGCTTGTACAAGGCTGCACCGGAAGCCCGCAGCTACCTGATCGAGACCGATCCCCGCTTCACCAATTACCGGCAGTGGCTCACTTCCGATTACCTGCTGAACCAGCTGTCGCATGACCCGCAAACCATCACCAAGCGTCTGGGCGACGGCTATTACGAACAAAAGCTGGTACGCGAGCAGGTCGCGCAACTGACGGGCCGCCGCTTCCTGCCGGGCTACGGCAATGATGAAGCGCAGTATCAGGCGCTGATGGACAACGCCGCCACGTATGCAAAGGCCTTCCAACTGGTGCCGGGCATCGCACTGAACGCAGAGCAGATGGCAGCGCTGACCAGCGACCTGGTCTGGCTGGTCGACAAGGAAATCACGCTACCGAATGCCGAAGTCACGCATGCGCTGGTACCGCAGGTCTACCTGAGGGTGAACCCGGGAGACCTGCAGCCCGACGGCACGCTGATCGCCGGCGAGCGTGTACAGATGCTTGTCACCGGCGACCTGAACAATCATGGCCGGATCGCCGGCCATCAGCGCCTGGCTGTCAGTGCAGAGAACATCCGCAACCTCGGCGGTACGCTGGATGGCGACCGTGTAACGCTGGAGGCCCATCGCGATATCGACAATGTCGGCGGCACCATTCAGGCGGCCCAGTCGCTGTCGCTGTCAGCCGGCCATGACATCAACATCGCATCGACCGTGCACACGGCGTCCAATGCCCAGGGCAGCCAGACCCGCATGGACCGGGTCGGAATCATCGGGGTCAGCAACAACGATGCGCAAATTCTCGTCGCGGCAGGAAACGACCTGGCGCTGCAAGGTGCGGTGATTCATCAGGGCACCGGCTCTTCCGGATCTGAACCTGCATCCACGGGCACGGTCACGATGATTGCCGGTCAGGACATCAAGCC
>CAZCDW010000070.1:0-12414 GCA_964497485.1 uncultured Bifidobacterium sp.
CCGATGTGGCTTACCACCAGGCCAAGTGGGAACGGGGCTACACCAAAGCCATCAACATTCAGGGCTCCGATCACCACGGCACCACCGCACGGGTTCGTTCGGGCCTGCAGGCACTGGGCCTGGGCGTACCCAAGGGCTACCCCGACTATGTGCTGCACAAGATGGTCAAGGTGGTGCGCGGCGGCGAAGAGGTCAAGATCTCCAAGCGCGCGGGCAGCTACGTCACCATGCGTGACCTGATCGACTGGGTGGGCTGCGATGCGGTGCGCTTCTTCCTGATCTCGCGCAAGGCCGATACCGAATTCGTGTTCGATGTCGACCTCGCCCTGGCCCAGTCCGATGAGAATCCGGTGTACTACGTGCAGTACGCGCATGCGCGTATCTGCTCGGTGCTTGCGCAATGGGCCGCGACCGGCGGCGATGAGGCGAAGCTGAAGGATGTCGACCTGTCGCCGCTGGTGGCGCCGCGCGAGGCCAGCCTGCTGGCGCGTCTGGCCGAGTTCCCGGAAATGCTGGCCAAGGCGGCTGACGAAATGGCACCACATCAGGTCGCGTTCTATCTGCGCGACCTCGCCGGCGAATTGCACAGCTACTACAATGCAGAACGCGTGCTGGTCGATGATGAAGCTTTGAAACTGGCACGACTCGCGCTGCTGCTGGCCACGCGCCAGGTGCTGCGCAATGGCCTGCAACTGATCGGCGTTTCGGCGCCCGCGAGAATGTGAAGACTGCGTCGACCTGTCAGATGAAGCAACGCATGCCTGCCACGCGCCACCTGGGCAGACGCCAGCAAGGTGGTACGCTGGCTGGCCTGATCGTCGGCCTCATCATCGGCTTGCTGGTGGCGGTCGGCGTCGCGATGACCATCATGAAGTCGCCGCTCCCTTTCGTCGACAAACTCGGCAAACAGACGCAGCCGGCCGGCGAGCTTGGCGACCCGAACAAGACCCTGCCCGGCGGCGCGCGCGAGCGCCGCGAGCGCATGGATGACGAGGCCGCAGCGGTGACGCCGCCCGCGGCGTCGGTTTCCCCTGCGCCAGCTGCCGGCAAGAAGCCGGCCGAGCTGCCGACGCCTTCCGCGCCGTCCGCATCGACACCGGCGGCCCCGGGCAAGAGCAGCGCGTCACCTGCCGGTGCCGCCCGCAATGACAAGTCGGCCCCGGCAGCACCTGCTGCATCGGCACCCGCGAGCTCCGCTGCGCCGGCGACATCGTCGTCGGCGGAGGGAGACGGATTCACCTATTACCTGCAAGCCGGTGCCTTCCGCGAGCTGCCGGATGCCGAGGCGACCAAGGCGCGGCTGGCGATGATGGGCGTGGCTGCGACCATCGCCGAGCGCAAGTCCGAGATCGGCACGCTGTACCGTGTTCGCGTGGGCCCGTTTGCCGATGTCGATGCGATGAATCGCGCGCGCGTGCGCCTGTCAGATAATGGCGTGGACGCAGCGGTCGTGCGCGTCCCCAAATAAAATCAGGCCCGTGAAAAGAGCGGCACGTAAAGATTCGTAAGCGCAGCACCGGCCGTCTGCATCCCGCATCACACTGACCGGGTTGCTTCCGCGGCCGGCCCGGACAAGACTTCGAACAACCTGGATAGAGGAACCCCATGCGACTCCTGCAACGCCTGTTTGCCATTGCCTGCTTCGGCCTGATCGCGACCGTGGCCACTGCCGCGCCGAACGCACCGGTCGAAGGTCAGGAATACATCCGCCTGCCGCAGCCGGTACCGACCGACAGCGGCAAGAAGGTCGAGGTGATGGAGTTCTTCTGGTACAACTGCCCGCACTGCTTCCAGTTCGAGCCGCACCTGGCCGAATGGATCAAGAAGCAGGGTGACCGTATCGTGATGAAGCGCGTGCCGGTTGGCTTCCGCGAATCGTTTGTGCCGCAGCAAAAGCTGTACTACACGCTGGAGGCGATGAACCGTCTCGACCTGCACCGCGCCGTGTTCGATGCCATTCACGCCGGCCGCCAGAAGCTCGACCGTGAAGAGCAGATCATGGCCTTCATCGAGAAGCAGGGCGTGGACATGAAGAAGTTCACCGACACCTACAATTCCTTCACCGTGCAATCGAAGGTGGGCCGCGTCGCGCAATTGCAGCAGACCTTCCGCATCGATGGCGTGCCGACGGTCGTCATCGACGGCCAGTACATCACGTCACCGTCCATCGTCGGCCAGACCATGCGCGGCGCGTCCGAAGCGCAGATGAATGCCGCGACGCTGCAGGTGATGGATGCACTGGTCGCGAAGAAGAAATAAGTCACGCAGTACCGGCAGCTCTCGTCAACTCTTGATCTCCCTGTAACGGGCCCGCGTTGAAGCGCGTCTTCATCACCGGTGCGTCCAGCGGCCTCGGCGAGGCGCTGGCACGCGAATACGCATCGCGCGGCGCCCGCCTTGGCCTGCTCGCGCGCCGCAGTGACAAACTGCAGGCGCTGGTTGCCAGCCTGCCCAATTCCGCGCTGCACCTGTGCTACGCCGTCGACGTCAACGAGCATACGGCGCTGTCTGCCGCCGCTGAAGACTTCATCACCCGCACCGGTGGCGTCGATGTCGTGATCGCGAATGCCGGCGTGTCCTTCGGCACGCTGACCGGCCGCGACGGCGATGTCACTGTCATCGAGCGCATCCTGCAGACCAATGTGGTGGCGACGGCGGCCACCTTCGCACCATTCATCGCGACCATGAAAGCGCAGGCTGCTGCCGGTTCCGATGACCTGCGCCTGGTCGGTATCGCCAGCGTGGCCGGCATACGCGGACTGCCGGGCGCCGAAGCCTACAGCGCATCGAAGGCCGCCATGATCAGCTATTGTGAATCGCTGCGCGTGGAGTTGCGCAGCCATGGCATTCGCGTGGTGACGATTGCGCCTGGCTACATCGACACGCCGATGACCCAAGTAAATACCTACCGCATGCCCTTCCTGATGCCGGCCGAGCGCTTCGCGCGCAGCGCGGTGCGGGTGATCGAGGCCGGTCGCAGCTATGCAGTGATCCCTTGGCCGATGCGCGTCGTGTCGTGGATCTTGAAGCTGATGCCGAACTGGCTGTTCGACGTGGCGTTCGCGCGCGCGCCGCACAAGCCCTCGGCGCAGGATATCGAAGGCCGTTCTTCACGATGAGCGGCGCCGTTGCAAGCCATGCGGCCATAACAGGCGATGCGCTGATTGACGCCATCGGCACCGTGCATCGTGCAGTCACTGCGGACGACAGGCCGCGTATCGTGTCGCTGGTGCCTTCGGTGACCGAATTGATCTGCGAGCTCGGCCTCGCACACTGGCTGGTGGGGCGTACCGGCTTCTGCATTCATCCTGCCGAGGTCCTGGCGCCCATTCCCAAGGTCGGTGGCACCAAGGACGTCAATATCGGCAAGCTGCGCAAGCTGCAGCCCACGCATGTCGTCGTCAATATCGACGAGAATGAAAAACCGACGGTCGACGAGATCGCGAGCTTTGTACCGAACATCATCGTCACGCATCCGCTGGCACCGGAAGACAACCTGTCGCTGTATCGGCTGCTCGGCGCTATCTTCGGTGCCGACGCGCGTGCCGAAGCCCTGTGCGCGCAGCTTGAAACCGAGCTGACATTGACGCGCGCGCTGACGGCGGAGCCCGGTTTTGCGGAGGACAAGCGCGTGCTCTACTGCATCTGGCAAGACCCGTGGATGACGGTCTCGCGCGACACCTATATTGCGCGCATGCTGGCGCTGGTCGGCTGGCAGCAATGGCAGGCGCCGACCGATGCGCGCTATCCGTCTTTCCGCTGGAGCGAAGACATGACGCGTGAGATCGATGAAGTGCTGCTCTCCAGCGAGCCTTATCGGTTCACCGAAGAACATGCGGATGCGCTCGAGCGCCAGCTCGGCAAGCCGGTGCGCGTGGTCGATGGCGAAATGTTGTCCTGGTATGGCAGCCGCGCGATTGCGGGGCTGCGCTACCTGCGCGAGTTGGCTGCCGTCTGAACGCCTGCTTGTCGCGGCGAAGATTTTCCCGATCGGGAAAATAAAGTTCTTTTTGCACAGAAATCAGTCAAATTATCCTGATCGGGAAATTTACCTTGTTTTTTACCCTCAAGTCCCTAATAATTTCCCGATCGGGAAATTAATCCGCGACTGCCATGATGCCCATTGATAGCGCCCATGTTCTGGGCGATGCCGTTCGATCGGCGAGAAAACAGCTTGGACTGAACCAGTCCGAGCTGGCATTGGCGTCCGGCGTCGGGCTGCGATTCATTGTCGATCTCGAGGCAGGCAAGCCCACGGTCAGGCTGGCGCAAGTCCTGCGTGTGATCGATGCGCTGGGTGGCCGCGTGTTGCTGGCGGGGGTCGATGCGACGGCAGGTCTGGAGCGCGGCAATGGCCAATGAACTGCACGTATGGTTGCAGGCCGATCTCGTCGGTACGCTCACCATGGCTGCGGGCAAATTGCGCTTTGCCTATCACCCTGCCTGGTTGGCTAGGCCGACGGCAGTAGCCTTGTCGAATTCGCTGCCATTGCGAGGCGAGTCATTTGACGATCAGGAATGCCGACCGTTTTTTGCCGGCCTGCTGCCCGAGGGCAGGCTGCGGCAACAGATCGCGCGGCAATCACAGGTATCCGCACAGAACGATTTTGCTTTGCTCGATGTCCTTGGTGGCGAATGCGCAGGCGCTATTACGTTTTTGCCTGCCGGGCAGAAGCCGCCCACATCTGATCAGGGCAGCGTGGAGTGGCTGGATGACGAGCGCTTGATGCGTTTGCTGGACGAGCTTCCGTACCGACCCATGCTGGCCGGTGTCGATGGCATGCGACTGTCACTGGCAGGCGCACAGGACAAATTGCCTGTCGTGTTTGACGGGCGACGCATAGGCTTGCCCAAGGGTGGCTATCCAAGCACGCATATCCTGAAGCCGCCGATCCGCGATATAGCGGACAGCGTGCGTAATGAAGCCTTCTGTCTGGCCCTGGCCGCAGCCATGAAGATAAAGGCCGCCACCGCCAGCATCCATGTCATCGGCACTCAGCAGGTCTTGCTGGTTGACCGCTATGATCGACGCGAGGCCACCGATGGCGTGTTGCCACGGATTCCGCAAGAGGATTTCTGTCAGGCGCTGTCCGTCGCGCCAGAGATGAAGTACCAGAACGAGGGCGGCCCCGGCCTGGCGGCGTGTTTTGGATTGCTGCGCAAGCTTACTCGCCCGAGTGCTCCGCAAATTCTGCACTTGCTGGACTATGTGATCCTGAATGCACTGTTGGGCAATCACGATGCGCATGCGAAGAACTTCTCGTTGCTGTATTCGGTGGCTGCGCCTGAGCTCGCACCGCTGTATGACGTGCTCTGCACAGCGGTGTATCCCGGTCTTTCGCCAAAGATGGCGATGAAACTCGGCAGCAAATACCTGTTCGATGACGTGATGCCCAAGCACTGGGACCAGTTTGCCGATGACGCCGGCTTGTCGAGAGCACAGACGAGGAAGCGCGTGATGCAGATCGCAACCGCCATGCCGACGGCTGCGACACAACTGCGGTCTGCGGCGCCATTTGCCGATCAGCCCGTGATTGACAGCATCATGCAGCTGATCGCGAAGCGTTGCGAGCTTACGGTTCGGCGACTGGCCGACAAACAAGTCTAGCGCACCAGCGCCTGCTACGCGCTGCGCACAAAGCGCATCACCCCGTCCTTGCCTTCTTCCCGCACCAGCTCGCCTGCGTACCAGAGCCGATGCAGGTGCGCGAGCGCCTCGCCCATCGCGAAGGTGAGCTGATGCGTGTCCAGCTCGCGCTTGAACATCAGCGGCACGATGTCGGCTGCCGACTGCGGCCTTGCGCAGGCGACGCGCACTTCATCGAGACGTTCCGCATGATGCGCCTGCAGCTGTGCGATGCGCTTGTGCAGCCCGCGGAAGGGCTTGCCATGCGAGGGCAGCACCAGTGTGTCTTCCGGCAGCGGCAGGAATTTCTCGAGCGAGTTCAGGTACTGGCCGACAGCATCGGCTTCCGGTTCGACCGCAAACACCGAGGTATTGGTCGAGATGCGCGGCAACACCATGTCGCCCGAGATCAGCACGCCGAGTTCCGCACAATACAGCGCCGCGTGCTCGGGCGAATGGCCGGTGCCGGTGATCACGCGCCATTCGCGGCCGCCGATCTGCAGCGGCCGGCCTTCTTCGATGCGCAGGAAATGCTCGGGCACGCGCGGCACCAGCGTCGTGTAATACGCCTTGCGGCCCTCCAGCTGCGCCAGCCGCGTCGAGTCGGTCAGGCCATGGCGCTGGAAATGCGGCAGCATCGCCGGGCCGTCGGCACCGGGCAGCGAGGCGGCCATCATCCGCGCAAAGCCGTATTCGCCGACCGTCATCGCGAGCGGCGCGTTCCAGCGCTCGCACAGCCAGGCCGACAGGCCCACATGATCGGGGTGACAGTGGGTCGCGATCACGCGCTTGACCGGCTTGCCCTGTAATTCCTGCGCAATGACCTGTTCCCAGGCGTCGCGCGTCGCGTCGGTCGCGATGCCGCAGTCAACGACGGTCCAGCCTTCGCCATCGTCCAGCAGCCACAGGTTGATATGGTTCAGCGCGAACGGCAGGCCCATGCGTATCCAGCGTACGCCGGTTGCCAATTCGATAGCTTTGCCGGTCTCGGGCAAGGTGTCGCCCAGCGGGTAATGGAGCTCGGATTCCAGTGGATTCATGAGGTCGGCTGCGGGGTTTGCAATTGCGCCGGTGGCGCCTACAATAGCCGCTAATTGACGTTTACGTAAACGTCCATTCTACAGGGCCCGGGCGGGCGCTGCCGGCGGCGAATCAGGCCGGCCCGGTCTGCGCGTCGGTGGCCTGACGACGGAGACCATGGCCACCTACACCATCACCGAATTGGCGCGCGAGTTCGACATCACGCCGCGCGCGATCCGTTTCTATGAAGACCAGGGGCTGATCAGCCCGCGCCGCGAGGGCACTGGAGGCCGCACGCGCGTCTACGGCGCGCGCGACCGCACACGCTTGAAGCTGACTTTGCGCGGCAAGCGCCTCGGGCTGACCCTGTCCGAGATCAAGGACCTGGTCGACATGTATGAATCGCCGAAAGATTCGACAGCGCAGCTGGCGAGCTTCCTGACTGTGCTCGCGCGGCATCGCGAAGCGCTTGAGCAGCAGCGCGAAGACATCGAGGTTACGCTGGCCGAGATCACCGCGCATGAAGAGCAATGCCGCCGTATGCTCGGCGAGGCCCCGCCGGCACCGAAGAAAGCCGGCGCCTCGCCGCGGCGCGCGGCTTGAACGCCGCAAGGTGTGCCCGGCACCGGCAGCACCGCAAGGCAGCAGTGAAAAAGCCACAAGCGCCTGCAAGCATCAGCAAACAAAGAACGACACCCGTACTGGAGACCCAAGATGATTGATTTGCCCGGACTCACTTTCGACCATGGCGACGATATCGCCGCGCTGCGCGATGCGGTGCGTCAGTTTGCCGAAAGCGAGATCGCGCCGCGCGCGGCCGAGATCGACCGCACTGACCAGTTCCCGATGGATCTATGGCGAAAGATGGGCGAACTCGGCTTGCATGGCATCACTGTGCCCGAGGCCTATGGCGGCAGCGACCTTGGCTATCTCGCGCACATCATCGCGATGGAAGAAATCTCGCGCGCGTCGGCATCGGTCGGCCTGTCATATGGCGCGCATTCCAATCTGTGCGTGAACCAGATTCGTCGTAACGGCAGCGAAGAACAGAAGCAGAAATACCTGCCGAAGCTGATCAGCGGCGAACATGTCGGCGCGCTCGCGATGTCCGAGCCCAATGCCGGCTCCGATGTCGTCAGCATGAAGCTGCGCGCCGATTTCAAGGGCGACCGCTGGGTGCTCAATGGCAGCAAGATGTGGATCACCAATGGCCCCGATGCCGATGTCTTGGTGGTCTATGCAAAGAATGACATCGAGGCAGGCCCGCGTGGCATCACTGCCTTCCTGATCGAAAAAGGCTTCAAGGGTTTCTCGGTCGCGCAAAAGCTCGACAAGCTCGGCATGCGCGGCTCGCACACCGGCGAGCTGGTGTTCGAGGATTGCGAAGTGCTGATGTCGGGGCTGGACTATGAACGCGCGGTGCTGTCCGGCGGCCCGCTGGGCATCATGCAGGCCTGCATGGATGCGGTCGTGCCCTATGTGCATGAGCGCAAGCAGTTCGGCCAGCCGATTGGCGAGTTCCAGCTCATGCAAGGCAAGCTGGCCGACATGTATTCGACGATGATGGCCTGCAAGGCCTATGTGTATGCCGTGGGTCAGGCCTGCGACCGTGCCACCTCGCCCGAGCAGGTGCGCGCGCTGCGCAAGGACGCGGCCGGCGCGATCTTGTACTCGGCCGAGAAGGCGACCTGGATGGCCGGCGAGGCGATACAGGCGCTGGGCGGCAATGGCTACATCAATGAATATGCGCCGGGCCGACTGTGGCGCGATGCGAAGCTGTACGAGATCGGTGCCGGCACCAGCGAGATCCGCCGCATGCTGATTGGCCGCGAACTGTTCGGCGAAACTGCCTGACGACGAAGGCATCACGAAAGACCCGGTAAGGACCCTATGCAGCACTTCCCCAAACTGCTGTCATCGCAGATCGCATTCGATATCGCGCGCGTGCTGATCGACGGCTTCGACAAGCACTATCGCTTGTTCCGTCAGTCGAGCCAGGCTGCGCGTCGCCATTTCGAGAACATGACCTGGAAGCAGGCACAGGCCGAGGCACGCGAGCGTATCGCTTTCTATGATCGCCGCGTTCAGGAATGCATTCAGGCGCTGGAAGATGAATACGACGAGGCCGAGCTGACCGACGCCGTCTGGCGCGAAGTGAAGCTGCACTACATCGGCATGCTGACCGAGCACAGCCAGCCCGAACTGGCCGAGACCTTCTTCAATTCGGTCTGCTGCAACATCCTGCACCGCACCTATTTCAACAATGACTTCATCTTCGTCTGGCCGACCATCTCGACCGAGTACATCGAGCCGCGCGAAGGCGTGCCCGCGTACCGCGTCTATTACCCGGGCCGCGACGGCTTGCGCAGCTCGCTGCGCCGCGTGATCACCAATTTTCAGTTCAGGGGCGAGTTCGCCGACCTCGAGCGCGATGTCGCGCTGGTCGAGGCGCGACTGCATCTGCTGCTGGGCGGGAGTGCGCCTGAAGCCAACCACCAGATTCAGGTGCTGGCCAGCCCGTTCTTCCGCAACAAGGGTGCGTACATCATCGGTCGCCTGATCAATGGCAATCAGTCGCATGGTTTCGTGATCCCGGTGCTGCACAGCCGCAGCGGCGAGATGTATCTGGACACGGTACTGACCGACACCAGCCAGCTGACGCTGCTGTTCTCGTTCACGCGCGCTTACTTCATGGTCGACATGGAAGTGCCGTCGGCGTATGTGAAATTCCTGCGCACCATCCTGCCCAACAAGCCGCGCAGCGAGATCTATACCGTGCTCGGCCTGCACAAGCAGGGCAAGGCCGCGTTTTACCGCGACTTCCTGCATCACCTCGCGAATTCGTCGGATAACTTCGCGATCGCGCCGGGTATCCGCGGGCTGGTGATGGTGGTGTTCGCGCTTCCGTCCTTCCCCTACGTGTTCAAGGTCATCAAGGACCAGTTCCCGGCGCCCAAGGAAACCACGCGCGAACTGGTGAAAGAAAAATACCTGCTGGTGAAATACCACGACCGCGTCGGCCGCATGGCTGACACGCTCGAATACTCGAATGTCGCTTTCCCGCGCTCGCGCTTCTCTGACGAGCTGCTGGCCGAGCTGAAGCAAGTCGCGCCGTCACTGATCGAAGAAGACCGCGACCAGGTGATCGTGAAGCACCTGTACATCGAGCGCCGCATGACGCCGCTGAACATCTGGCTGACCGATGCCGAAAAGGCCGGCGACGAGCAGAAGCTCGAGCATGGCTTACGCGAGTACGGCAATGCGATCAAGGACCTGGTCGCCGCGAACATCTTCCCCGGTGACATGTTGTACAAGAACTTCGGTGTTACCCGCCAGGGACGTGTCGTGTTCTACGACTATGATGAAATCGAATACATCACAGATTGCAATTTCCGCGATATTCCCGCGCCGCGCAATGAAGAAGACGAGATGGCCAGCGAGCCCTGGTATCACATCGCGAAGAACGATGTATTCCCCGAACAGTTCAGCGTCTTCCTGCTCGGGAATCCCAAGGTCAGGCAGTACTTCATGAAACACCATGCGGAGCTGCTGACCGCTGATTACTGGCGCCAGCGCAAACAAGCCATCCTTGATGGCCAGGTGCCCGATACTTTCCCGTATCCGCAGGAGATACGTTTCATCCATCAGGGCGAGGCCGCCGGTGAAGCGGCGTCCGGACCTGCTGCGCAGGCAGCCTGACCCGCTGCACTAGCCATCACCTTCAGCAATCCTCGACATACAACAGGAGAAACAGATGCAAGACCCTATCGTCATCGTCGGCGCAGCGCGCACCCCGATGGGCGCCTTCCAGGGCGATTTCTCGTCGCTGTCCGCGCATGAATTGGGCGCCGTTGCCATTCGTGCCGCAGTCGAGCGCGCTGGCATCACGCCGGAGGTCGTCAACGATGTCATCTTCGGCAACTGCCTGATGGCGGGGCAGGGCCAGGCGCCGGCGCGGCAGGCGGCGATCCGCGGCGGCATTCCGGTGTCCGCCGGTGCAGTCACGCTGTCGAAGATGTGCGGGTCGGCGATGCAGGCAACGATCTACGGTTTTGACTCGCTGCTGTCCGGCACCAATGATGTTGTCATCACCGGCGGCATGGAATCGATGACCAATGCGCCCTACCTGATCCCGAAGGCGCGCGGCGGCTACCGCATCGGCCACGGCATGATGTACGACCACATGATGCTCGATGGTCTCGAAGATGCGTATGACAAGGGCCGCTCGATGGGTACGTTTGCCGAAGAATGCGCGGCCACCTATCAGTTCACGCGCGAGGCGCAGGATGCGTATGCGATCGAATCGGTCAAGCGTGCGCAGGCCGCGACCGCCGATGGCTCGTTCCAGTGGGAGATCGCGCCGGTGACCGTGGCCGGCAAAGGTGGCGACGTCGTGGTCGACAAGGACGAAGGACCGCTGAAGGCGCGCCTCGACAAGATCCCTGCGCTGAAGCCGGCATTCAAAAAGGATGGCACCATCACCGCCGCATCGTCGTCGTCGATCAATGACGGTGCCGCAGCGCTGGTGCTGATGCGCGCATCGACCGCGAAACAACTGGGCGCAACGCCGATCGCAAAGATCCTCGCGCACACCCGCCATTCGCAGGCGCCCAACCTGTTCACCACTGCGCCGGTCGGCGCCATCGACAAGCTGTACAAAAAGACGGGCTGGAGCACGAAGGAAGTCGACCTGTTCGAGGTCAATGAAGCCTTCGCCGCCGTCGCGATGGCCGCGATGCGTGACCACGGCATCCCGCACGACAAGATCAACATTCACGGCGGCGCCTGCGCGCTTGGCCACCCGATCGGTGCTTCCGGCGCACGCATCATCGTCACCTTGCTCGGCGCATTGAAGAAGACCGGCGGCAAGCGCGGCATCGCATCACTGTGCATTGGCGGCGGCGAAGCGACCGCGCTCGCGCTTGAGATGCTCTGAGGATGACACTTTCATGAAGACTGCCCTGATCATCGGCGCGTCGCGCGGTATCGGCCGCGAGTTCGCGCGCCAGTTGCTGGCCGACGGCTGGAAGGTGTTTGCGACCGCGCGCGATGCCGCATCGCTGGAAGCGCTGAAGGCCGAAGGCGCATTGCCGCTGAAGCTGGATGTGGCGAAATCCGAATCCGTGGCTGCCCTCGCATGGACGCTGGATGGCGAGAAGCTCGACCTCGCAGTCTACGTGGCCGGTGTGTTCGGCAACGATGCGGGCGCAGCTCAGGCACCCACCGATGATGTCTTCGATGCGGTGATGCATGCGAATGTGCGTGGCGCGATGCAGGCGCTGCCGCTGGTTGCGCCTTTCGTGGAAGCGGCCAGGGGCAAATTCGCCTTCATCACCAGCGGCATGGGCAGCATTGCCGATGCGCAGTCGAGCATGGGCTGGGTTTACCGTGCATCGAAAGCGGCGCTGAACATGGCTGTGCATTCGGCGCGCCATGATTACCCGCAGCTCACGCTGGTCACGATGAACCCGGGCTGGGTGCAGACCGACATGGGCGGCGCCGGAGCGCCAACCTCGGTGCATGACAGCGTGGCCGGCATGCGGCACGTGATCGATCGCATGACGCCGTCCGACAGTGGCTCCTTCCAGAGCTATGACGGGCGCAAGATGGATTGGTAAAAAATGGCGTAACGACGCTGGATCCCGGCTTTCGCCGGGATGACCTAACAATGGGTCATCTCAATGTGCCATCGATGAGTAGGTTTCATGGATCGACCCTTGAACGTCATCCCGGCGAACGCCGGGATCCAGTGACTTGAAAGAACAAAG
>CAZCDW010000071.1:0-12197 GCA_964497485.1 uncultured Bifidobacterium sp.
CGAGTTTTTCCAGCAGCTCGAAGCCGTGGATGATGCCGCGGCCGCCGCAGCCGCGACCGACCTCGGGACCGCCGAGCTCCATCGCATACACGCCATCACGCTTGAAGCAGACATCGCCGATGGCGACCGGCTCGCCGGCGAGTTTCTTCTTGGACGAGGTCTCGATAATGGTCGGGCAGGCCTTGCCGCCGAACAGCAGCGATGTGGTGTCGCTCTTCGGGTCACAACCAATCAGCAGCACCTTCTTGCCCTGCTGCGCCATCATGTACGACAGGTTGGCCAGCGTGAAGCTCTTGCCGATGCCGCCCTTGCCGTAGATGGCAATGATCTGGGTTTCTTTTTTCGTCTCGCCGGTGGGCACCGGGTCGGGCTCGATCGCCGCTTCGGCGCGCAGGCGCTCCTTCTGCATGAAGTGCACAGGCGCTGCCTGGAGATCGTTGGGGTTGCTCATGAGGGACGTCTCCAGTCGAGGATCATTTTCAGGCAGTCCGGATCGTCGAACGCGGTGCGATAGGCTGTATCGGCATCGTCGGGACTGCTGCGGTGGGTAATCAGGTCATCAAGCGACAGGCGGCCGGCTTCGACGAGGTCGCGCACGGCCAGCAGTTCCTGCGGCTTCCATTGCGCGGCCACACGCATGCGCACTTCGCGCATGAAAGCCGGTGCGAACGCGAAGCGCAGCGGCTCGTCATAGAAACCGGCGAGCACGATCTCGCCATTGCTTGCGCAACGCGCGATCAGGGTGTCGAGGATTGAAGCGTCGCCGCTGACATCGACGATGCAGCGATAGTTGGTACGCGAGTCTTCGGCCGGGTCGACCACCGGGTAACCCTCGGCACCATGGCGGCGCGCAGGATTGGTGTCCCATACCACGGGGTTGGCGCCGGCCAGTACCGCGATACGCGCGATCATGCGGCCTAGCACGCCGTGGCCGACGATCAGCTCGGGCAAGGCGCCGCCGCTGCCATGCACTGCGTGATATGCGGTCGCCGCGAGCGCCAGCAAGGTGCCACGCTCGCCCAGGTCTTCCTGAATGCGCAAGGCGCGCAAGGCCGGGATCACCACGCGCGAAGCAGCACCGCCGAACAGCCCACGCACTTCGCCGTAGCAGGCGGCGCCGGGCACGAACACCAGTTCACCGGGGCTGTAGGTTGTATTGGCACCGGCCTGTGTCACGCGGCCGACGGATTCATAGCCAGGTACCAGCGGGTAGCCCATGCCGGGGAAGGCCGGCATGCGGCCGGACCACAGAAGTTTTTCAGTGCCGGTAGAAATGCCCGACCAGCAGATGTCGACGACCAGGTCGTTATCGGTCGGTGTCACCAGCGGCAGCTCGCGCAGCTGCAGCGAATGCGGCTTGTCGACGACGACGGCAACCGCGGACGCCGTCATGCCAGCCTCCGCAGTGTGGGGTGTTGCGCAGTCATCCTGTGCATCTGGCTCATGGTGTCCACCTGGCCCGTCGAATTGTGTCATTTTAAGTTGACATTGCTCTGTGTCAACTACTTTTACGTTTATTCAGGCTTGCGGGCTGCCAAAGCCCGGACTTGCAAGGGAATCCGGGTCGGCAGCAGCCTGGCGCCGGTAAAGCCGGCCGCCTCCAGCAGCTGAACCAGCCGCGCCGGCGTGCGCGCCTGTCCTCGGCCCATGGCCAGCAGGTAGAAGCCGAAATACGCATCGCCCATCGCCTCCGCACCGGGCGTGCCGGCCATCGGCTCGGCCAGCAGCAAGGTGCCGCCGCGCGGCAGCGCGCGCCAGACGGCCTTGAGAATGGCCAGTGCGCGCTCGTCGTCATGGTCATGGATGACCCGCACCAGCGACACGATGTCGGCGCCGGTCGGCAATTCATCAGCGAGGAAATTGCCGCCGACGGCGCGGGCGCGCTCGCCGATACCGGCATCCGCGAAGCGCTGCTTCGCACGCTCCGCCACGGCCGGCAGATCGAACAGCGTGAGTTTCAGATGCGGCGCGCGCTCGGCGACGCTGCACAGGAAGCGCCCTTCCCCGCCGCCGACATCCAGCAGGCTGCGATGGCCGTCGAATGGATAAGCGTCCAGGATCTCGGCCGCAACCAGCGGCTGCGATGCCGCCATCAGCTGCGAATAGCTGCCGACTTTTTCAGGCGCGAGCTCGGACGCGCGACTGGGCGCGTCTTCGGCGGTGTACGGATAAAAGCCCGACAGTGCGGGCGGCGGGCCGCTGCCGCGCAACAGCGCGACCGGGTCGGACAGGTCGGCATACAGCGTGTGGTGGTGGCGCACCATTGCCAGCACGGCTTCGTTGTCGACCAGCGGCGCGCCCAAGACCCCGAGCCCGTAGCGCTGCTCGCCATCGGCGCCATCGGCGCGACGCTCCAGCAGGCGCAGCGACGCGGCGGCTGCCAGCAGGCGTTCGGTCGCCTCGATCGACAGACGGCAATGATCGGCCAGTGCCGCCACCGTCATCGGGCCGGATGACAGGCGCTTGAAGATATCGAGTTGCACGCAAGCGGCCAGCACCTGCGAATAGACGAAGCCGGCAACGAGATCAAACAGCTCACGTGCGCGGCGCTGCGCGACCGGGCGCGTGAACACGAAACCGGAAGCGAAGCGATGGAAGGCAGGACTGGCGAGCAGCCGGTCGCGCCAGCCCAGCAGGCGGTCCGTGAATGACAGCGCTGCCGTCGTCATGATCAGGCCGCTACCCGCGTGACGCTGGGTGCCAGCTTGCGCGTCAGCTCGACCGGCACCAGGCGCTTGGCTTCCATGCGCACCAGCGTGCGAAGCTGCGCCGAACCACGACAGCTCGGTATCGAGGTGCTGGCAAACGCGATCAAACGGTCGAACAGCTGGATCGCACCGGACAGACCGAGTTCGGCCGCCGAGCTGGGGCGACCATGGGTTGCATCCTGGCCCGCAGGCTTGCCGAGGGCTTCGCTGTCGAGCGCGACGTCACGAATGTCGTCCGCCACTTGGTACGCTTCGCCCAGACACTCGCCAAGCGAGCGCCACGGGTCGGCTGCGGCCCCCGCGGCCTGCGCACCGGCGACGGTGGCGGCGACGAACAGTGCGCCGGTCTTGGCGCGCTGATATTCAGTGAGCGCGACGCGTGATTCACATTCCCAGGCCTGGCCGGCGATGATGCCCGACGGTGCACCGACAGCGGCGGCCAGCGTCTGCACGAGTGGGCCCAGTTGTGCCGGACGCTGTGCAGCGGCGTTGGCGAGATGCTGGAAGGCGGCGACGATCAGGGCATCGCCGGCCAGTACCGCAAGGCGCTCGCCATGCGCGGCGAATACCGACGGACGGCCGCGGCGGGTCAGCGCATTGTCGAAGCAAGGCAGGTCGTCATGCACCAGTGATGCGCAGTGCATCAGCTCGATGGAGGCGGCAGCTGCCGTGGCCAGTTGAAGATCGTCCGCGCCGCACGCCTGGGCGACGGCCAGTGTCAGCTGCGGACGGATGCGTGCACCACCCGGAAAGACCGAGTCGCGCATCGCCAGCGCCAGCCGGGGTGGCCCGGCCTCGCTATGCTGCGCGGCCAGTGCGGCCTCGAGTGAAGCTTCAATCCGATCGATGTTTTCCATGACGCCCCCGAGGGAGACCGGACAGGGCCGGTCGGTGTCATGTAAGTTATTTCTGTCACGCCTTAATGTCAAGCTTTATTGACACTCTTCGGCGTAATAGTGCATTGACAAGCATGAGAGCGCAGCCCGGAAAGACTGCGGGCAAGCAGCAGTCGAGCGCGGGAGAACCTCAGCGAGCGTCGGGCGGAGAGCTGGCGGACGCGCCCTGCTGCCGGCGCTGCTGTTCCAGCCTCTGTTCGGCCCGGCGCCGCTGCTCGCGCCGTACGTCTCGGATCTGCCAGATCCCGAAGGCAATCGGCAGCACACCCGACAGCAGCAATTCAGCCCACAGCGCCATGCACGCTCCTCAGTCGAAGCCGGCCGCGCGCAACACGTCGGCCAGCAATTGCACGCAGAGCTCGGGCTTCTCCTCGTGCGCGAGATGACCCAGTCCGGGCCAGGTTCTTTGTACCGCATGCGGCAGCCGCGCGGCCACCATGGCCGCTTGTGACGGCGGTACCGTCAGGTCGCGCTCGGCAGCCACCAGCCACACGGGCAGGGACAGCCGGGGCAGCGCTGCACCCAGCGGCCCAAGGTCCCAGTGGGCCATCATCGCCAGCGCTGCCTTCACGTGGCCGGGGCTCTGCAACAAGCGTGCGTACAGCTGCACGCCCTGCTCGTCCAGCACCGACCCGGTACCGTCCAGCAGACGCCGCACGACAGCCTTGTCACTGCCCTGCCGCGCGAGATAGCGCGCGACCATCTGACCCGAAGCCATCAGCCGCGCCAATGGCGAGAACAAGGCACCCGCCCAACCGCCAAAGCCGACGAAGGCGCCGTTCAGGCTGACCAGTGCCGCAGGCTGTGCGTGGCCAGCCAGCACCATCTGCGCGCCGATGGCGGCGCCAGCCGAGTGGCCGACGATCAGGTCTGGCGTGAACTCCAGCGACGCGATCAGTGCACCGATGCTGCGTGCCATGCCGGCCAGCGATTGACCCGACAGGGGCGATGGCAGGCTGGTGAAGGCATGGCCCGGCAAGTCCGGCGCCAGGACGCGACAGCGCTGCGCGAGCAGCGGTGCAACCGCGCGCCATGAGTGTGTGGAAGAGCCGGTACCGTGCAGCAGCAGCACCGAAGGTATTCGCGCACCCTGAGTACCCTGGTTGCCCGTAGCTCCGGTGGCATTGCCTGCGTCAGGTTCATGCGTCTCGGTGCCGAATTGCTGCACATGCCAGCGCAGTCCGCCGGCGGTGACGAAGCGGCTGGCACTGCGGTTCGGCCAATCCGTCCCGTCCGTATCCCAGTCCAGGCGATCAGGCAATCCGCTGTGATCCATGCTGCAGACTGCTGCGCACCGATTGCGCGAGACGCTCGGCGCCTGCATGCGGCAGCGGCATGTATTGCGCGCCCATCGCCAGTGCCAATTCGGTGGCTTCGCGCTGCGGCTTAGGCGAGGTATCGATCAACAGCGACGGCCATTGTCGCTGCGCGAGCTGGCGCCCTGACTGCAATGCATCCTGCAGTGCGCGCTCACGACCGCCACTGCCATCGCGCGCGACATTCGCGCGACCGTCAGTCAGCAGCACCAGCAACGGCGATTGTCCGCGCCGTGCAATGCCATCGGCCAGTGCGGCGGCGGTGTCCAGTGCATGCGCGAGCGGTGTGCCACCGCCACCGGGCAAGCCGGCAAGTCGGCGCTTCGCGTTCACCAGCGAACGGGTCGGCGGCAGCAACAGCTCGGCCTGTTTGCCACGGAACGCAATCACCGCGACCTGGTCACGCCGCACATAGCAATCGGCGAGCAGCAATTCGACGGCACCCTTGGCTTCGGCGAGCCTGTGCATCGCCGATGAACCAGATGCATCGACGACGAACACGGTGGTCGTCGCCGATTTCTGCCGTATCCGTCGCACATGAAAATCTTCGGCCCTGACCTGTACGCGCGAGCCGCCCGTGATATTGGACGAGCTTGTCTGCCGCAGGCGTTGCCATGGTGCTGCCGCGCGCAGGGTATCGAGCAGGTGCAGTCGCTGGCCGCTGGCAGGCGGCGCACGTTTCGAGCCCACCGGGCGTCCGCGCTGACCACCCGCGGACTGTGCGCCTGCACGTCCTGCGGTTGCGCGCGGCAAAGCAGCGCCGGACAGCAGTCGCGCGAGCAAACCGGCGGGTATCGCCGCTTGCGCTGCGTCGAGCACACGATCTTCCATCGCCTGCTGCGCACGATCTGGCGAGGCGTTCGCTTCGTGGTCATCGTCGTCACGGTCTTCGGCGTCGTGATCCTCGCGATCATCCTGCGCCGGGTCTTCGTCTTGTTGCGCAGCGGCTTGCTGCGGCTCTTCGGATGGAGGGCTGTCGTCTTCAGCCTGCTGCGGAGGCTCATCGTCATCAGCCGATTCTTGGGAGTCAGATGCGGACGAAGGCCATTGCGTCGCGCGCGGTGCGAGCACCAGCGCCGCTGCGATCTGTACATCGTCTTCGCTGCATTCCTGATTGCCATCGAGCGCGGCACTGGCGCGCGCAACGGCCAGCGCCAACAACGGTGCGCGCATCGAATACACACCGAGCGCGAGCGCCGTCGTGCACAGTGCGGCAGCAGCAGAGTCGGGCGTACCGATGTCGGTCAATCGTTCAGCGGCAGCTATCACATCGCCGTGACTAATGCCCGTCGATGGCATGCGTTCATCGATGGCTGTCGATGGGGCGACCGCACGCAGGTCAATATCGAACGCGAGACGGTCCGCGAGGGCCTGCGGCACGCCAGGGTCATCAGCCAGGCCTTCATCGAGCAACACCACGCCAAAGCGAGACTGACGCTGGTCGCATAATCCATCACGTTCCAGCAGCACTTCACGGCGGTCGAGTGCGGCCGCGATACGGGCGGCGGTACCCGCCGGCAGCCGCTCTGCCATCGGCAGCAGCAGTACGCCCTGATCAACTGACGCGAGCACGCCAGCCTGCAGCACCGGGCGTCCGGCGGCGAGCGTGGCCGGCAGGTCGAGTCCGCCAAGCAGACGTTCATCGCTGATGGAGACGGGGACGCGCAGCCAGGGTCGTCCGGCCAGCAAGGCTTTCAGCAGCGCGAGCCAGGCATCGAGCACGGGGCCGGCATGCGCACGTACGCGAACGCCGCCACTGCCAACCGGGTCGATCGCGAACAGCGCCGCCACCTGCACGGCCTGCAGCCATGCACGTCCGGAGGGGTCGGGCTCGCGATCGAGGGGAGCGAGCATCAGGCCACCTGCGCAAAGACCTCGTCGACCGCGCGCGCAACGCGCGTGCCGGAGCCGGCATCATCCAGCGGATTGCGGCGCAGACGATGACGCAGCGCTGGTGGTGCCATGCGGCGCAGATGGTCGTCGGTGACTTCACGGCTGCCCTCGTAAGCGGCCAAAGCGCGCGCGGCGCGCATCAGCGCGAGTTCGCCACGCAAGCCATCGGTGCCGAGCGCGAGACAGAGTTGCGCGGCGCGTGCGAGCGTGGCATCCGTCAATTCGAGGTCGGGCAGACGCTTGCGCGCGGCGACGATGCGCTTGCGTATCTTGTCGTCTTCGCCCTGCCAGCGTGCGACGAAGGTATCGGGTGCGCGCTCGAATGCATCGCGGCGGCGCACGACTTCAATGCGCATCGCGAGGTCCGTCGGCGTACTGACGTCGACGGCAAGACCGAAACGATCCAGCAGTTGCGGGCGCAGCTCGCCCTCTTCCGGATTGCCGCTGCCGACCAGCACGAAGCGCGCCGGATGGCGAATCGACAAGCCTTCACGCTCGACCATGTTCTCGCCGGATGCGGCGACGTCGATCAGCAGGTCGACCAGGTGGTCTTCCAGCAGGTTCACTTCATCGATATACAGGTAGCCGCGGTTCGCTTTCGCGAGCAGGCCGGGCTCGAAGGCTTTCACACCTTGCGACAGTGCGCGCTCGAGGTCGAGTGCACCCACCACGCGGTCCTCGGTCGCACCGAGCGGCAGGTCGACCACCGGCACCGGCCGCGTGCGCGACTTGATGCGCGACTTGCCATCGGCTTTCAGCTTTGCGCACTGCTCGCAGGCGGGCGTATCGGCAGATGGGTCACAGCCATACGCACAGCCGTCGACGACCTTGATCTCGGGCAGCAGCGCCGCCAGCGCGCGCACGGCGGTGGATTTGCCGGTACCGCGATCACCCAGCACCAGCACACCGCCGATGCCAGGATCGACGGCCGTGGCGAGGATGGCCAGCTTCATCTCGTCCTGGCCAACGATCGCGGAAAATGGAAAATGTTTGCGCATCAAAGTCTCCTCTCAGGATTTCCAGCGCCGCCTGAGGTCGGCAATATGGGCGAGGCCCGCTGCGGACAACAGCAAGGCCATCAGGGTCCAGGGTGCGCCACTCAGGGCGCTGCGTGCGGCCAGCATCAGGCACAGGCCCGGCAACATCATCCATTTCAACGCATCGGGCGCGACGCCCTGCCCGGTGCGGCGATGCCATTGTGCGAGCAGCAGCCATTCGAGCAGGCTGACCGCGATCACGAGATCGATCAGCCGAGTGCCGTCAAACCAGGGTGCCAACATCATTTTTATTTCGCATGCCCCATTTCCAGAGCCAAGTGGACGGGATGGGGACGATCATGAACAGGTGCTCGATCACGGCCAGCGTCAGCAAGCCGGCGACCAGGCTCAGGCTGGTGGCGGCGAAGCCATCGGCTGCTTGCATCGCGACTGCGCTCCACAGCGGCACGGCGACTGCGCAGGCGGCTGTCAGCGAGACCGGCATCAGCCAGTTCCACGAACGGCGCGTGAAATAGCTCTGCAAGTAGGCAAGATGCGCTGGCAGGAAGTCTTCAGCGAGATTGCGCACCCCAAGAAACAGGTTCAGCTTCGCCGACAGCCGCATCGTCCACAACACCAGATAGGTCCACCAGCCGGTCTGGTTCGGCTGATTCCAGCTGGTGGCAAATACCATCAGCGCAAGCACCACCAGCGCCAGTTCATGATGCAGGATGGTCTGCGTCGCTTGCCAGGCGCGGCGCCAGCCCTTGCTATCGGGCGGACATTCGCTGCGGCGCGCGCCGGTCACGAAGCCAAGCAGGAAGGCGATCTCCTGCCAGCTCCAGACCAGGACGGCACAGGTGAAGGCGCAATAGGCCGAGGCGACCGAGGTCCGTGATGCGGAGATGGCCATGCCGACCAGCGCGAAGCCCAGCACCAGTGTCGCCTTCAGCATGGTCCAGCGGAAAGTCCAGCGCGGCAGCCGGCCGAGGAACAGGATCACGCCGGTAGAAAACCACCAGACGAAGATCGTGAACGCGGCAGGCAGCAGGTACTGGCTCATCGTAAGGTTCGCGCTTTCAACAGAAGATCACCAGCGTGGCACCAGCCGCGTCTTTGTCGGCAGGATGTTGGCCTTCACCGGGATGAAGAACATGCGCGCGAACACGGCGACACCGGCCACGCTCCACAGCGCGCGCTTCAGTCCGCCGAACAGCCCGCCAGCCACCTTGCCCTCATCCGCCTTCGACGAGCAATACGTCAGGCGATCGAGGTTCGCATGGAAGGCCGGATGGTCGAGGTCGAGCAGCAGCGGGAATACCTGCTTTGTGATCTCGTTGGTGATACGGAACACCTCGAAGTCATAGGTGGTCGGATCCAGGCCCATCGCCTGCTTGAGTTCCGGACGCGCATGGTCGCGCACATACATGGTCGCGTACACGGCGAGCAGGAAGAAGCGTATCCACAGCTTGTTGGCGCCCTGCAGCAGGTGCGGATGCGCACGCATGATCAGCGCGAAAGATTCGCCATGGCGGAATTCATCATTGCACCAGCGCTGGAACCAGCGGAAGATCGGGTGGAAGCGCAGCTCCGGGTTCTGTTCGAACTGGCGGAAGATGCGGATGTAGCGCGCGTAGCCGATCTTCTCCGACAGGTAGGTCGCATAGAAGATGTATTTCGGCTTGAAGTAAGTGTAGTGCTTGCTGCGCTTCAGGTTGCCGAGGTCGATGCCGAGGCCATAGTCCTTCAGCGACGAGTTCAAAAAACCGGCATGGCGCGATTCATCGCGCGCCATGTATTCCATCAGCTTCTTGATGTCCGGATTGTCGACATTGCGCTTGATCTCGTTGTACAGCACGCAGCCCGAGAATTCCGAGGTCAGCGAGCTGACCAGGAAATCGAGGAATTCCTGCCGCAGCTCCGGCGACAGCTTGTGCTCGAGGTCGCGCACTTCCTGTGCGAAAGTCGCGTCGCGCTGGAAATGGTCATGGTTATTGTCGCCTTCATACTCGGCCATCATCGCGTCCCACTCGGCGCGCACGGGCTCGACGTTCAGTCGGCCCATCGCCTCATAGTCGGTCTTGTAAAAGCGAGGCGAGAATACGGTATCGGTGATGGCCTTGCGGGCCGCATCCTCGACCGAATTGATCTCCTGGGCAGCGTTATGCATAGTCTTCTCCGTGAAGCTTGCCGATGGTGCGAGGCTGTGCGTGAGCTACCTCTTCAACGCCTTCATTGACGGGCAAGCGCAGCAGCCATACGTTCAATCCGATAAAGCCAGCCCAGAACAGGACCAGCGATGCTTCGATGATGTTCAGGCTCGTCATGGGCGCAGCTCCATTGCTTGTGAAGTGTAGAAACCGCTCGAGATCTTTTCGGTGCGACCGATCTGCCAGTCCGCGAGGCTGTCACTGCCTGCGATTTCGGTACGCAGCGACGCTTCGGACACCGGCTCGATGAAAGGCGCACGGTCGCCGCGCGGGAACATGCGGCCGACGCGGATCATGGTGGCGAGTATCGGATTGCTCGGTGCGAACGTGAACAGCAACGAATGTTCGGTGCGCGCAGCCAGTCCGGCAAGGCCCAGCACCAGGTCGCGCCGCTCGTAGTGGATCATCGAATCCATCGCGACCACATGGTCGAAGCGACCGTAGGTGGTCGACAGCATGTCGCCGGATACGAACTCCAGCTTGCCGGCGCTCGGGTCGCTGGGCTTGCGCTCGCGCGCCAGCTGAACCAGTGTCGGCGACAAGTCAACAGCCACCACGTCCGCACCACGTGCGGCCAGCTCGAAGGCCAGTGCGCCGGTACCGCAACCGGCATCGAGGATGCGGCGCCCCTTCAGGTCGGAGGGCAACCAGGACAACAGGGTCTCGCGCATGCGGTCGCGCCCTGCCCTGACCGTCTTGCGGATGCCGGAAACCGGCGCATCCGAGGTCAGTTTCGCCCACTGGTCGGCCGCCGTGCGGTCGAAGTACTCTTCCAGTCGTTCGCGTTTTTCCAGATAGCTTTCGTGTTCCATCATTACCTCTCACCGATCGGGCAGATAGCAGGGGAATCCCGGTACCGCCACCGGCGTCAAACCAGCTTCAACTGAACTTCAATCAAATCCGAGCAAATCGAAAATGTCGCGATCCTTCATCGGATTGCATTCCAGCGGCTCGGCACCTGCCCATAGCCGCTCGGCCAGCTGCATGTATTCCTGCTGCACGGCCAGCACTTCCGGGGTCGGGTCCATTTCGAACAACGTGGCCTTTTTCAGGCGGCTCTGGCGGATCACATCCAGCGACGGGATGCGCGCCATGGTCTTGAGTCCGATCTCGTTGTTGAACTTGTCGATCTGGTCGGTCGCATCCGAACGGTTCGCGATCACGCCGCCGAGGCGCACGTTGTAGTTCTTTGCCTTGGCGCCGATCGCTTGCACGATACGGTTCATCGCGAAGATCGAGTCGAAGTCATTCGCGGTGACGATCAGTGCGCGGTCCGCATGCTGCAGCGGTGCCGCAAAACCGCCGCAGACCACGTCGCCCAGCACGTCGAAGATCACCACGTCAGTGTCGTCCAGCAGGTGGTGCTCTTTCAGCAGCTTGACGGTCTGGCCGACCACGTAACCGCCGCAGCCGGTGCCGGCCGGCGGGCCGCCGGCCTCGACGCACATCACACCGCTGTAGCCTTCGAAGACGAAGTCTTCGACACGCAATTCCTCGCTGTGGAAGTCGACCGACTCCAGCACATCGATCACGGTCGGCATCAGCTTCTTGGTCAGCGTGAAGGTCGAGTCATGCTTGGGATCGCAGCCGATTTGCAGCACGCGCTTGCCCAGCTTGGCAAATGCGACCGACAGGTTGGACGAGGTCGTGCTCTTGCCGATGCCGCCTTTGCCATAGATCGCGAACACTTTCGCATTGCCGATCTTCATCGTCGGGTCCAGCGATACCTGCACGCTGCCTTCGCCATCGCCCGCGCGCTCGCGGCGAATCTCGGTCACGGGTACTTTGGTCACATTCACTCGTTTACTCCTTCATTGATGCCTTCGAGCCGGTCTTCCAGCTCCTCTCCCGCACGGCGCATCGCTTCCAGCATGTCCGCATCAGGTGTCCAGTACTGCCGTTCACAAGCTTCCATCAGGCGGCTGGCAACGCGCGCAGACGCCGTCGGATTGAGCCGCGCGAGGCGTTCGCGCATCTCAGGGTCGAGCAAGAAGGTCTGGGTCAGCTGCTGATAGACCCAGGGCTGCACTTGTCCGGTGGTAGCCGACCAGCCCATCGTGTTCGTCAGGTGCAGCTCGATCTGATGCACGCCCTCGAAGCCGTGCGCGAGCATGCCCTCGTACCATTTCGGGTTCAGCATCCGGGTGCGGGTCTCGAGAGCGACCTGCTCGGACAAGGTCCTCACCGCACCGCCGCC
>CAZCDW010000072.1:0-12158 GCA_964497485.1 uncultured Bifidobacterium sp.
CACCGTTTCCTCGGCCAGAGGGATGCGCTGACCATCGCCGAGGCGACGGCCTACGCGGCCACGCTGCAGGAACAAGGCAAGGTCATCGCCAGCTTCGGCGATCGCAAGGAAAAAATCCGCGCTGCCTTGCAGGCGAAGGCAGGCAAGGACCAGATCCTGATGCCGGAAGCGCTGCTCGATGAAGTGACGGCGCTGGTCGAATGGCCGGTGGTCTATGAATGCCAGTTCGATGACGCCTTCCTCGAAGTGCCGCAGGAATGCCTGATCCTGACGATGCAGACCAACCAGAAATATTTCGCGCTGACCGACAACGAAGGCAAGCTGCGCTCGCGCTTCCTGATCGTGTCCAACATCGAGACGGCCGATCCGCGCCACATCATCGGCGGTAACGAGCGCGTGGTACGCCCACGTCTGTCGGATGCAAAATTCTTCTTCGAACAGGACAAGAAGAAATCGCTGTACGACCGCCTGCCGGGTCTCGACAGCGTGGTCTACCACAACAAGCTGGGCTCGCAGGCACAGCGCAATGGTCGCGTGGTCGCACTGGCCGCAGCCATCGCCGAATCGCTGAATGCCGATGTGAAGCTCGCGCAGCGCGCAGCGCAATTGTCGAAAGCCGACCTGCTGACCGATATGGTCGGCGAGTTCCCCGAGCTGCAGGGCATCATGGGCACCTATTATGCGAAACATGATGGCGAGCCGGCCGAGGTCGCGACCGCCATCAGCGAGCATTATCAGCCGCGCTTTGCCGGCGATGCGTTGCCGGCGACCCGCACCGGCACCATTGTCGCGCTGGCCGACAAGCTCGAGACCCTGGTCGGTATCTGGGGCATCGGCCTCGCGCCAACCGGCGACAAGGATCCGTTCGCGCTGCGCCGCCACGCGCTCGGTATCTTGCGCATGCTGGTCGAGCAGCGCCTGCCGCTGTCGATCTCGCATCTGCTGGCGCTGGCGGCAAAGCAGTTCGCCGGCAATGCGAACTTCAATGACCCGATAACCGAAGTCCAAGCCTTTGTTTACGACCGTCTGCGCGGCCTGCTGCGCGAGCGTGGCTTTGCTCAGGATGCGGTGGAAGCCGTGGTTGCGCCGGCACCGGACCGCCTCGACGACATCGTCGAGCGACTCGACGCCGTGAAGGCTTTCGCTGCACTGCCGGAAGCCGAGTCGCTGGCGGCGGCGAACAAGCGCATCACCAATATCCTGAAGAAAAACGAAGCTGCGGTCGGCGAGGTGCAAGCCGCATTACTGGCCGAAGCCGCCGAGCAGCGCCTGTACGGTGCGATGACGGATACCCGCAAAGCAGTCGATCAGGCCTTTGCCAGCGGCGACTTCGCAGGCACGCTGAAGGCGCTTGCCGCGTTGCGCGATGATGTCGATGCCTTCTTCAATGACGTGATGGTGATGGCCGAAGATGCGGCGCTGCGCGCGAACCGGCTCGCGCTGCTGGGCTCGCTGCACGCGATGATGAACCGCGTCGCCGACATCTCGAAGCTGGCTGGCTGACGCGTCCGCCGACCGCGCAACAACGTAAGCAGAACGAGCCCCGATGGCGCAGATTGCGACAACGCCCCTGAAGCTGGTCATCCTCGATCGTGACGGGGTGATCAATCACGACTCCGACCAGTACATCAAGTCGCCGGCGGAGTGGCGCCCGATCGCGGGCTCGCTGGAGGCAATCGCGCGCTTGAACCAGCACGGCTATACGGTGGCGGTCGCGACCAACCAGGCGGGCGTCGCGCGCGGGCTGTTCGACATGAAGACGCTCAACGCTATCCATCAGAAGCTGCACACGAGCGCGCAGGCAGTAGGCGCGCATATCGATGCAATTTTTTTCTGCCCGCACGCGGCCGAAGAATACTGCGATTGCCGCAAGCCGCGCGCCGGCATGCTGAAGTCTATCGGGCAGCGCTTTGATGTCGATCTGCGCGGCGTGCCGATGGTCGGCGACTCCCTGCGCGATCTGCAGGCCGGCTTCGAAGTCGGCTGCTCGCCCTATCTGGTGCGCACCGGCAAGGGCGTACGCACCCTCGAAAAAGGCGGCCTGCCGCCCGGTACGCAGGTGTTCGATAGCCTCGCGGACGTCGTCGACCGGCTGCTGCACATGGAAGCCGTTGCGCTCGACACCGCCAAGCTTGCGCGCGCTGCGCTCGGTCGCAAGAAATGAATCCGCCCCCTGAACCTGTCCGCATGACTCCGAACACGCCGGCATCCACCGCCTCTACCGAAGGCCCGCGCGGTTCGCTGCTGCGTTCCGCGCTGTTCGCGCTGCTGATCATCATCGCCACCGTGGTTTGGGCGATTGCCTGCTTTGGCTTCTTGCTGCTGCCCTATCGGCAGCGTTATTACATGATCACGCGCTGGAATGTGTTCATCACGCATGCGGCACGCCTGGTATGCGGCATAGCATGGGAAGTGCGCGGCATGGAGAACCTGCCGGACGCGCCGGTAATTTTGCTGTCCAAACACCAGTCGGCGTGGGAGACCATCTTTTACTGCTGGCTGATGCCGCGCCCGCTGATCTTCGTATTCAAGAAATCGCTGCTCTACATCCCCTTCTTTGGCTGGGGGCTGGCGATGTTGCGCATGATCGCGATCGACCGCAGCAAGGGCCGTGATGCGATGGCGCAGGTCATCGAGGTCGGCAAACGGCGCCTCGACGATGGCCAGTGGGTGATCATGTTCCCCGAAGGTACACGCACGCCGGTCGGTGGCCAGGGCAAGTACAAAGCAGGGGGTGCCATCCTCGCCGTGGGCACGGGTGTACCGGTGGTACCGATTGCGATGAATTCCGGTGACTGCTGGCCGCGCAATGCCTTCATCAAGAAGCCCGGCAAGATCATCGTCTCGATCGGCAAGCCGATCCCGTCGACGGGCCGCACGCCGGGCGACTTGATGGCCGAGGTGGAAAATTGGATAGAATCCGAAATGCGCGTGATCACGCCCGGCGCCTATGCGTGCGAAGCTGTGACCGCCACTGCAGCAGCCCCCATCACCCACGGACAGTGAAGCGATGTCGCTGAAGCAATTCCTGCGCAAGAAGTTCGTCGACCCCAACCAGCTGTCGCTGGAAGACTTGTTCGGTGAAACCCCGAGCGCCGGCGCGCCGCCGCCGTCCACCGTTCCCGATACACCGATCCCGCCCGGCCACCGCCGGCTGCGCCTCGATGGCCTGGCCTTTGATTACCGGCTGCTGCGCTCCAAGCGCAAGACGATAGGCTTCCTGATCGATGACGATGGCTTGCGCGTGACCGCGCCGCGCTGGGTGACGGTGGCCGAGATCGAATCGGCGATCGTGTCCAAGCAGCAGTGGATCTTCAAGAAGATCAATGAGCAGCGCGAGCGCTCGGTGCGCCGCCTGCAGCCGCCGATGGAATGGCGTGATGGCGCGAGCCTGCCCTATCTCGGTACCGATATCACGGTGCGTGTGGCCGAGCCCGGATCCCTGTCCACCGCAGGTACGGCCGGCATACGCTTCGATGAAGACACGCGCGAGCTGCATGTCAGCCTGCCGACCGCCTCCACCGAGCAGCAGCTGAAAGACCGTGTGCAGGGCTGGTTGCAGTCCGAGGCGCGCCGCGTGTTTGCGGAACGCCTGGAGATCTATGCGGAGAAACTGGGCGTGAGCTTCAACAGTTTTTCGCTGTCGTCGGCGTCGACGCAATGGGGTTCATGCACTGCCGATGGCCGCATACGGCTGAACTGGCGGCTGATGCATTTCGCGCTGCCCAATATCGACTACGTGGTCGCGCATGAGCTGTCGCACCTGCGCGAGATGAACCACGGCCCGCAATTCTGGGCCACCGTGCAATCGGTGCTGCCGGAATTCGAAACGGCTCGCAAGGCCTTGCGCGACCATGAGCCGGATAACCTGCCGGTCTTTTAAACCATACGGCTCCCTGATGCAGGTGAGCTAATCCTAATACTGGCAACAGCTCAGCGTGACATGGGTCCCAGCTTTCGCTGGGACGACGGTGTTCTGGGCGAGGCACTCAAAATCGTCATCCCAGCGAAAGCTGGGATCCAGTACTTTCGTTATGCGCCGAGAGGTTTCGCGCTTAAATGACTGGCATTACGCGGTTCCCGCGTTGTGCCAGCCGGCGCGCCAGATTCACATACGGTTCCAGCGCCACGGCCTCCGGTCTGTCCTGAGGGTTGATGCCGGCATCGATCAGCTCGTTTTCGTTGAACAATCCGGACAGGCAGTTGCGTATCACCTTCCTGCGCTGCGAGAAGGCTTTCGTCACCACTTGCTCGAGCAGCGCCTGCTCACAGGCCAGCGGCTGCGCGATCGGCACCATGCGCACGATCGCCGAGTCCACCTTCGGCGGCGGATCGAAAGCTTGCGGCGGCACGATGAAGAGCAAGTCCATCCGGTAGCGCCATTGCAGCATCACCGACAGTCGGCCGTAGTCGCGACTGCCCGGCGCGGCCACCATGCGCTCGACGACTTCCTTTTGCAACATGAAGTGCTGGTCGATCACCCGGTCTGCGTAGGCAGCGAGATGAAACAACAAGGGACTGGAGATGTTGTAAGGCAGGTTGCCGACTACACGCAGGCAACGTGCAGCGCTGCCGTGATCGCTCGTTCCGTTCTGATCCGCGATTGCGCCGAAATCGAATTGCAGGGCATCACCGGCATGGATCTGCAGCCGGTCTGCGCTGAACTGCTTCTTCAGCAAGACCACCAGGTCACGGTCGAGCTCGACCACCTGCAAGTGCTTCAATTGTGCCAGCAGCAGCCGTGTCATGGCGCCCTGGCCAGGGCCGATCTCGACCATCAGGTCATCGGGCTGCGGCGCAATCGCGCGAATGATTTCGTGCAGCACGTTCTGATCGGTCAGGAAATTCTGGCCGAAGCGCTTCTTGGGAATGTGTTTCATGCGAGATGGGTTCGGTTGCGACGCGCCAGCATGTTCAGCGGCGGCTCTGTGCCATCTCGGCGGCGACGCGAATGGCCACGGCCATGCTTTCGCAATCGGCTTCGCCAAGACCGGCAGCGGCCAGATCGAGCGCGGTGCCATGGTCGACCGAGGTACGGATGATGGGCAGGCCGAGGGTGATGTTCACGCCGTGGCCGAAGGTGGCGTATTTGAGCACCGGCAGGCCCTGGTCGTGGTACATGGCCAGCACGCAATCGGCCTGTTCGAGATGTCGTGGCTGGAACAGCGTGTCGGCCGGATAGGGCCCGGACACTTTCCAGCCGCGCGCGACCGCATCGGCGATCACGGGAATGATGACGTCGATCTCTTCACGTCCGAGGTAACCGCCCTCACCCGCATGCGGGTTGAGGCCGGTCACGAGAATGCGCGGCTCGGCAATGCCGAAACGGCGCACGAGGTCGTGATGGATGATGGACAGGGTCTCGGTCAGGCTGGCGATCGTGATCGCGGACGGCACGTCCTTCAGCGGCAAGTGAGTGGTCGCGAGTGCAACGCGCAGCATGCCGGCCCCGGTCTCGCCGGCCAGCATCATCACCACGCGCTGCGTGCCGGTCTGCTCGGCCAGGTATTCGGTGTGCCCGGTGAAGGCCACACCGGCGTCATTGATCGTGCTCTTCTGCACCGGCGCTGTCGCGATCGCATCCACATGGCCGGCCTGCGCGGCCGCGATGGCCGCGTCCAGCATGGCCAGGACAGCCTTGCCATTGCGCGGGTCAGGCTGGCCGGGGCGCGATGGCACCGCGAGCGGGCAGTCGAGCACGCACAATTCATTCGGATGTTGTGCCAGGTCGGCAGCACTATGGATGACGCGCGGGACGCGCGCCGGCGCGACCAGCATCGCCAGCGCCTTCAATTGCGACGCATCGCCGACCAGCAGGCAATCGACATGTGCAGCATCGAGCGCTGCGCGCAGCGCAATCTCGGGACCGATGCCCGCCGGTTCGCCGCAAGTGATCGCAATGCGCGGACGGTGGCTCATGGTGGCAGGGTCCGTAGAGATCGAAAGGCTTCGTTCAGCAGGGCCGGCAGCGGGATGCGCAGGTTCGGATCAGCGCTGGCTGAGCTCGTCGAGGCGGTACTCGACGTAGGCACGGTCGCGCAGCTGGCGCAGCCAGTCCTCATACGCCTCTTCGAGTTTCTGCTCGCGCAGCGCCTGTCGCGCCATCAGCCGCTGGCGCTCGCGCGACACTTCTTCGGTCTTGCGCTCGAGGACTTCGATCAGGTGGTAACCAAATGGCGACTCGACCGG
This sequence comes from uncultured Bifidobacterium sp., assembly GCA_964497485.1. GTDB lineage: Bacteria > Pseudomonadota > Gammaproteobacteria > Burkholderiales > Burkholderiaceae_D > Pernthalerella. Next base: position 6,190 of record CAZCDW010000072.1, read on the forward strand.
CTGGCTGACCTGGCCCGGCTGCAGCGCATTCATTGCGCGCTCGAATTCGGGCACGGTGTCGCCCGGATAAATCCAGCCGAGATCGCCGCCCTTGCTGGCCGAACCATCGTTCGAGTACATCCGCGCAAGGTCTTCGAATTTGGCGGCCTTGTTGTCGAGACGTTCTTTCAGCTCGAGCATCTTGCGGCGTGCCTCGGTCGGCGACACGATCTGGTTCACCTTGATCAGGATGTGGCGCGCACGGGTCTGCTGGACCACATTGCCGCTGCCCTGCTTGACCATGCTGGCGCTGCGGCGCCCGACCACCTTGATGATGTGGAAGCCATTCGCACTGCGCACCATCGGCGCGACCTCGCCATCATTCAGTTTTTCGGTGGCGTCGAGGAACAGTTGTGGCAATCGTGACGCATTGCGCCAGCCAAGGTCGCCGCCGGACAGCGCATCGCTGGCATCAGAGAAAGTCGCTGCCACTTTCGCGAAATCGGTACCGGCCTTCAGTTGCTCGAGTGCCTGCTCGGCGCGCTTGCGGCGTTCGGCGATCTGCTGTGCCGACGCATTTTCAGGGACGCGCACCAGGATCTGCGCGAGATTGATTTCTTCCTGTGCACCATCGGCCTTGCCGGCGGCCGCTGCAAGGAAGTTGTCGATCTCGGATTCGGCGATTTGCAGCTTGTTATCGACTTCGCGTTCGCGCAACCGCTGCAGCGTGATCTCTTCGCGGACCTCTTCGCGGAAACGGGCGAAGGACACGCCTTCTTTCTCCAACTGGTCACGGAAGGACTGCACATTCAGGTTGTTCTGTTCGGCGATACGAGCCACGGCGCGATCGAGCAGGATATCGTCGATACGGATGCCGGTCTCGCGTGCGAGTTGCATTTGCGCGCGGGTGACGATCATGCGCTCCAGCAGTTGCTTTTGCAGCAGCTCGCGCGGCGGCACCTGCACGTTCTGGCGCTTCATCCGCTGCTCGACCAGTCGCATGCGCTCTTCCAGCTCTTGCATGGTGATCACGTCGCTGTTGACGACAGCAACGATGGCGTCGACCAGCACCGGCTGGCGCGCTTTAACGGCTTTGTCCGCAGCCTTGTCTTGCGCGGCCGCCGGACTGAGCGCAAAGGTGATGCCGACCATCAAGGCCAATGCTGTGAGGACGGACGCTTTAGAACGCTTGCAATAAGTGACCGTGAGCTTTTGTACAAATGTCTTCATGGTGTGCAATTCCGATTCAGGGCCGGCCATGCCGGTCGTGAGCTTGCGGGTTGGATGCATGGTGGTCTGCATCAAAGAGGGCATCGCGGGTAACAGCCCGACTTACTGCGGCTGTCCCAGCCGCTGGTAGCCCGGTACATTACCGCGAATTGCGCGCATCGGGTTGGTGCCCAGCGACGACAGGCCGTTGAATTCCAGCTGCAGGAACATCGAGGTGTTGGTGACGCCGGTCGCCGTCGGCAGGCGCTGCGCCACGGCACGGAAAATCCAGCAGTCCGCCTGGTACTCGACGCCGGCCAGCGACTGACCGACGCGCTTCTCGTCGAGCAAATAATTCAGGCGACCAACACCATACCAGCGCGCGCCCAGCGGCCACTGGCCGGAGACGTCGATCAGCTCGAAATTGGTGTTCGGGATATTCGGCAGGTTGCGCGAATCGCGCCGGTATTGCGCATTCAGCACCTTCATCGGCTCCGGCGCCCAGTACACGCCAAAGTTGACGCGGTTGACTTCGCTCTTTACCTGGTTGTACTGGAAGTTTGCGTCGACCCGCACGGTATTTGTCACGCGCCCCGAGGTCAGCAACAGCACATCGGAACGCGCTTCGGTCGCCTGCTGCTCGCTGCCGAGGCCGACCTTGGGATTGCTGATGTTGTAGCGCTGGGCGACCGCCACGCGCAGGCGCTCGGCGCCATTGGTCTCAAGGTAGCGCGAGATCATCGCCATCGTCACCTGATTCGAGTCTCCGATACGGTCGTTACCGACGAAACGGTTCTCACGGAAGATCTGCGCATAGCTGAAATCAGCTTCCGAGGTATCGAAGTTGGGGTACAGGTTCTGGTTCTGCGCGCGGTAAGGCGTGTAGGTGTAAAACAGCCGCGGCTCCAGGGTCTGGGTCGCTTCACGCCCGAGGAAGGTTGCGTCACGCTCGAAGATCAGGCCACTGTCGACCGAGAAGGTTGGCAGCGTGCGCGAGGGCGCAGTCATTAGCGGATCGCTCACATGGTCGAGGTTGTAGGCCGTCGAATGCACCGAGAAACTCGGCCGCACGAAATAGCCCGGGCCCTGCAAATAGTTGTAGGTGATGCGCGGGTTGAGGACGACGCGGTCGCCCTGCACCAGCGAAGCATGCGTGAAGCGCGTGAACTGCGAATTCATCGTCAGGTCGAAGCCGGTGTCGGTGTAACGGAAGTTGTTCAGCGTGATCTGAGGCAGTCGTCCATAGGGAGCCGAGATGGGCGCCAGCGGATCCTGCAGCACCTGGAAATCGTATACCTGTGCAGACACGTTCCAGTCATAGGTGCCATAGGCCAGCGTGGCCATTTGCGGCAGCAGGCGGCGGTTCACGCCGGGACGATCCCACACATGGCTGAGCGGAAAATCGCGGTAGTAATTGTTGTCCGAGGCCGCGTTCAGGTCGGTGGCGAAGCTGAAGCCCGGCGCCAGCACCTGCGTATGGCGGGTCGAGATGCCGTAACGCGTCGTCGATGTTTTACTATCATTGATGAATTCGAAGCGGGTCTCGCCGGCGAATTCGCGCTCGAGGTAGCGCGCATCAGCACCGAGCATCAGGCCGCGCGTGCCCATGTAGGTCGGGAAGATCATCAGGTCGCGGTTCGGCGCGATATTCCAGTAATACGGCGTCGTCAGCTGCAGGCCATTGCTGGTCGAGGTCGCGATCGTCGGTGCAAGAAATCCGGACACGCGCTCATCCGTCAGCGGGAAGGAAATACGCGGCGTCCCGGCCAGCGGCACTCCCTTGAACACCAGCACTGCATTGCGCGCGTAGCCGATACCAGCACCATCATCCAGCGTCAGCTTGCCGGTGCGCAGGTACCAGTCGGGCTCGGGGCCATTGCAGGTGGTGTAAATACCGTGTTGAACCGTGGCCACGTCCTCGGACTCGAAATCAATGCGCTCGGCATGGCCTTGCGCATTTTTGCGCAGCAGCTTGTACACCGGGCTGTCCATGAAGCCGACGCCGGTATCGAGCTTGAGCTTGAGTTTCTTGCCATTGAAGCGGTTGCCCTCGCGGACCACGCGTACATTGCCATCGGCGTCGACGCGGTCGTCGACGATGTCGTAGTGAACGGTGTCGGCATTGACGATGGTCGGGCCGCGCGTGATCTCGACCTCGCGATCCATCATCACTTCGCGGTCCGGTCGACCCGACAACTGCTCGCCAGTGAAAACGGTCGGGCCCTCATCGCCCTCGACAGCGTTGGCGATCCACGGCTGCTGCGCACAAGCCGGGCCGGCGATCATCAGCGTGATCACGACGGACAACAGGGTCTTGCGTGGCAAAGAGGATGCTTGCAGATGTGGCAATCGCCGCGTCATGAAAGGTAAATTCTTGGATTGCTGCGTCGCGCCAAACGGCGAATCCCTTATTATAGGGGAACTCATTGCTCGCCCCGAGCAGAGGCTGGCCGGTTTGCCCGGTTTCTGCCGCAAAAACCTGCTTTTTTCGAAATTTTTTCTCCAATGTCCGATTCCCAACCGAACGATCCCCGCCTCGCTCAACTGCGGGCCTGGCTGTCCACGCTGAGCTCACCGAAAACGCTGCCCGACACCCTGCGCACGGCCTCTGCCGACGCGAGCTTCCGCCGTTACTTCCGCGTCGATACCGCCGGCGGCGATTCGCTGATCGTGATGGATGCGCCGCCACCGCAAGAAGACGTGCGCCCTTTCATCCACGTGGCGGAACTGTTCGGCGCTACCGGCGTGACGGTGCCGACCATCCTCGCGAAGGACGTCGACCATGGTTTCCTGCTGCTGTCCGACCTCGGCAACACGACCTACCTGAAGCAGCTTGGCCCGGACACCGCGCACAAGCTGTACCTGGATGCGATCGATGCGCTGGTGCTGCTGCAAGTGCAAAGCCAGCCAGGCAAGCTGCCGGAATATGACCGCGCGCTGCTGCACCGTGAACTGATGCTGTTCCCGGACTGGTATGTCAGCAAGCACCTGAATGCAAGCCTGAGCGACACACAGAAAAACGAGCTCGACAAGGTGTTCGAGGTGCTGCTGGCGAATAACCTCGCGCAGCCGCAGGTGTATGTGCACCGCGACTATCATTCGCGCAACCTGATGGTGCTCGACAAGGGCAACCCCGGCATCCTCGATTTCCAGGACGCGGTCTATGGCCCGATCACCTATGACCTGGTATCGCTGCTGCGGGACGCTTACATCCAGTGGGATGAAGAGATGGTGCTTGACTGGGCGATTCGCTACTGGGAACGCGCGCGCAAGGCCGGCCTGCCGGTGTCGCATGACGTCGATGATTTCTACCGCGACTTCGAATTCATGGGCCTGCAACGTCACTTGAAAGTACTGGGCATTTTTGCCCGGCTGTTCCACCGTGACGGCAAGGATGGCTATCTGAACGACATGCCGCTGGTGATGGAGTACACCCGCAAGTGTGCCTACCGCTACAAGGAATTTGCGCCGCTGATCCGCCTGCTGGATACGCTGGAAGAGCCGAAGACCAGCGTCGGCTTCACCTTCTGATGCGAAGGGTGGCAGAGCGATGAAGGCCATGATCTTTGCCGCCGGCCGCGGCGAGCGCATGCGGCCGCTGACGGACAGCTGCCCGAAGCCGCTGCTGAAGGTGCGCGGCCGCCCGCTGATCGTGTGGCATATCCTGAATCTGGTACGCGCCGGCATCACGGAGATCGTGATCAACCATGCGCACCTCGGGCAGATGATCGAGGATGCACTCGGCGACGGCAGCCAGTTCGGCGCGCAGATCGTCTACTCACCCGAGGGCAAGGCTCTGGAGACCGCGGGCGGTATCGCAAAGGCACGCCATCTGCTCGGCGATGCGCCTTTCGTCGCCATCGCCGGCGACATTTATTGCCCGCACTTCGACTTCAGCAAAGTGACCAGCGTGCTCGAGAGCGCAGACCCCTGGGGCAGCCCTTACGCAGCGGACCAGCGCGACCTGGGCTGGTTGTACCTGGTGAAGAACCCGGCGCACCACCCGGAAGGCGACTTCGCCCTCGCCAATTTCGCGATCGCCAATGAAGGCGAGCCACGCTTCACCTTTTCCGGCATCGGCGTCTACCGTCCCGAGCTGTTCGACGACATCACGCCGGGTAGCAGCGCGAAACTGGCGCCCATCCTGCGCGACTATGCGGACAAGGGCAAAATTGGCGGCGAGATCTTCCGCGGCGACTGGACCGATGTCGGCACCGTCGAGCGGCTGGAACAATTGAATGCACCATTGAAGGGTTCTGCATGACCACGAATGCGATGAACATTGCCATTTATGCGCGTCGGCGCGCCGCTGTGCTTGAACACATGCATGCACAGGGCGGCGGCGTGGCGATCATCCCCACGGCACCGGAAGTGATGCGCAATGCCGATGCCGATTATCCTTACCGGCATGACAGCTACTTCTACTACCTGACCGGCTTTGGCGAGCCCGAAGCGGTGCTGGTCCTGATCGCCGGCGAGCGCGACCAGTGCATCCTTTTCTGTCGCGAGAAAAATGAAGAGCGCGAGATCTGGGATGGCTACCGCTACGGACCGGCTGCGGCACGCGAAGCTTTCGGCCTGGATGCGGCGTTCGCTGTCGACACGATCGACAAGGAATTGCCACTGCTGATGGCGAATGCACCGGCGCTGTTCTATGCACTGGGCAGCAGCGCAAGGCTTGACGCACAGGTACAGGGCTGGCTGAATGCGGTGCGCATGCAGGTGCGTGCCGGCGTCAGCGCGCCGTCGGCGGCCTACGACATCCGCACCATCCTGAACGA
>CAZCDW010000073.1:0-664 GCA_964497485.1 uncultured Bifidobacterium sp.
ACAACGACGGCATCCTGTACCTGTTCAAGAAGAACAAGGTCACGTTCTTCCACGGTCGTGGGGCGTTCGTGAAGGCTGATGCCGAGGGCTACGAGATCTCGGTCACCGGCGCGGCCAACGAGACGCTGAAGGGCAAGCACATCATCGTCGCCACCGGCTCCAATCCGCGTGCGTTGCCGACGGTGCCGTTCGACGAAAAGCTGGTGCTGTCCAACACCGGCGCGCTGGCCATCGATGCTGTTCCGAAGAAGCTGGGCGTGATCGGTGCCGGCGTGATCGGCCTCGAGATGGGCAGCGTCTGGCGCCGCCTGGGTGCCGAGGTCACGGTCCTTGAGGCACTGCCGACCTTCCTCGGCGCCGTCGACGATCAAATCGCGAAAGAAGCGCACAAGCTGTTCACCAAGCAAGGCCTGGCGATCGAGCTGGGCGTCAAGATCGGCGACATCAAGACCGGCAAGGACGTCACCGTCAATTACACCGACGCCGCCGGCAAGGAGCACAAGGCCCAATTCGACAAGCTGATCGTGTCGATCGGTCGTGTGCCCAACACCATTGGCCTGAACCCGGAAGCTGTCGGCCTGAAGCTCGACGAGCGCGGCTTCGGCGTCGTCGATGGCGACTGCAAGTCCAGTCTGCCGAATGTGTGGGCGGTCGGCGATGTGGT
>CAZCDW010000073.1:674-11786 GCA_964497485.1 uncultured Bifidobacterium sp.
GCTGAGCGTATCGCGGGCCAGCATGGCCATGTGAATTTCAACACCATTCCGTGGGTGATCTACACGTCACCGGAAATCGCGTGGGTCGGCAAGACCGAACAGCAACTGAAGGCGGATGGCGTCGCGTACAAGGCGGGTTCTTTCCCCTTCCTCGCGAATGGCCGTGCGCGTGCACTGGGCGATACCAACGGCATGGTGAAGATGCTGGCCGATGCGAAGACCGACGAGATCCTCGGCGTGCACATCATCGGCCCGATGGCGTCCGAGCTGATCGCCGAGGCCGTGGTCGCGATGGAATTCCGCGCGTCGTCGGAAGACATTGCCCGCATCTGCCATGCGCACCCGTCCTTGTCCGAGGCGACCAAGGAAGCGGCACTCGCTGTCGACAAGCGAGCGCTGAATTTCTGAGCTTGCCCGGCGCATTCCTTGCCATGCAGACCGGACCGCGCCGCAAGCCGGGCTCGGGTAGCATGGCAGGGCATGCGCGCGCTGCGCGGCAGGCGCCGGGCCGGCCAGCAGCTTCGCCGGCAGGCTGGTCGGCAGACCAGACAGCCGCCCGCAGCGCAGCGCCCGGGAGAAGCCTCATGACCTACCGTTCGCTATTCATCATTGCATTGCCCGTGTTGCTGAGTGCGTGCTCGAGCACGCCGCAGCGCCCGGAAGGGCAGATCGATATCCTCACCACCGCGCAGGGCACGCCGCTGTCCGGTGCCGAATGCGCGGTCGATACCGGTGCCGGCAGCTGGAAGGTCGTCACGCCGGCCGTCGTCAATGTCGGCGAGCCACGCGGCGACTTGCGCGTGGTCTGCAATCGCGCCGGTTTCCGGACTTCCGAAGTGCTGGTACGTGGTGGTCCGGCTGGCTACACCCCCGGCAGCACGCGCGTTGGTGTCGGTGTCGGCGGCGGCAGCTGGGGCAGCCATAGCGGCGTCGGTATTTCGCTCGGTTTTGGTTTTCCGCTCGGCGGCGTTGGCCGCACGCCGCATTACCCCGCCCAGGTGCTGGTTGACATGACGCCACTGCCGTCGCAATCCGGGCCGCAGCCCATGCCCGCACCCGCAGCCGTTGAGCCTGTGCCGGCGACCCCGACCAACAAGAACCCATGAACGTCGAAGAGTATTACCAACACGCACTGGCCGAACGTGGCTACCGCTCCGATCCGGCGCAGCTGGCAGCCGTCGGCCGACTGCAGCAGTCGTATGACGAGTGGGTTGCATACCGCGCCAAGCGCTCGACCCGCATCACCCGGCTGATCCGCCGTCCCGACATTCCGCGCGGACTGTATTTGTGGGGAGGTGTCGGACGCGGCAAATCCTTCCTGATGGACAGCTACTACGCCGTGGTGCCGGTGATACGCAAGACCCGCGTCCATTTTCATGAGTTCATGCGCGGTGTGCACCGCGCACTTGATGAGCAGAAGGATGTCGAGGACCCGCTGCTGATCGTGGCGCAAAAGATCGCGCGCCGTTACCGGCTGATCTGCTTCGATGAATTCCATGTGTCCGACATCGCTGACGCGATGATCCTGTATAACTTGCTCCAGGCTTTGTTCGACCATGGTGTGTCCTTCGTGATGACTTCCAACTATGCGCCCGACACGCTATACCCGGATGGCCTGCATCGCGAGCGCATGCTGCCGGCGATTGCGTTGTTGAATGAAAAGCTGGATGTGCTGAACGTCGATGCCGGTACCGATTACCGCAAGCGCATCATGGAGCAGGTTTCCGCGTATCACACGCCGCTGGGCGTCGAGTCGGACCGCGCACTGCAACGCGCCTTCCTCGATATCGCCGAATCGGCAGAGCAGGACCACAAGATCAAGATAGAATCACGGGAGGTACGCTGCGTGCGGCGTGCCGGCGGCGTGATCTGGTTCGATTTTGTGACGCTGTGCGGCAGCCCGCGCTCACAGAATGATTATCTGGAGATCGCGAGCCGCTTTCATACGGTAATCCTGTCGAACGTGCCGAAGATGTCCGCCGAGATGGCGTCGGAGGCGCGCCGGTTTACCTGGCTGATCGATGTACTGTATGACCACCGGGTGAAATTGCTGATGTCGGCCGCGGTCGAGCCTGAAGCCTTGTACACCGAAGGCACGCTGTCCGGTGAGTTTCATCGTACGGTGTCGCGCATCGTCGAGATGCAGTCGCGCGAGTACAAGGAGAGCGAGCGACGCCAGGCGATCGGCGCAATCGCATGAAGGTCCGAAAACGGCCACCCTGGAAAGAATGAATCCATGAAAACCTGCCGTTCGCTGAAAACTTTGTTCCTGTCGCTGCCTGCGCTGCTGGCTGCGTTGTGGGTGACGGCGGCCATCGCAGGTCCCGAAGCCGAGCTGGTGGCACGCTATCCGGCAAAGTCGATTGCCAGCGTGCCGCAGGCCGACATGGCATTGGAAGAGGTGAAGCCTGTGCGCGAGCAGATCGAGCGGTTGTACGCCGATGAGCAGGCGCAATGCTACGAACGCTTCCTGGTCGCCTCCTGTCTGGTCGAAGTCCGGGACAAGCGCCGCAAGTCCATGCAAGCAGTGCGCCGCGTCGAGGTCGAAGCAAAAGCCTTCCTGCGCAAGGACAAGGCCGACGAACGTGACCGTGCTGTCGCTGAGCGCCAGGCCAGGGCCGGATCCAAGACGATCCCGATTTCCGGTAGCAGGCGCGAAGGTGCCGATGGCGGTGAGGGCGCCGAAGTCATCGAAGGCCCGCAGCCCGAGCCTGCGCCGGGAGCGCAATGAGCTCTGATGCCCAACAGATTCGGGCGCAGGTGATCGATCTGGAAATCGAGCATCGCGACCTCGATGACGTCATCTTGCGGATGAGCGCGACGGTGGGCCGCGATGATTTGCAACTCCGCCGATTGAAGAAACGAAAATTGCTGCTGAAAGACCAGATCATTCGCCTGAAGATGATGCTGGTACCTGATATTCCCGCATGAGCATAGAAACACTGCCCGCCAACGGCGCGGCCGAGCCAGCGCTGCCGGGTAAGCATGACGCCGAAGTCGATGCGCTGTTTTCCGCCGCTGGCACGCTGGCCGACGGCATTCCCGGTTTTCGGCCGCGCCAGTCGCAGACCGATATGGCCAAGGCCGTCGCTGCCGCGATTGCCAGCCAGGGCTCGCTGATCGCCGAGGCTGGCACGGGCACTGGCAAGACGTTTGCGTATCTCGTACCGGCCTTGCTGTGGGGCGGCAAGGTGATTGTGTCGACCGGTACCAAGAACCTGCAAGATCAGCTGTTCCTGCGCGATATTCCCGTCGTGCGCAAGGCGCTGAATGTGCCGGTGACGGTCGCGCTGCTGAAAGGGCGCGGCAATTACCTGTGCCACTTCCATCTCGATCGCACCTTGCAGAATGGTCGGCTGACCGCACGCGAAGACGTGGGTTACCTGCGCGAGATCGCGCGCTTCATGAAGACCACCAGCACCGGCGACAAGGCCGAGCTGTCGCGGGTGCCCGAGAATGCGACGGTGTGGAATCTCGTCACGTCCACACGCGACAATTGCCTCGGCAATGAATGCGCGCACTATCAGGATTGCTTCGTGATGAAGGCACGCAAGGAGGCACAGCAGGCCGACATGGTGGTGGTGAACCACCATTTGTTCTTTGCCGATGTTGCGCTGAAGGACACCGGCGTGGCCGAGCTTCTGCCGACCGCGAATACGGTGATTTTCGACGAAGCGCACCAGCTGCCCGAGACCGCGACACTGTTCTTCGGTGACACCGTGTCAACCTCGCAAGTGATGGAGCTGTGCCGCGACGTGCTGGCCGAAGGCCTGAGCCATGCGCGCGATGGCGCCGACTGGGGAGCACTGGTCGCATCGGTCGAAAAGGCGGCGCGCGACCTGCGGCTGGCTTTTCCGGTTGAGGGCGGCAAGCTCGCCTACCAGCAGATCGCGCCCAGCAGCCCCTTTTTTCCGGCACTCGCGCACCTGAAGGCGATGCTGGCCAACATGGCTGAGGTGCTGGCCGGTCAGGCCGAGCGTGCCGAAACCATCGAGCAATGCCGCGCACGCACAGTCGAGATCGGCCATGCCTTCGATGCGTGGGCATTGCCGGCCGATCCCGCCGAAGCCGCCGGCAAGGTGCTATGGGTGGAAGCGTATTCGCAGTCGCTGCAATTGCATACGACGCCACTGTCGATCGCGCCCATTTTCGCGAAACAGCGCGAGGGCACGCCGCGCGCGTGGATCTTCACGTCGGCGACGCTGGCAGTGAAGAATGACTTCACGCATTACAGCGCACAGATGGGCCTGAAGGATGTGCCGGCGAATATCTGGCCCAGTCCCTTCGACTACGCGAAGCAGGCCTTGCTGTATGTGCCCATGAATTTGCCGGAGCCGAATTCCATTGCGTACACCGACGCCGTGATCGATGCGGCACTGCCCGTGATCGAAGCCTCCGGCGGCCGTGCTTTCCTGCTGTGCACCACACTGCGCGCCGTGAAGCGCGCTGCCGAGCGTTTGCGCGAAGCCTTCGAGCAGCGCAAGCTGCCATGGCCGCTGCTGGTACAGGGCGAGCTGGGTCGCACTGAATTGCTGGACCAGTTCCGCGCTGCCGGCAATGCGGTACTGATCGGCAGCCAGAGCTTCTGGGAAGGCGTCGATGTGCGTGGGGATGCGCTGTCGGTGGTCATCATCGACAAGCTGCCGTTCGCACCGCCGGATGACCCGGTGCTGGCCGCGCGTATCGCCGACATGGAGAAGCGCGGACTGAATGGCTTCATGCATCACCAGCTGCCCGAGGCCATCATCAACCTGAAGCAGGGCGCGGGACGCCTGATCCGCGACGAGTCCGATCGCGGCGTACTGATGATCTGCGACCCGCGACTGATTTCCAAGCCTTACGGTCGCCGTATCTGGCAAAGCCTGCCGCCGTTTTCGCGGTCGCGCGAACTCGCCACCGTGCAGAATTTTCTGATGACCGCACCGCGTTGAGCGTGATCAAAACGCCAAGGCGAAAGCGCTGCTTCAGGTAAAATCAAGCGCATGAAAATCCTGATCAGCAATGACGACGGTTACCTTGCCCCCGGCATCAACGCATTGGCCGAGCAGCTGGCGACCATTGCCGACATCGTTGTCGTTGCGCCCGACAGCAATCGTTCCGGTTCCTCCAATTCCCTGACCCTCGATCGCCCGTTGCGCGTGATGCGCGCGGCCAATGGTTTTTACTCGATCAATGGCACACCCAGCGATTGCGTGCACATCGCGCTGACCGGCATGCTGGACCAGCGTCCTGACCTGGTCGTCTCCGGCATCAATCAGGGCCAGAACATGGGCGACGATACGCTGTACTCAGGCACCGTCGCTGCCGCGACCGAAGGCTTCCTGTTCGGCATACCGGCCATCGCTTTCTCGCAGGTCGACCACGGCTGGGCGCACCTCGATTCAGCCGCGCGCATTGCCAGGGACATCGTGCTGCGCAAGCTGGATGCGCTGCAATCGCCTTACCTGCTGAACGTGAACATACCGAATCGTCCCTACGAACAGCTCGACCGCGTGGTGCCGACCCGCCTCGGCAAGCGCCACGAGTCCGAGCCGGTGATCCGCGCGCAAGATCCGCACGGCAACGAGATCTTCTGGATAGGCCCGGTCGGCAAAGCCAAGGAGGCGTCGGCCGGTACCGACTTCCATGCCACCGAGCAGGGCTGGGTGTCGGTCACGCCGTTGCAGATCGACCTGACCCATAACGCTCAGCTCGAGCGGCTGAAACAGGCTCTGGCATGAGCGACCCGGGCCAGCCGAAGAAGCGCTTCCCGCTGACGCTGGACTTCGTCACTGGCCTCGCTGGCCGCAAGAAAGCCACCGCGCCGCATCGCCTCAACAGCCCGCAGACCGCCACTCAGAATGCCGCCAAGGCCGCCGGCCAGACGGCGGCTCGTCATGCCAATGCCGCGCGCGGTGTGATGACCGTGGCTGGCCCGGCCGCCGCCGGCGCCCGTCCCCTGCGCGGGCTGGCTGCCGCTGCTGCCGCAGCCAGTCCCACGGCCCCGAAGCCGCTGGGCACGCCCCACCTGAACAATGACCGCCATGCGAACGTGCCGCTGATATCCGATGCGGTGCGCAAGGCCATGGTCACGCGGCTGGCAGAGCAAGGCATCAAGGATCCGATGGTACTGGCTGCGATGGAAGCCGTGCCGCGCCACCTGTTCCTCGAACCTGGCCTCGCCAGCCAGGCCTACATCGATGCGTCGCTGCCCATCGGCTACCACCAGACGATTTCACAGCCCTATATCGTCGCGCGCATGATCGAGATCCTGCGCGAGGGTACCAGCGGCAAGCTGAAGCGGGTGCTGGAAATCGGTACCGGCTGTGGCTACCAGGCCGCAGTGCTGGCACAGGTCGCCGATGACGTTTTCTCGATCGAGCGCATTCGCCCGCTGCACGAACAGGCGCGTACCAACCTGCGTCCGCTGCGCATTCCCAACCTTCGCCTGCACTATGGCGATGGTATGTTGGGCTTGCCCCACGTCGGGCCATTCGATGGCATCATTTTGGCAGCGGCCGGTCTCGAAGTGCCGCAGGCGCTGATGGAGCAGATGGCTGTCGGCGGCCGCATGATCGCTCCCATCGGCGAGCGCCACCAGGCGCTGAAGCTGGTGGTGCGCACCGGCCGCAATGAATGGATGGCGGATGACCTGGAGCGCTGCCACTTCGTGCCACTGAGACCCGGAACCTTCGGCTGACGCTGCGCCTGCAGCCGGCCTTGAATTTGAGACGTACCGAGAGACGCGCTGTATCCATGAAAACAACAAGCCAGGCGATTTTCGCCGCTGCCGTATCCGCTGTATTGGCCACGCTGCTCAGCGGCTGCGCCGAGTTGCCGTCCAATGCGCCGGTGGATGACCGCACTGCGCCCAAGCAATCGAAGAAACAAGCCGAGCCAGCCCCGGTAGCCGACCCGCCTGGTTATTACACCGTGCGCAAGGGCGATACGCTGTCGCGGATCGCCTACCAGTTCGGTCAGACCTGGCGCGACCTGGTCGACTGGAATGGCCTTGCGAATCCGAACGACATCAAGGTTGGCCAGCAATTGCGCGTGGCGCCGCCCGAAGGCGCGCGCATGGCCAGCGTGCCCGATTCGGGCATGGAAGTCCGCACGCTCGACAGCAATACGCAGCCACCATCAACGTCGCAGGCGACGCAGCTGCCGCGCGTGCCGGGCGCGCTGAAAAACGGGCCGCTGGGCAACAAGCTTCCTTATTCCGATCAGGCACTGGCCGACATGCAGCGCGCCGACCTCAATCCGCCGCGCGTGCAGGAAGTCAAGAAGGCGGATGCGGCGCCGTCGGCATCGTCCGCAAACGCTACGCCGCCCGCGTCGCTGCGCTTCATCTGGCCGACCGAGGGCAAGTTGCTGAATGGTTTCGATGCGGCACGCAAGGGCATCGACATTGCTGGACAGCTGGGCCAGCCCATCCTGTCGGTGGGCGACGGTACCGTGCTTTATGCGAAGAACATGCGAGGTTATGGCAACCTGGTGATCATCGACCATCAGGAAGGTGTGGTGTCGGCCTATGCGCACAACAAAACCATCCTGGTCAGGGAAGGTCAAACCGTCAGCCGGGGCCAGCAGATTGCGGAAATGGGCAATACCGATGCCGATGCCGTGAAGCTGCACTTTGAGATACGACAACTCGGTAAACCGGTCGACCCCACAGGTTTCTTGCCCGGGCGCTGAATGAAACCACTATCCCACCCCGCGCAAACGCCGGCCACACCGCTGGCGGATGCGATAACTGTGCCGGGGGAGGGAGCGCCGGCAGGTCGTTCCAAGGGCGAGAAGGCTGCGCGTCTTGCCGATGCCAACAAGTCCTGCAGCCCTGACGGCCAGGCTGGCGCCGCACTAGCGGAAGCAGCGCGTACAGCGGAGGCAGCGGAAGCAGCGCATAGCGCTGACAGCGCAGCCGACGAAACGCCGGAGCTGCTCGACGATGCTGACGACGCCTTGCCCGAGTTGAGGTCTGATGCGGTCGATGGCGTCATCGAAGACGAAGTGGCAGCCGCCGGCAGTGCCGAGGAATTTCGATCCTTGCTGGCCAATGAGCTGGCCACGGACGCGACGCAGCGCTACCTGAATCAGATTGGCCAGCGGCCACTGCTGACGCCCGAACAGGAGCAACACTTCGCGACGCTCGCCAAGCAGGGCGATTTCGGAGCGCGACAAGTCATGATCGAGCACAACCTGCGGCTGGTGGTGTCGATCGCCAAGCACTATGTGAACCGCGGCGTGGTGCTGCTGGACCTGATCGAAGAGGGCAATCTCGGCCTGATGCATTCGATCACCAAGTTCGAGCCCGAACGCGGTTTTCGTTTCTCGACCTACGCGACCTGGTGGATTCGGCAGGCAATCGAGCGCGCCATCATGAACCAGGCGCGCACGATACGGCTGCCGGTGCATCGTATTCGCGAGCTCAAGCTGGTGCTGCGTGCGAAATACCATCTCGAGGCGCGAATGAGCTCGCCGCACGAGGCACGCATCGAAGACATCGCCCACCTGGTGGAACGCAGTGTCGACGAGGTGCAGGAAATCCTCGGCATGGCCGATCAGGTGACCTCGCTGGACACGCCTATAGACGGCGATCCGCAATCAAGCCTGATCGACCTGCTGGCCGATGGTGCCGAAGCCGGCCCGGATGCGCATGCCGAGCAGCATGAAATGATGGCGATGGTGCGACGCTGGCTGGACAGCATCCCGGCCAAGCAACGCGTGGTCATCATGCGTCGCTATGGACTCGACTATGGTCATCCGGCCACGCTCGAGGAGCTGGCCGACGAGATGGGCGTGACCCGCGAACGCGTGCGGCAGATACAGCAGGATGGACTGTACCGGCTCAAGCGGGCGATGGCGGCCAAGGGCGTTGGCAAGGACGCGCTGCTGTAGCACTGCCCGGCGCGACCGGATGGCGCTGTCGTCAACTTTCGACCCTCGACTCTCGACCTGAGCCCGCTGCTCGCCTCCGGCGAACCATGGCGAAGCAGGTAAAATCGCGGCTTCGCATTTTTCCCGCCCCACGCCGGCCTGCCGCATGAATCACGACCCTCTCCTCGATATTGAAGCCCTCGACATGGATGCGCGCGGCGTCGGCCATTTGCAGAACGAGGATGGCACGCCCGGCAAGGTGATCTTCGTCGAAGGTGCGTTACCCGGCGAGCGGGTGCGCTTCAAGTCCTATCGGCGCAAGGCCAAATGGGAAGCGGCCGAGATGACCGAGCTGCTGCGCGAGTCCTCGCTGCGGGTGAAGCCGAAATGCGAGTTCTTCGGCATTTGCGGCGGCTGCGCGATGCAGCACCTCGAACCCGATGCGCAGGTCGCGATCAAGCAGCGCGTACTGGAAGACAACCTCTGGCATCTGGGCAAGGTACGCGCGCAGATGCTCCTGCGTCCCATCCATGGTCCCGACTGGGGCTACCGCTTCCGCGCGCGCATGTCGGTGCGTCATGTCGAAAAGAAGGGCGGCGTGCTGATCGGTTTCCATGAGCGCCGCTCGAGCTACATCGCCGACATGAAGACCTGCCAGATCTTGCCGCGCCGCGTGTCCGACATGCTGGTGCCGCTGCGCGCGCTGGTGGCGTCAGTGTCCATTCGTGACCGGCTGCCGCAGAGCGAGCTCGCCATCGGCGAGCATGAAAGCCAGCCTGTCATCGTGATGGTGCTGCGTATCATGGAGCCGCTGACAGCCAGCGATGAAATCACGCTGAAGGCCTTCGCCGACGAATGGCAGATCGAATGGTGGCTACAGACCAAGGGTCCGGACACAGCGGCGCCGTTCTATCCGAATCGACGGCCGCTGCAATACCTGCTACCCGAATTCGGCGTGCGCATGCCTTTCAAGCCCACCGATTTCACGCAAGTGAACCACCAGATCAACCGCGTGCTGGTGGCGCGCGCCTTGCGCCTGCTGGATGTGCAACCCTCCGATCGCGTGGCCGACCTGTTCTGCGGCCTGGGTAATTTCACGCTGCGGCTGGCGACGCAGGCGCGGGAAGTGATCGGCATCGAGGGCAGCACCGCACTGACCGAGCGCGCGCTCGAGAATGCGACCCATAATGGCCTCGCCGCAAAAACACAATTCTCCTGCCGCAACCTGTTCGAATTCTCGGTGGATGACCTGAAGGCGCTCGGCAAATTCGACCGCATGCTGGTCGACCCGCCGCGCGAAGGCGCGATGGAAGTCTGCAAGGCCATCAGCGAACTGGCAGCGATCGATCCGGCTGCGGTGCCGAAGCGCATCGTCTATGTGTCCTGCAACCCGGCGACGCTGGCGCGCGATGCGGGCGTGCTGGTGAATGTCGGCGGCTACCGCTTGTCGCAGGCGGGCGTAGTCAACATGTTCCCGCACACCGCGCATGTGGAATCGATGGCGGTGTTTGACCTGGTACCCGGGGCGGCGCGACCGATGGAGATTGACGCCCCCGAACCTGCCGGCTCGGAGGGCTGAGCTACAGCAAGCGCAGACAAGCCTTGTCGTCCGCCGGACCATGAAAAAAGCCGCCCGAGGGCGGCTTCTTCATTGATGCGATCTGCTTGGCCTGATGCTCATTCACGCTCGCCGCCAAAAATACCCAGCAGCGCCAGCAGGTTCACGAACACGTTGTACAGGTCGAGATAGATTGCCAGCGTGGCCGTGATGTAGTTGGTCTCGCCGCCGTTCACGATGCGCTGCACGTCGAACAGGATGTAGGCCGAGAAGATCGCCACGGCCACCATCGAGATCACGATCTGCAGCGCCGGCATCTGCAGCCAGATGTTGGCGATGCCCGCCAGCAGGATCACGATCACGCCGGCGAACAGCCACGATGACAGGCCGGAGAAATCGCGCTTGCTGGTGGTGGCCACCGAGGCCATGGTCGCGAACACCAGCGCGGTGCCGCCGAACGCCGTCATGATCAGCTGGCCACCGTTGGCGAAGTGCAGGGTGTGCTCGATCATGCGCGACAGCATCAGCCCCATGAAGAAGGTGAAGCCGAGCAGGGCGACCACGCCCATGGCCGAGTTCTTGGTGCGTTCGATGACCCAGAAGAAACCGAAGGCCATGGCCATGAACACCAGGAAGCCGATGAAGGGGCTGCCGGCGAAGAAGCTGAAGTGCATTTGCACACCGAGGGCGGCGCCGAG